>CACALX010000005.1 GCA_902533445.1 uncultured Pelagibacteraceae bacterium
TATTAAATAAATTTAAATTTATATTTTTTGATTTAACCCCCAGTGTTCCAATTGAAGCAACTTTTTTTTTATTTAATTGCATTATTTGAAGATAAAATTCAGCAACTGAAGATTTCCCATTAGTTCCAGTAACAGCTACTAAATTTTTTGGTATTTTGTTGTAAATTTTAAATGAAACTTCTGCTAATAATTTTCTTATATTTTTTGTTCTTATAAAAAAAATTCCATTACGAAAATCTTTTAATTTTTGTTCTGTTACAATTATTTTAGAACCTTTTTCTATAGCTTTAGAAATGAATTTATTTCCATCTATACTATTTCCCTTAATTGCAAAGAAAATATTATTTTTTTTTAACGATCTAGTATTAAAAGAAATACCTGAAAAAAATAATTTTTTATAATTTTTGTGGATACCATCAAAATAATTTCCAAGTAACATTATTATTTAACCTGTATATATTTTGTGGCTAAAATAGGCCCAATTTTATCAATTACTTTTCCTGCTACTTCTACTGAAGTCCACCCGGCTGTATTATAAAGTGTTCCCTTCCATCCACCTTTTCTATGCCTATACTTATAATAATAATCTTTTGATTTTTTAGGTGTATCTAGCATCACAACAAATACAAATTGTGGACTAGATGTTGGAAATACCGAACTAAAAGTATTTATTTTTGACTCTGAATATTTTCCTCCTTCTGGTTGATCGGCTGTACCTGTTTTGCCTCCAATTTCATAATTTTGAACATCTGCAAATCTAGCAGTACCCTCGTCTGTATTAACAATTTTTCTTAAAGCATTAACAACTTGTTCTGAAACTCCTTTATTAATTATTCTTTTGTCCTTATTTTTTTTATTATCTTCCTTAAGAACCAATGTTGGTTTTACATCGTAGCCACCATTAGACAAAATAGCATATCCTTTTGCTAGTTGAAGAATGGTTGTTGCTACTCCATGACCAAAAGAGGCTGTTGCTAATCTACATTTTCCAAAATCATAATCAATTTGAGGTGCCACTTCTTCAATGTCAAAATTAATCTGAGTCAATACTCCAATATCCTCTAAAAAAGATTTAAATTTTTCTGGGCCAACTTTTTGAGCAATTCGAACAGATCCTATGTTTCCAGATCTAACTAAAATTTGCTCAGCAGTTAAATCTGAAGGTATTTCATTATCATATTCTCCAATCCTGTATCTGTCACACTTAATTGATTTTGGTAAATCTAAAAATTCAGTGTCTGGTTCAATTAATTTCTCATTTAAAGCACTTGCAAAAGTAAAAACTTTAAAAACTGAACCAAGTTCATATGTTCCTTTTGTTACTCTATTAATATAATTTACATCTGATATACTTTTTCTCTCATTTGGATTAAAATCAGGTAATGAAACTAAAGAGAGTATATTACCATTATTAACATTCATTAAAATCGCTGCACTTCCTTTGCTTTTAAAAATTTCCTGATATTTTAACAATTCTTTTCTAATCAAAAATTGAATATCTTTATCAACAGTTAATTTAATTGGGTCTCTAGATGATCTAAGATTTTCATTTAACGATTTTTCCAACCCAGAAATACCATTATTGTCACTATCTATTTGTCCTAAAATATGACTAAAAAGATTTTTCTGTGGATACATTCTAAGCACTTTTTCTTCAGGGATAAGAGATTTATCTCCCAACTTCATAATTTGCTCATATTTTTCTTCTGAAATTTTTTTCTCTAAATAAAAAAACTTTTTGTTTTCTATTTTTTTTTCAATTTCATTAAAATCTTTGTCTGGGAAAATAATTTTTAGACTTAACAGTAATTTTTCTTCACTAATTATGTCTGAAGTTTTGAGACCAACATCAATAGACTTAACCGTTTTTGCTAAATAATTTCCATTAATATCTAAAATATCTGCTCTATAAAGATCACTACTTAAAGTAAGTTTGTTGTTTGTATTCTCAATTTTTGCCTCTCGAGACCCTAAATGAATTAAATGTATTGTGTATATTGAATAAATAACAAAAAAGATAAAAAAAATAAAAGCAACTCTATTAAATTGAATATTTAATCCAGTATTACTTTTTTTATAAACAAAATCATTTTTGTGATCTTCAATTGTTAATCTTTCTTTAAAATTGCTCATTTTTCCTTAGTTATTTTATAATCCTCTAATTTATTTACATTTTCTGAATTATTATAAATTTTAATATCTTCTATTTTTTTTTGAAATAATTGATCTTCAAAATATAAAGATTGATATTCCAATAATTTTTCAGCAGAACTTAGATAATCATATTCCAACTGACTATTTTCTAAATCTGATTTTAAAAGTCTTATGCTTTCTTTATAAGCAAATATTTTATCTTCAATTTTTTTTGTAGTATTTTTTATAATTGCTGTAGTTAAAACTAAAATTATAATTGTTAATGTTAGTAATAATTTTTTCAAAGTTTATCTCCAAACTTTTCAATTTCTAAAAAATTTTTAAATTTTTCCTCTATATCTGTGTCAAAATTAAAGAAATCACTTTTCTTAATTGCATATCTTAGTTTTGCAGATCTTGAAGGTGGGTTTTCTTTTATCTCAAGATCAGATGGAACAATTGGTTTTTTTTGACTTAAATTAAAAAGAGTTTCCTTTTGATCTATAATAGGCGAATATCTCGAAATACTCTTATTTTGAGAAAGACTTTTTAAAAAATACTTTACAATTTTATCTTCTAAAGAGTGGAATGTAACAACAGCTAAAACACCTCCTTTTTTTAACACTTTTGTAGCATTTATAAGTCCATATATTAATTCACTTATTTCTTTATTTACAAAAATTCTAAGAGCTTGAAAAACTTTAGTTGAATTATGTATTTTAAAATTTTTTCTTATTTTTGATTTATCAACAATTTTAATTAAACCCTGTGTATCAATTTTCTTATTTAATCTTTCTTTTACAATATTTTTAGAAATATATTTTGCATCTTTTTCATCTCCAAAGTATTTAAAAATTTTCTCCAACTCTTTTGCATTCAGTTTATTTATAGCATCGGCAGCTGAATAATTATTTAAACCCAATTGCATATTTAAATCTGTCTTTGAGTTGAATGACAATCCTTTTTTTGGATCTTTCATTTGTGTTAATGAATATCCTAGATCAAAAATAACACCTTTGATATTTTTGTTTTTAATTTTTAAATTTGTTAATTGACTAAATTTTAAATTTTTGAAAATAAATCTATCTTCAAAGTTTTCTAAAATTGAGTTTGCAACTTTTTGACTTTCAATATCCCTATCAAGTCCTATTACTTTTGTATTTTCAAACTCTAATATTTTTTTTGAATATTCACCTTGACCAAATGTACAGTCTATAAATGTGCCACCATGTTGAGGGGTGATAACGCTAATAATTTCTTCTAGCAGTACTGGATAATGTTTTTGTACATCCGGTACTATGGTGGCTTCCATTTATTTCTTTGAAGACCATTAATTTTTTTGTCTTCTTAGGAAAGCAGGAATTTCAAGATCGTCTTCATCTTCTCGATCCTCAGAATTTAACAAATCTGAAGGAGAAGAGTTTTCGCTTTCAGAGCTAAATAAATCTGGTGAGTCTGAATCTACGCCAAACTCCTTCAGATCATTTGATGTTTCTTCTTGAACATTTTCATCATCATTTTTTTCTTCAAATGTTTCTACTGCTTCTTGAGTAAACGATTTTTCCATTTCATTTACAGTGCTGTCTTCGACAATGTTTTCTGTTACTACACTGTTTTCTGTAGCGAAATTTTCGTTCATCATGTTATTTTCAACACTTACTTGTTCTTGTTCTTGAACAATTTCATTCTCAACCTTGAGAGCGTTAGCACCATGAGTAATTGGGCTTGATGAATTTGAAAAATTAAATGCTGGAGAGCCCATATTTGAAAAATCAGAGTAACCTGGATTACGATTTTGTATTCTATGCACCATATTTACCACTGATTTAGACTCTGGTTGTTGTCCATCTAATGAGGTTGCAACAATTGAAACTCTCATTTTTCCGTCTAAGTCAGCATCTGTTATTGCTCCTATAATTAACTCAGCCTCTGGATCAACTTCTGCTCTTACTTTGTTAACTGCTTCGTCAACTTCAAAAAGTTTTAAATCTTTACCACCGGTGATATTTACTAGTAAACCTTTAGCACCCTTTAAAGTATAATCATCAATTAATGGATTGCTGATTGCCATTTCTGCTGCTTTAAGTGCTCTACCTTCACCTTCAGCTTCTCCAGTTCCCATCATTGCTTTGCCCATTGAAGCCATTACAGTTTCAACATCTGCAAAATCTAAATTAATTAATCCAGGTCTTACCATTAAATCTGTAATACTTTGAACTCCATGCATCAAAACATTATTTGAAAGATTAAAAGACTCTTCAAAAGTTGTTTGTTCATTTGCAATTTTAAATAGGTTTTGGTTTGGAATGACAATAATAGTATCCACATGTTTTCTTAACTCTTCCAATCCTTGTTGTGCTCTTCGCATTCTTGAGGGACCTTCATATAAAAATGGAAGAGTCACAACACCTACAGTTAAAATATTTAATTCTTTAGCAGCTCTAGCGATGACGTGAGCAGCACCAGTGCCCGTTCCACCACCCATACCAGCTGCAATAAAAACCATATTTGCGCCTTGAAGTGTATTTACAATTTCATTCAACGATTCATCGGCAGCTGCTTGTCCGATGTCTAATTTTGCACCTGCACCTAAACCTTTTGTTAAATTTAATCCGATTTGAATTCTAGTTTTTGCTTTACTTAACTTTAAATCTTGAGCATCTGTATTTACTGCAATAAACTCTACTCCTTGAAGTTTGTTATCAATCATTTCATTTATTGCGTTTCCTCCAGCCCCACCTACTCCTAAAACTAAAAGTCGTGGCTGAAGTTCTTTTATCTCTGGTGCTTTAAAGTTAATTGTCATCTTATTTCCCCTCGTTATTGTTAAAGTGTTTTTCCCATTTAAGACTTGCTCGATTTGAATTTGCTTTTTTTCTTGCTGATGTCTTAAATTTTTCAAATGCTGTTGGTTCCCAAATTTGAAAGGTTTGACCTTGACCAACAAACAACATGCTATTTTTTATTTTTGCATGTTTTAATAATTTTGATGAAAGAGAAATTCTACCTTCACCATCAAACTGTAAATTAGTGCTTTCTGCTAATATTGATGTTGCAAAATAATCTCTTTTTTCCTCAAAAGGATTTAAAGAGTCTATCGCAGAAGAAATTTTTTCAATTCTGTCTTGAGAGCATGCTTCTATAGAGGAATTATTAAAAGATGGATAACAAATTACTCCATTATAACCTAAATTCGACAAATGAGATCTGAAGCTAGCAGGCACAGACACTCTCCCCTTTTTGTCCAATTTGTTCTCGTAAGTCGATAAAAACATATATTTTTAATTTTATAAATTCCATAAATGGGAATATTTGGGAATATATGGGCATTTAAAATGATAGTCAAATGTTGATTCTTTGCCTAATTAAAGTAATTTTATGAGGAAAAATTCAAAATATGATTTAAAATTGATGAGTTCTTTCATTTATTTGTTTGCTGAGATAATGAGGATACTTATTCAAGCTCCATTTAAATTTATACTTCTATCTATAAAAATAATTGTATTAATATTTTATTTTTTCGTTTTTTAGACTATGGAGAGCCAGATAAACTATAAGCCGGGTTCTGTCATTTAAACCTATCATTTGTCTAGGCTTAAGATCACTCTTAAGCTCAAGCAACTAACCCTGATGACCAGCCAAGGACGGCTTTTAGTTTTGCAACAATGTCATCTCTACTTAGTCTTGCTCTCAGTGGGGTTTTCCAGCGTTCATTGTTACCAATAGAACCGGTGTGCTCTTACCACACCTTTTCACCCTTGCCATGTTATGGCGGTTTATTTTCTGTGGCACTATCCCTAGGGTTTCCCCCGCCAGGCATTACCTGGCACTGTGTCCTTGTAGAGCCCGGACTTTCCTCTTTAAAAAAAATTAAAGCGATAAGTCATTTATCTGGCGAGGTGAACTTATTATTAAACTTAAAAATTACAAGACAAATTAATTAAGCTTTTTTATTAGGTTTTCGCTTATTAATAAACATTCTTTATCAATTTTGCCATTTACTAGTTCTTGCCTGAATCGTCTCTGAAATGCAAATGTGATAATTTTATTATATTTATTTTTATTTATTTTTGAGCTTCTAGGATAACCAATTTTAAAAAGATTGTTTATAAATTTTAATTTAAATGGATTTGAAATATTTAATCCTCTTTCTTTTTTTACCTTGTTTTGATTTAAATCATGCCAAATTCCAATTTTGTTTTTTGATAAAAATGCCCATGGAAATTTCTCACCAGGGTCTAGCTTTCTATCTGGTGCTATATCTGAATGACCTAATATTAATTTTGAATTAATTTTAAACTTTTTAATTAAATAATTTGTCAGCTTTATTAATGATGAAATTTGTTTTTTTGAAAATTCTTTATATTTAAATTCATGACCAGGATTAGTTATTTCAATCCCTATAGAGTTTTTGTTTAAAGATTTAAATTTTTTCCAACTAGAAATGCCTGCATGCCAAGCTTGATAAGTTTCAGGTACCATTTTTATAATATCTCCATTATTCTTAATTAAATAATGACAGCTAACTTTAGAGTTTTGATCTAATAATTTGTCTATTGCTTTTTTTTCGGATTTCATTCCAGTATAGTGAAAAACTATGAATTTTATCTCACTTATTTTTCTTCTTTTAAGATCAAAATTTGGAGAATAATTTAGTATTATTTTCATACTCAATTTGGGTACAAATTTAGGCTATTTATTAACAATTTATCGTCACTTTTGAAATTTAATTCTACTTTAATATTAAATTTTATATAATATAAATTCGCATGTTAAAAAAACTGACCATAATAGTATTTTCTCTATTCTTAATTGCATTTAATGCTAATGCAGGTTCTGATGGCGAGCTAGCTTTAAATAACAATAAATCTGAAACTCAAGAGACAAAGGATTGTTTTGAAAAGCTTAACAGAGCAACATTTTCTTTTAACCAAGGTCTTGATAAAGCATTAATTAAACCAATAGCAAAAGGGTATAGAAAATTGCCAGATAAAGTTCAAAAAGGAACTAGCAACGCTGTAAAAAATTTATCTAACTTGGTAACTATACCGAATAATGTTTTGCAAGGTGATATTAAAACTGCAATTATAAATACTGCTCGATTAGCAGTTAATACAACTGTTGGATTATTAGGAACCATCGATGTTGCTAACAATATGGGTTTTCCTAAATATGAAAAAGAGGATTATGGGCAAACTCTTGGTAAATGGGGCTTTGGCCCAGGTTGTTATTTAGTGCTTCCAGTTCTAGGTCCCTCTACTATTAGAGATACGACAGGATCTTTTGTAAATATAATGGGTGGAGATCCTTGGTACAATGCCTCAGTACATGGAAACAATGAGTTTTTAAGTGAGGGAGCTTATATTGCTTCAAAAGCAATCACTGGAATTGAATTTAGAGCAAATAATATTGAATCTTTTGAAAACCTTGAAAAAAATTCTATAGATTTTTATGCATCAGTCAGAAGTTTATACTTACAGGATAGAGAAAATAAAATTAGGAATAATCAACGAGGAAATATAGATGTCATTTATGAAGATGATGAAGATTGGGAAGAAATAGATAACAAATAATCAAAAATAATATAAATCATGAAAAAACTATTGATGTTGCTATTCTTGTTAAATTTACTAACAAGCAATTCTCATTCTATTGAACCTGATGTATTTGTTCAGTCAACTGTAAATAGAGCATCAGCAATTCTTTCAAAAGATATTTCAAAAGAAGAAAAAATAAATCAACTTAAAGTAATAGCAAAAGAAACCGTAGATATAAGAGGAGTAGGTTTTTATTCTATTGGTTCAGCAAGAAAAAATCTTAATGAAGATCAAAAAAATAAATATTTAGAGGTTTTTGAGGATTATTTTTTAAAAAGTTTTTCAAGTAGATTGTCAGAATATTCTAATCCTAAAATAGATGTTCAAGATAAAGATGTATTAAATAAAAATTATACAATTGTTAAAAGTATATTGGTTGCAACATCTGAGAGACCAGAAATTAAAATTGATTGGAGAATTTATACTAAAAATCCTGACAATCCTTTGATTAGAGATTTGATTATAGAAGGACTAAGTTTAGCAAGAACACAAAAAGAGGAATTTGCATCTATTTTGAGTTCTAATGATGATGATATTAATGCACTATATGAAGCACTAGAAAAATTTGCCAACAATTAATTTGGTGGGCCCGCCAGGACTCGAACCTGGGACCAATACATTATGAGTGTACTGCTAGAACGAATGAGCCGCTTGAAATACAATAAAATTTTTTTAAAACTAGTCTAAAACTTGTATTCAGTGAGTACCTGTGAGAGTCACAGAATTAATTCAACTCAATAACCTTTTCTAACAAAACATTATTATGTTTTTTTTTATTTTTTAACTCTTCGTGTTTTGCTTTTGTATTTAAACAAAATAATTGAATAGTTGCTGGTCTTCCTATTTTTGCTAATTCTTTAGTATTATTAATCACCAATGCTTCAGTTTTTGTTTTTACTCCATTAGATTTTAAAAAGTTCAATAATGTAGGTGCAGCAACTGCAAAATTAATATTTTCTGGTATGTATGGCTGGTCTTCATCTAGTAACATCATAACCTTGTTCAAACCAGATGACGCAATACCTACAACTTGACCTTCCATATTTAATACTGGTCCACCACTATTACCTGGTTGAATAGCTGCATCAATTTGAATTTGAGAATAATTGTCATCTGGACCACTCAAGGAACTTACAATTCCTCTAGATAATTTTACACTACTACTCAGCTTATCTCTGAGTGGATATCCGAAAGCTACAATATCTTCTCCAAATTCTGCTCCATCAGACTTTATATTTAAAAAACTTGAGCTTTTATAGTCCCCCTTTATCAGACCAATATCATTAACTTTGTCTGTTTTTAAAATATTAAAAAATACTTTCTCACCATCTATTTTAGTTGCTACTTTTCTACAAATACCAACAACATGTTCGTTAGAAACTGCGTGACCAGATGAGCTTACAAAAAATCCTGTTCCAGACCCAATAACGTAAAGTTTTGCGTTAGCCTCTTTACGTTTCTTTTCCTCTTCCTCTCTTTTTTTCTTATCCTCAGCTATCTTTCTCTTTTCTTCTTCTATCTTTCTCTTTTCTTCCTCTATTTTTCTTTTTTCTTTCTCAAGAATTTCTTGATCATTACTAGAATTTTCAGGTTTTTGTTTTTTAGCTGTAGTTGTTACTACACCACCAAAAACAAAATAGTCATCAACTCCGTCATTTCTTGAAAATCTAACTTTAATAAAATTTTTGCTGCATTCTTTACCTATCAAAGTATGAGTGATGTGCTCTTTAACAATATTACCAGCTTTTTTTCCCTCTGGTCTATAACAAAGTTGTACTGGACCTGGATCTTGAGCCCAGCCTTTATTTGTTTTATTCCATTCTTCATAGGTAATTCTTTTAGTTATACATTTTCTGGAGAATGGAATGGTCATTTCTCCAACTTTTTCTCCACTGCAGAATTTAATTTTAATTTCTTTCTCTAAAATGTATTGATCCTCTTTTTGCGTTTGGCTTGGTTCTGTTTTGGCGACCAATGAATTTTCAATTAAAGTTTGATAATCATTCCAAGCCCATTTATGACTGTTATTATTAAAAAAATTGACAGTTTTTTCCTTGCCATAATATTCAATCATCATATCAATTCTTTCTTGATCTGTAGTTTCCCTAGCCTTTTTATTTTTTTCTTTTATATAAAAAGGGACACATAAGGCTGCTTCGTCAGTCCAATTTTTTCTTTCTAAATTACAAGCATTTAAGCTTGCTGTAATAGCTGCTTTAAGATTTGAATACATGTTTTTCCAACTATAAGCCCATTTATCCCCTTTAAATGAGTAAGACCAAGCTGCAAAAGTTTGTATTGCTGAAAATTTCTGCCAATCATCTGCTGGTCTGAGTTTATTAGAACCTTTTACACAAGCGTCTGCTAAACTTTTTGGATAATCTATTTTCTTACAATCAGCATTCAAAACTTCTTCAGCAGTAGTAAAAGCTTTAGTATTAATACTAAACGTTAAATTCAAACAAAAAATTACAAACAGGTATCCTAATAATCGTTTCATAATCTTAATATATCAAAAAAGTCATCACCAGGTGAGTCATATGTGAGTACCTGACTGGTTGTATTACTTAAAGTAATTTAAAAAGTGTTGATTTTATTGGTGGGCCCGCCAGGACTCGAACCTGGGACCAATACATTATGAGTGTACTGCTCTAACCAACTGAGCTACAGGCCCAAAACAATTGTTAATTATATCATTTCTATCAAGTTATCAATTAAAGATAAAATCAATAATGGTGGGCCGTGTTGGTTACGCTCCAACTACCCCTGCAATGTCAATGCAGTACTCTACTATTGAGCTAACGGCCCAATCTAACTTTCTAAGAAACTTTTTAGTTGTTTAGATCTACTTGGGTGCTTTAATTTTCTAAGAGCTTTGGCCTCTATTTGCCTAATTCTTTCTCGAGTTACAGAAAATTGCAAACCAACTTCTTCTAAAGTATGATCAGTGTTCATACCAACACCAAACCTCATTCTTAAAACTCTTTCTTCTCTAGGAGTTAATGTAGATAAAATTTTTGTTGTTGCCTCTCCAAGGTTAGATTTAATAGCCTGCTCTAACGGAGCTAAAGCTTTTGTATCTTCAATAAAATCTCCTAAACTACTATCTTCTTCATCGCCAACAGGTTTTTCAAGTGAAACTGGTTCTTTTGAAATTTTTAAAACTTTTCTAACTTTATCTAGAGGCATTCTTAATTTTTGCGCCAACTCCTCTGGAGTTGCTTCTCTCCCAAATTCACTTAAAATTAATCTTTGTGTTCTCACTATTTTATTTATAGTTTCAATCATGTGAACAGGAATACGAATTGTTCTTGCTTGGTCTGCAATTGATCTTGTAATTGCTTGCCTAATCCACCATGTTGCGTAAGTAGAAAATTTATATCCTCTTCTATACTCAAACTTATCAACTGCTTTCATCAATCCAATATTACCCTCTTGAATTAAATCTAAAAATTGCAATCCTCTATTTGTATATTTTTTAGCTATTGAAATTACCAATCTAAGATTAGCTTCAACCATCTCTTTTTTTGCTATTCTGGATTCTTTTTCACCTTTTTGAATCCTACTCACTAATTTTTTAAAATCAGTAACTGAAATTCCAAGTTTGTGACTTATTTCAATAAGTCTTTCTCTGATATTTTTAAATTCTTCTTTATTTTTTGCAAAAAATTGCTTCCAGACTAAATTTGTATCTAAAAATTTTTTAAGATTTGGATTTATTTCATTACCAACATAAAATTTTATAAATTCATTTCTTGGTATTTTTTGATCCATTGCAAGTCTTAAAAGATTTCCTTCTAAAGAAATAATTTTTTTATTCTCAACATAATGCTTTTGAACAAGTTCTTCTAAAACAGATGGAGAAAGCTGTAGAGATTTAATATTTTCTAAAATATCATTTACAATTTTTTCATAACTTTTTTCCTTTGCAGGTGTAAAGTTCAGAGAATTTAAAACACAATCTAACTTTTCTTTCTGATACTTAATTAATTTTGTATATTCTTTAGTTAATGTATTTACTGTTTTTAATACTTTTGGTTTAATTTCTGTCTCCATTGCAGCAAGAGTAGGATTGAAATCATCATCTTCATCAGAAGAACCATCTTCTTTATCTGTTTCACCTGCATTTTTTTGTTTAGCGCTTGGTCCAGTTGACTCATCTTCCATATAGTTTGTATCGATATCTATAATTTCTCTAACTAAGATTTCATCTTTTTGAAGTTTTTCATTCCACTCAAAAAATTGTTGTGCTGTTATAGGGCTTTGAGATAGTGCAATTAACATTACATCTTTTCCAGCCTCTATTCTTTTTGCAATTGCAATTTCTCCTTCTCTTGAAAGTAACTCAACACCTCCCATTTCACGCAAATACATTCTGATAGGATCATCACTTTTTTCGATTGTTTTACCTTCTTCCTTATTTGAATTTTCTTTTTTTCTAAGAACTTTAAAATCTGATTTTTTTTCAACTAATGAAATATTTTCATCTAAGATATGGATAAAAGCTTGAGCAAGATTTTCGTCTGATAAATTTCTTTTACCCAATGATTTGCTAAGTTCTTCGTATGTTATGAATCCTCTATGGGTTCCACGACCCATTAATCTAGCAAATGATTTTGTAATAATTCTTTCCACAGCGATAAAGTTGAAAGTCTTATATAATGTCAAATCTGTAAAAATCCATTACAAATTTGTCCGGATTAATTGAGATTCTGCTTTTTTTTGAGCTCTTTTAGCTCATTAAATGTGCTCTCGCTCATATCGACTGAGAACTTCGATTCTAATTCTTGTATTCTAAACTCAAGATCATAATTCATTAAATCTCTTGAAATATCCTCTAACAATTCGATCGTTTTTTGATCATCATCAGCTTGATTTTTAAGAATATGTTTAATGGGCGCAAATTTATTTATCTTTTCTAACAATTGATTGTCTAACTTTAGATCCTCAATTATAATTTGCTCTCCAGATTTCAGTTTCTCAATTATTAATTCAAATATTTTTTTATTAACTTCAGTAAATAACTTAATATTTTCAATTAAATGTATATTTGCTTGTAACAAATTTAAATTATTCATTACTAAATACAGTAAAGAAAACTCTTTAAGCTCAACCCCTGTCAATGATTGACTTTCATTGAAATGCTTTTTTGTTGTATCTAGAGATTTAGTTCTTTTAAAAAAGAATTTTTTCTTATTTTGATAAGAATGTGGTGTTAATTCAGCAATTTTTTCTAAAAAATATTCTAGTACATATTTTTTTATAAAATCATCTTTAATTGTACTTGCAATACTTCTCAATTTTTTTTCAAAAATTGCTAATGAAGAAGGATTATTTTCTGTTTGTTTTTTATAATGACTAAAAATAAATTGATGAATAGAAAGCTTACTTTGTTTAGTAAAATCAATAAAATTATCTTTACCATTTTTGTTCACATAACTATCAGGGTCTTCCTTGTCTGGTAAAAATAAAAATGAAATATTTTTTTCTGGTTTTAATTCTTTAATAGAGTTTTCCGCTGCTCTTAATGCAGCTTTATAACCACTTTCATCACCATCGAAACATATAATAATGTCATCAAAAAACTGATTAAGAGTTAAAATTTGTTTATCAGTCAAAGAAGTTCCAAGATTAGCAACTGCATTATCAATCCCATTTTTACTTAAACCGACAACATCCATATAGCCCTCAACTAAATAGATATGATCCATTTTATTAGAAAGTTTTCGAGCTAAATCTAAATTATATAAATTAGACCCTTTTTTAAAAAAATTTGTTTCAGGTGAATTTATATATTTGGCCAAGTAATCTAACTTTTCGATTATTCTACCTCCTAAAGCTATTGATTGACCTGAGATATTATTGATTGGAAAGATTAATCGTCCTCTAAATCTTTCAACATACATTTTCTTTTTTTCATCTAAGTAAAATAAACCCGTTTCAACCAAAGTTTGCTCACTATAATTATCTTTTAATTTCTCAAAGAAATTTGGATTTTTTTCTATGTATCCAATTTTAAATTTTTTAACTTCTTCTTTAGTTAAAGATCTATTTTTTAAATAATCTCTTGCAATAGAATGACTCTCATTTTTTAATAATTCATTGTGATAAAAATCTACATACTGGCTAAAAATTGATTGGTACTCTTTCCATTTTTTTTCTCTTTCTTCATCCTGTTTTGAAAACATATAGGGCTGCATTCCAGCTAATTGGGCTAAATGCTTTACTGCCTCTCCAAATTTAAGATTTTGAATTTTCATAACAAAATCAAAAATGTTTCCATGCTCTGAGGTTGCAAAACAATGATAAAATTCTTTTTCATCATTTACGGTAAATGAGGGGGTTTTTTCATTTTTAAATGGAGATAAACCAACAAACTCTTTTCCTCTTTTTTTTAACGAAACAGTTTTTGAAACAACTGTAGATACTTTTAACCTTGTCTTAATTTCATCAAGGTATTCTTTTGGATATTTCATTATTTGTTTAATAGATCTTTTATCATCGGGCCTGCTTTAGCAAAATCAATTTCATCCGAATGGGTTTTCTTTAACTCACCCATTACTTTACCCATATCTTTTATTGAATTAGCACCCAGTTTAGATATTAAATCTGCACAGATTTTTTTGGTTTCCTCTTCTCCTAATTGCTTTGGAAGAAATCCAGTTAAAATATCATATTCATTTTGTTCTACTTCTAACAGATCATTTCGATTATTTTTTTTATAAATATCAATCGATTCGGCACGTTGTTTAACCATTTTTTTTAAAAGCTTCTTAATATCTTCATCATCTGTATCTTTTTTATTGGGTCCAGATCTATTAATTATGTCTAGATCCTTTATAGATGACAATATTAACCTATAGGTTGATATTTTATTTTTATCTTTTGATTTAATAGCAGTTTTATATTCGTTTTCGATAGTATCTTTTAAGGACATAATTTTTTTAATCTACTGCAAAGAAATAATTCTTCAAAAGAAAAATTGTTTTTTTACAATTTTATAATACATCTCTGTTGCGATAATAAAGCAATTATTGTATTAACCTTTAACTCATGAGTTGTAATTGATCAAAAAAGCAAAAAAAACAAACTCAAAAAATTCACAAATTAACACGGGCGTTTTAGTTCTTGAAAACAAGAAGGTTTTTAAGGGGATTGGGATCGGCTATCAGGGAGAAGCAACTGGGGAAGTTTGTTTTAATACCTCGTTAACCGGTTACCAAGAAATAATTTCAGATCCTTCATATGCAGGTCAGATTATAAATTTTACTTTTCCACATATTGGAAATGTTGGAACAAATAAAGAAGATGTCGAGTCTGATAAAATCTGGACAAGAGGAGTAATCTTTAATTCAGAAATAACTTCTCCTTCAAATTATAGAGCATTTCTACATTTAGATACCTGGCTCAAAAAAAATAAAATTGTAGGAATTACAGGATTAGATACAAGAAGTTTAACAAACTTAATTAGAGATAAAGGAGCACCTAAGGGAACAATTGCTTTCTCCAAAAATGGAAAGTTTAATATTAGCAAATTAACAAGATCAACAATTAAATGGGGTGGTTTAAAAAACCTTGATCTTGCAGAAGTTGTTACAACCCCAAAGAACTATATTTGGAAAGGTCTTCAAACATGGAAAAAAGAAATAGGATTTAAAAAGAATAGAAAAAACCTTTTTCATGTAGTTGCAATTGATTATGGCATAAAAAAAAATATTTTAAGATATTTTTCAGACTTTAAATGTAAGGTATCGGTTGTTTCGTGCAAAACTTCTGCAGAAAAAATTCTAGATCTCAAGCCGAATGGAATATTTTTGTCAAATGGTCCTGGTGATCCAGCGGCGACAGGAAAATATGCAATAGTAACACTAAATAAATTAATCAAAAAAAATTTACCTATATTTGGGATTTGTTTAGGTCATCAAATTTTAGCTTTAGCTTTAGGTGGAAAAACAAAAAAAATGAAGTTGGGTCATAGAGGAGCTAATCATCCAGTTAAAAATTTAATCTACGATAAAGTTGAAATCACTAGTCAAAATCACGGTTTTGTAGTAGTTGAGGAAACTTTACCTAAAAAAATTGAAGTCACCCATAAATCTCTTTTTGATAGTACTATTGAAGGAATAAGACTTAAAAACAAACCAATATTTTCAGTACAATATCATCCGGAGTCTAACCCTGGACCACAGGATAGCGTCTACCTATTTCAAGAATTTGTTAACAACATGAAAAAAAATGCCAAAAAGAAAAGATATTAAAAAAATATTAGTTGTGGGAGCTGGACCCATTATTATTGGTCAAGCATGTGAGTTTGATTACTCGGGAACACAAGCTTGTAAGGCATTAAAAGATGAGGGTTTTAAGGTAATATTAATTAACTCAAATCCTGCAACAATTATGACTGACCCAGATGTAGCGGACAAAACTTATATTGAGCCCATAACATTAGAGGTTTTAGAAAAAATACTTATCAAAGAAAAACCTGATGCAATTCTCCCTACAATGGGTGGTCAAACCGCGCTCAATCTTGCTATGGAAGCGGAAAAAAAAGGAATTTTAAAAAAATACAAGATTGAACTCATAGGTGCAAATTCTAAAGCAATTGCTAATGCAGAGGACAGGAAGAAATTTAGAAAAAATATGATTGATATTGGTTTAGATTTACCTAAATCCGAGATCGTAAATAATATCAAACAAGCCTCTAGAGTTTTAAAAAAAATTGGTCTTCCTGCAATTATAAGACCTGCATTTACACTTGGGGGTCTTGGTGGTGGTATTGCTAAAAATAAAAAAGATTATTTAAAAATAATTAAAAATGGACTTCACGAGTCTCCAGTTAGCCAAGTATTGGTTGAAGAATGCTTGGAAGGTTGGAAAGAATTTGAGATGGAAGTGGTAAGAGATAAAAAAGATAACTGTATTATTATCTGTTCTATTGAAAATGTTGATCCTATGGGAATTCATACAGGAGACTCGGTTACTGTTGCCCCCGCACTAACACTTACCGATAAGGAATACCAGGTGATGAGAAATGCTTCCATTGCTTGTTTAAGAAAAATTGGAGTGGAAACCGGTGGATCTAATGTTCAATTTGCAATCAATCCAAAAAATGGACGAATGGTTGTGATTGAAATGAACCCAAGAGTATCAAGATCTTCAGCACTCGCATCAAAAGCAACTGGTTTTCCAATTGCAAAGGTTGCAGCAAAACTTGCTGTTGGTTACACTTTAGATGAATTAAAAAACGAAATAACTAAAGTTACCCCAGCATCCTTTGAACCTAGCATTGATTATGTGGTAACAAAAATTCCAAGATTTACTTTTGAAAAATTTTCAACCTCTCCTACAATATTAGGTACCTCAATGAAATCAGTTGGGGAAGCAATGGCAATTGGTAGAAATTTTAAAGAGTCGCTTCAAAAAGCATTGGTTTCTCTTGAAACAGGTTTTTCAGGATTAGATAGAGTCCTTGATCTAAATAAAAAACAAATAGAAAAAAAACTTAAAGAAAATATTCCAAATAAACTACTTGTGGTTGCTGAAGCGTTAAGAAAGAAAATTGACTTAAAAAAAATATTCACATTATCTAAAATTGATCCATGGTTTTTAGAGCAAATTAAAGAAATCGTAGATAATGAAACTATGATCAAAAAGAGAGGTTTACCAAATGATTTCGCTGAATTTAACAAAATAAAATCAATTGGCTTTTCTGATAAAAAACTTTCTGAATTGACCAAAACTTCTGAGGATATCATTAGAAGAAAAAGAACAGCACTAAAAATTTTACCTGTATTTAAGAAAGTAGATACTTGTGCTGCTGAATTTAAATCTTTCACACCTTATATGTATTCAACATATCAACGAAATTTCTCTATTAATTCAGAGTGTGAGGCAGATCCATCTTCAAAGAAAAAAATTATAATTTTAGGAGGCGGTCCTAACAGAATAGGACAAGGTATAGAATTTGATTATTGTTGCTGCCAGGCAAGTTTTTCTTTAAAGGATGCTGGTTTTGAAACAATCATGATTAATTGTAATCCTGAAACTGTCTCAACTGATTATGACACAAGTGATAGACTTTATTTTGAACCCTTAAAAGAAGAATATGTTTTTAATATTATTAAAAAAGAACAAGAAAAAGGTAATCTTGTTGGAATAATTGCACAGTTTGGTGGGCAAACACCAATAAAACTTGCAAAATTCTTACACGATCACAAACTTCCAATTCTAGGAACACAGTACACTTCTATAGATTTAGCTGAGGACAGAGATCGATTTAGAAATTTGTTAGATAAACTTAAATTAAAACAAGCTGAAAGTGGGATAGCAAAAACATTCAAGCAAGCAATACAAATTTCTGAAAAAATTGGTTTACCTTTAATGGTGAGGCCTTCTTATGTATTGGGTGGAAGAGCAATGGAAATTGTTCATGAAAAAAGCCAACTTAAAAATTTTGTAGAAGAGGCTTTTAAGGCTGCTGAGGAAAATCCAATTTTAATCGATAAATTTATTGATCATGCAATGGAGGTTGATGTTGATGCCATCTCAGATGGAAAACAAGTTCATGTTGCAGGGATCATGCAACATATAGAGGAAGCTGGTATTCACTCTGGGGACTCTGCATGTAGTTTGCCTCCTGTGTCTATAAAACCATTCTTGATTAAAGAAATAGAGAACCAAACCAAGAAATTAGCATTAGCTTTAAAAGTTAAAGGTTTCATGAATATTCAGTACGCAATTAAAAAAGACGAAATTTACGTAATTGAGGTTAATCCTCGAGCAAGTCGAACAGTGCCATTTGTATCAAAAGCAAAAGGATTACCACTTGCAAAAATTGCATCGCGTGTGATGGCTGGTGAAAAATTATCTAAATTTAATTTAAAAGATAAATCGAGAGGGATGTATGCAGTTAAAGAAGCTGTATTTCCTTTTAATAAATTTCCTAATAGTGATTTGCTTTTAGGTCCTGAAATGAAATCAACAGGCGAAGTAATGGGATTTGATAAAAACTTTGGAATGGCATTTGCAAAAAGCCAAATAGCCTCGTCTAATTCTTTACCAAAAGATGGATTAGCATTTATTTCTTTGAAGGATAGTCACAAAGATGAAGGAATAGGTTTAGCTAAAGAATTAATTAAATTAAATTTTACACTTTGTGCAACTCGAGGAACAGCTGAATACATTAGAAAACATGGGATGAAATGCAGAATTATTAATAAAGTCAGTAGTGGTTCCCCTCATATTGTTGATGTGTTAGACTCTAAAAAAATTGGTCTAGTTATTAATACTGGTGGCGGAAATACTGAACATAGATTAAATGATGCTATAGCCCTTAGAAGAGGGACACTTAAAAATAAAGTTCCTTATTGCACCAATATGTCGACAGCTCTAGCATGTTTAGAGGCCATTAAATCACTTAAAACAAAGAAATTAGAGGTTACTTCGCTACAGGATATATAAATTTTATACATCGACAATTAACGTGTCTTTGGATCCTCCACCTTGAGAACTATTGACAATTGTGCTTCCTTTTCTGAGTGCAACTCTTGTTAATCCACCCGTGCTCACATAAGTAGTTTTTCCACTTAGAACAAACGGCCTTAAATCAAGATGTCTAGGCTCAATATCATTTTCGGTAATTGTTGGTGCTGTTGAGAGAGTTTCAAGTGGTTGTGCAATATACTCTCTTGGATTTTTTTTAATTTTGGCAATTACTTCATCTCTTTCTTTTTTATCTGCTTTAGGGCCTATCATTATTCCATAACCACCTGAAGCATTGGCGGGTTTCACAACTAACTTAGAGATATTTTCAATTACATAGTTTCTTTCATTTTTATTATGACATAAGTAGGTTTCTACCTGGTTCAAGATTGGCTGTTCACCAAGGTAATAAACAATCATTTTATTAACATAAGAGTAAACTACTTTGTCATCAGCTACTCCAGTGCCTATAGCATTAATTATACCAACATTTCCTTTACGCCAGCTCTTAAATAATCCCGGCACTCCTATCAGTGAACCTTTGAAAAATACTTTTGGATCTAAAAAATTATCATCAAGACGTCTGTATATACAATCAACCTTAAGGGGGCCTTTGACAGTTTTCATGTAAACAATATCGTTCTCAACAAATAAATCTTTTCCTTCGACTAAAGCAATACCCATCTGTTCAGCCAAGAAAGAGTGTTCAAAATAAGCAGAATTAAATATACCAGGTGTTAAAACTACCATATGTGGGTTTACTTTTTTTTTTGGGATACATTCAACCATACAATTGTATAGTTTATTTGTATATTGATGAATTGATGCAACTTTATATCTTGTAAATAATTCAGGAAATACATCTCGCATCACCATTCTGTTTTCGAGCATGTAAGATACACCTGAAGGTACTCTTAGATTGTCCTCTAAAACTAAATAATCACCATTGGTATTTCTTATTAAATCAACCCCAGAGATATTTGACCAAGCTTTGTGTTTAGGAGAAAACCCTTCGCATTCTTTTACATAAAAGGGAGAATTAAAAATAATTTCTCTTGGAATGATTTTATCTTTGAATATTTTTTTTTGATTATAAACATCATCAATAAATAAATTTAAAGCCTTTACTCGCTGCTTTAAACCTTTTGAGACTTTGTTCCATTGTGTTTTTGGGATTATTCTTGGAATTATATCAAGAGGCCATTTTTTTTCTTCTGCTCTATTATTGGCAGCATATACTCTGAAATTTATGCCTCTAGCACTTATGGTACTCTGACAATTTTTTTCAATTTCTTGAAGTTTTTTTTTACCGTATCTCTCTAAAATTGATGAAATTATTGTAGCGTGCTTTCGAAGTTTATTATCTTTGGTAAAATAACCGTCATAAGCATGTTTTGAATTATAATTTTTCCACAGCTTTGTAACCATAATAATTTAGTGTTTAATACTTAGATAAAATAAGCAAATGCATATTGCATATATCTGTTATGCTTTTAATTGATTATGAAAAAATGTAATAATTAACTAATTATTAAGGTGAGATGACTTACTGTATAGGTATTAAAACAAATGACGGTCTTGTTTTTGCTTCAGACTCAAGAACAAATGCTGGATTAGATAATGTAAATATTTATTCTAAAATGATGACTCACGACGTAGGTGATCGAACTATTGTAATTGTAACATCAGGAAATTTAGGAACATCTCAAGCAGTTTTTAAATCAATTGAAAAAGATTTAAAAAGTTCATCGGGTATAATTAATTTAAATACTTGTAGCGATTTTGAACAAATAGCATCTTATGTTGGTTCACTAAATATTGAACACTCAGCACCTCAAGGAATAAATACTGATAATGTTTTGTTAGGTTCTACTTTTATTGTTGGAGGGCAGATAAAAGGCCAGCAACATGAATTATATTTAGTTTATCCCCAAGGTAATTACATAAGACCAGCTGATAGTAAACCATACCTTGTAATCGGAGAGGTAAAATATGGAAAACCAATTCTTGATAGAGTTATAAAGCCAACTGTTTCAATTGGTGATGCATCACGTTGCGCTCTGATTTCAATGGATTCTACACTAAAAAGTGATCTTACTGTTGGACCTCCAATTGATTTTGCAGTTCTTAAAAAAGACGCTGATAATCTATCTACACTTGAATGTTTAAATGTTACAGACGAGAATTATTCAAAAGTCTGTAATCAATGGTCAGAGGGAATTTTTAAAGTTTTTGACTCTTTTCCAAGATTTGATTGGGAAAAATGAAAATTATTCAACTTTCCAATCAGTTTCGAAAGTAACATAATTTACTTGCAAGCATCTTCTCTCTTTAAGAATTTTCTTTTTTTCCATTCCATGCCAGGTGTTTGGACCACTGGTAAAAAGATACCCATAATTATTTCTATAAGGTAAAGTTTTAACTTTCTCTAACTTTTCGTTATAAAAATCTGTACCCAAATCCTCAGACTCATTGGTATTATTGACGAATATCAAACCTGACATTAATTTTTCTTTAATATCACAATGAGGTTTTAACCAAAATCCCTCTCGGTCACAAATAACTTCAACTCTTACATATGAATTTGATAAGTCCCTGCCAATCATTTCAGAAATTGTTTTATGTGTCTCTTTAGATTGCAATTCGTTAATAAATTTAACTAGATGTGGAAACTGTGTAGCATTCTCTTTAGATACAAAGCATCTAAATTTTATTGCTTTACCTCCTGAGGCAATCCCCTCTCGGAATTCTGCACCACCACCATCAATTGCTCTTGTCCCATCATATGACAGATTTAGTTTAGTTAAATCAGGAATATCTGCTTTAATTATTTCTTCAATTGAACCTTCACTTAGTGCATCACTATATTCCCAATGATCAAAAGGAATTTCATATTTTATTGAATTATTTTTTATAGAATTTAAAAATGACATTAAGATTGAATTTTTTCTCTTATAAGTTTTGCTACTCTATTAGTTTCAGTTAACTTTTCATAGTTCCAAATTTCAACTTCTTCTCCTAAGTTTCTTGTTATATTTAGTTCTCTAAATAGGTTTCTGAATTTTTGAAATCTTTTGTCATTTTTTTTTGGTAAAATATTTGCAACATATATGGGCTTACCAGTCAAAGCAGCTTCCGAAATCATTGAGCTTGAATCGCAAGTAACCACTATATTTTCTGATATTGCAAGTGCAGATAAGTATGCTTTTTTATCTATATCCATTATTATAGTGTGATTTTCACCAAAAAATTCTTTTGCATAGTGAATAGTGTTTATTGGTGTTCTCATTGATGGAATGACTACTAATTGAAAATTATGTTTCTTCATTAATTTATAAAACATTGAGAAAATATGCTTCATATTCTTAGTTGAATAATCATAATATTTTGTTGGCCCCCCCAAAATTAAGGCCCATATTTTTCTGTTATCTTTTTTAATAAAAGAGTTCAAATATTCTTTATTTTCTGAAATTTCTTCCTCTGTTAAGTAATGAATTGCTCCCTTTGTACTTATAACATTATCTCCTTCTATTGCATCGTGCTCTGGTGCAACAATAAAATCAAAATGCTTAAAGTCTACTTTTGGATCTTGAATATGAATATTGAAAATTTTTTTATTAGAAATACTTTTTAAGTGAATTGAAGGAATAACACTTTTTCTTCCACACGAAATTATTAAATCAAAATCTGTTTGATCTATTTTTTTATAAACTGTTTGTGAAATTGGGGAAAATCTTGGTGGGATAATCTTCCAAATATTATTTGTTTCAACCTTACAGTGAATAAAATCAATATCAAGAGCTTTAGCCAAACCTTCTACTTGGCTGATCATTCCGTGCATACCTTGTGTTAATAATAAACCTTTTAATTTAGACATTTATCACTATATAGCTTTCATATGAGTCAAAATCCAACTAAACACACAAAAGTGTTAATAATTGGATCTGGTCCTGCCGGATATACAGCAGCTGTTTATGCTGCACGAGCAATGTTAAATCCTATCCTTGTTCACGGAGCTCAACCAGGTGGACAATTAACAACAACAACTGATGTAGAAAATTTTCCAGGATTTGCAGATGTAATTCAAGGACCGTGGTTAATGGATCAAATGAGAGATCAAGCTAAAGCTGTTGGAACAGAAATGATTGAAGATCATATCGGCTCAGTAAATTTAAAATCTACACCATTTGAAGCTGTGGGTGATAGTGGACAAAAATATACTGCAGATAGCATAATTATTTCAACAGGTGCTCAAGCAAGATGGTTAAATATAAAATCTGAGCAAGAATTTAGAGGATTTGGAGTTTCAGCATGTGCCACATGTGATGGTTTCTTTTTTAAAGATAAAGAAGTTGCTGTAGTTGGAGGTGGTAATGCTGCAGTGGAAGAAGCCATGTTTCTTACAAAATTTGCATCAAAAGTAAAATTAATTCACAGAAGAAATAGTTTAAGAGCTGAAAAGATGCTTCAAAAGAAATTGATGGAAAATAAGAAAATTGAAATTGTTTGGGACTCTGTAGTTGAGGATGTTTTAGGGGATAGTGAACCCAAAAATGTTAAAGGGATAAAAATTAAAAATTTAAAAACTGATAAAACTGAAGAATTAAAACTCGATGGAGTATTTATAGCGATTGGTCACGATCCAGCTACTTCTTTATTCAAGGATCAATTAGATATGGATAACGAAGGTTACTTAATTACAAAACCAGACTCAACTGAGACTAATGTTCCAGGTGTTTATGCTGCAGGGGATGTCAAAGATAAAACCTTTAGACAAGCAGTTACAGCTGCGGGAATGGGTTGTATGGCAGCTTTAGAGGCTGAAAAACATCTTTCTCATAATTAATGCCTGCAAAAGTACTTCTTACTGGAATAAGTGGATGGATAGCTAAACATACTGCAATAGAATTATTAAATTCTGGCTATGAAGTTTTAGGGACGATAAGAAATAATAGTTTAATTGACCAAACAAAAGAAACTATATCTAAGTACGCTCCAATAGATAATTTATCATTTGTTGAATTAGATCTTTTAAAAGATGATGGATGGAATAAAGCGGCTCAAGGCTGCAAATATATACTACACATTGCTTCACCTTTCCCTTACAAAGTTTCAAACAATAGAGATAGATTATTGGCACCTGCAGTTGATGGAACATTGAGAGTTTTAAATGCTGGTATTAATGCAAATGTAGATCAGATAATTAAAACTTCTTCAATTGTTGCTATGTTTAGAAAACCAAATAGAAGCAACCCTTACACGTTTGGTGAAAATGATTGGACCGATGAAAATTGGACTAAGGGAGTAACTGACTACTTTTTATCAAAAACAAAAGCTGAAAGACTTGCTTGGGAATTAATGGAAAGCAAAGAATTAAAAAATAAATTTACTACTATTTGTCCTGGTGGAGTATTTGGTGATGCGCTCGATAAAAAAGGAGGAACTTCAATTGAATATGTTAGACAGTTTCTAAAAGGCAAATTTCCAGCAGCACCCAAATGGGGAGTTTTAATTTCTGATGTCAAAGATGTAGCAAAAGCACACGTTGCATGTATTGGTAATAATAATGTTGGTGGAAGAAGATTAATTGTTGGTAAAGAAGTAAAAACATTAATTGAACTTTCTCAAATAATGGCTGAAGCAATGCCAGAGTATGCAAAAAAACTTCCAAAAAAACAGCTACCGAATTTTATGGTCACATTGTTTAGTTACTTGGACTCGAGTGCCAAAACAATGATCCCAGACCTTGAGATTACAATGCAAACTGACACCACATATGCTGAGGATTTGTTGGGGTTAAAATTTAAACCTGCAAAAGGTTGTATGGCTGAAACTGCTAGATCAGTCGTTAGATTAGGTCTTGTTTGAAGTTAATTCAACTATTTCATCAGATTCAAAAATAGTTTTTTCTAAATTTTCATTAGCAATTTTTATCATAACTTTCGCAACTGTTGCTGAATGGATAGGTTTCATTTTCTTTAGAGGCCCTAAAAATAGAGGAGATAATATTTTAAATACAAAAATTCCTATTTTCTCACCTACTCTCTTTTCTTTTCTATAACCAAGTAAAAAAGAAGGTCTCATAACTCCAAGTTTTAAAAAGTTAAGTCTTTTTAACTCTTCTTCAACTAATCCTTTAAATTTTAAATAATCTCCTGAACTTTTTGGATCTGCATAACCAGAAGAAACAAAAACAAATGAATTTACTAAATTTGATTTTGCTATTTGAGCAACTTGTTTTGGAACTTCAAGTTCTACTCTCTTGTACTCATCTTTATCTGGTGAATTTTTCTTTGTAGTTCCAATACAAAAGAAACAATCATCACCTTTAATATCTTCAATATGATTTTCTAGATTATTAAAATCTGTTTTTACAATTTCAATTTTTGGGTCATCTATTGCATGAGCAGAACGAACAAATAATTTAATTTTAGAGTAGTTTTTATTTTGAATTAATTGATCTAAAACATGACCTCCGACTAATCCTGTTGAGCCAAATATTAATGCTGTTTTCACTTCTTAAGATAGGCTTTCGCAAAAAGACTTTATTCTTTCCATTGCTTTTTTTAAATTTTCCATTGAAGTTGCATAAGAAATTCTAAAGTATCCATCTAGACCAAACGCAGAACCTTGTACTACTGCAACATTTTGTTTTTCTAGTAGCTTTTGAACAAAGTCAGTGTCTGTTTTTAATTTTGTTTTTTTTCCAAGTAATTTTTTGCAGCTTGGAAAAACATAAAATGCTCCATTTGGAGTCAAGCAATTAATACCTTTAATGCTATTTAAACTGTTAACAACAAAATCTCTTCTTTCTTTAAAAGCATCAGATCTTTCTTGAATAAAATCCTGTTTACCATTTAGTGCTTCAACAGCAGCAGCTTGACTGACAGATGAAGGGTTTGATGTTGATTGTGATTGAATTTTTCCAATTGCTTTTATGATTTCTTTAGGGCCAGCCGCATACCCAATTCTCCAACCAGTCATTGCATAAGATTTGCTAACTCCATTCATGGTTAGTGTTCTATCTTTTAATTTTGAATTTTGAGCAATTGTATAAAAATTAAAATCATCATATTTGATATGCTCATAAATATCGTCACTTAAAATTTGAACTTTTTTATTTTTAATTAAAACTTTTGCTAAACCTTCTATTTCGTTTTTTGAATAACCTGCTCCAGTAGGGTTAGAAGGGGAATTCAAAATCAACCATTTGGTTTTTTTACCAATTGCTTTTTTTAGTTTTTTTGGTGTTATTTTAAAACCTTCTTCCTCTGTACATTTTACAATTTTAGGTTTTCCACCAGCTAATAAAACCATGTCAGGATAAGAAACCCAGAAAGGTGCAGGAATTATAACTTCATCACCTTTATTTAAAGTTGCCATAAATGCATTGTAAAGAACTTGCTTACCACCAGTTCCAACCGTAATTTGATCTGTGCTATAATCTAAATTATTTTCTCTTTTGAACTTTTCTACAATTGCATTTTTTAAAGCAGGTGTTCCATCAACAGCTGTATATTTTGTATCTCCATTTTCAATTGCTTTAATTGCAGCTTGTTTTATATTTTCTGGTGTATCGAAATCTGGCTCTCCAGCCCCAAGTCCAATTACATCTTTTCCTGCTGCTCTAAGTTCTCTTGCTTTTTGAGTAACTGCAATTGTAGGAGATGGTTTAATCCGTTTTAAACTGTCTGATATTATGCTCATTGAAATAAAAATAAATTCTACTACGTTGTTTAATATATGGAAAATACTTATCAAGATTTAATTACAGATATCCAGAGTAAAAATCCTAAAATAGGTGGAAAACTAGAGGGGGGGAAAAAATTTAAAATTAAATCTGATTTTAAACCTGCGGGTGATCAACCAGAGGCGATAAAAAAATTGGTAAATGGTGCCAACAAAGATCAATTTAATCAGGTTTTACTTGGTGTAACAGGATCTGGAAAAACTTTTACCATGGCTAAAGTAATTGAAGCTACTAATAGACCTGCCTTGATTTTAGCTCCAAATAAAACTCTTGCCGCTCAACTTTATGGGGAAATGAAAACATTTTTTCCTGACAATGCTGTTGAATATTTCGTTTCATACTATGACTATTACACTCCTGAGGCTTATGTGCCAAGATCAGACACATACATAGAGAAAGAGGCCTCTATTAATGAACAAATTGATAGGATGAGACACTCTGCAACAAGATCTCTATTAGAAAGAGATGATGTATTAATTGTTGCAAGTGTTTCTTGTATTTATGGTCTTGGATCTGTTGAAGCATATAGCAAAATGACTTTAACACTCCAAAAAAATTATGATTATAACAGAGAAGAAATAATTAAGTCTTTGGTTGCTCTTCAATACAAACGTAATGATCAAAATTTTTATAGGGGCACATTTAGAGCAAGAGGAGAATACTTAGAAATTTTTCCATCACACTTAGAGGATAGAGCTTGGAGATTATGTTTGTTTGGAGATAAGCTTGATCAGATAGAAGAGTTTGATCCTTTAACAGGTGACAAAGTTAGAGAGTTAAGTTTAGTTAAAGTTTATGCCAATAGTCACTACATCACTCCAAAACCTACAATTGAGCAAGCAGTCATTAATATTAAAAAAGAGTTAGAAGTAACTTTAAAAAAACACCGTTCTGAAAATAAATTATTAGAGGCACAAAGATTAGAAGAAAGAACTAAATTTGACCTTGAAATGATTGAAGCAACTGGTTCTTGTGCTGGTATTGAAAACTATTCAAGATTTTTGTCAGGAAGAAAACCAGGAGAACCTCCTCCCACTCTTTTTGAATACTTTCCTGATAATACTTTGATATTTGTCGATGAGTGCCACGTTACTGTTCCTCAACTTAATGGAATGTACAAAGGAGATAGATCAAGAAAAAGTACTTTAGCAGAATATGGATTTAGACTTCCTTCATGTATGGATAATCGGCCACTAAAATTTGAAGAATGGGACTTAATGAGAACTCAAACTGTATTTGTATCTGCGACACCAGGACCGTGGGAACTAGAGCAAACAAAAGGGAAATTTATTGATCAGGTTATTAGACCAACTGGACTAATTGATCCTGTAGTCGAAATCAGACCAGCAAAAAATCAGGTGGATGATTTAATGCACGAATGCAAAAGAGTAGTTGAAAATAATTATCGAGTTTTGGTGACAACTCTTACTAAGAAAATGGCAGAGGATTTAACTGAATACCTTCACGAAAATGGAATTAAAGTTAGATACCTTCACTCAGATATCGATACTTTAGAGAGAATTGAAATAATGAGAGACTTGAGAATGGGTGTATTCGATGTTTTGGTTGGTATTAACTTATTAAGAGAAGGCCTTGATATTCCTGAATGTGCACTAGTTGGAATTTTAGATGCAGACAAAGAAGGTTTTTTAAGATCAGAGACATCACTTATTCAAACAATAGGAAGAGCTGCAAGAAATGTAGATGGAAAAGTAATTCTGTATGCCGATAAAGAAACAAAAAGTATAAAAAAAGCAATTGGTGAAACCGACAGAAGAAGGAATATTCAAATTGCTTATAATAAAAAACATAAAATTAGCGCTACATCTGTTAAAAAAGAAATAAGTGATGTCTTAGAAAGTGTTTATGAAAAAGACTATGTAAAAATAAGTGAAGGATCAAATGTTGGTGGAAACTTAAAAAAACATCTTAAAGCGCTAGATAAAAAGATGCATGATGCTGCATCTAATCTTGAATTTGAAGAAGCCGCCAAAATTAGAGACGAAATAAGAAAGTTAGAGAGCAGTGAGTTAGAAATTACATTAAATCCAAAAATAAGGCAGTATGATGTAAAAAATAAACTTTATCCAAAAGGTAGATCAACAATGGGAATGCCCGGAACAAAAGTAACAAAGAAAAGAGATAAAAAATGGAAGCACGGAAAATAATTATTACAGGTGGAGCAACAAGAATTGGTGCTGCAATTGCAAAAAAATTATCTGGACCCAATAAAGAAATTCTCATTCATTTCAATAAATCAAAATTAAAAGCTGAGAAGTTAAGAAAAGAACTATCAAATAATGGTACTAAAGTTTACCTAGTTAAAGGTGATTTGAGTAAAGAAAATGATGTAAATAATATTGTTAAATATGCAAAATCAAAACTTAAATATTTTGATTGTCTAATTAATAATGCTTCTTTGTTTGAAAATGATAAATTGGAAAACTTTACAACAGATAGTTGGGGGCAACATTTAAGAACAAATTTAAGAACACCTGCGTTATTATCAAAAGAATTTGCAAAAAATGTTAAAGGAAAAAATAACAATATAATTAATATTATTGATCAAAGAGTATTTAAACTAACTCCACATTTTTTTTCTTACACAATTAGTAAAACTGGACTTTATACTTTAACCAAAACTAGTGCTATGAGTTTGGCCCCAAAGATTAGAGTAAATGGTATAGCGCCTGGTCCGACTATTAAAAATCAAAGACAATCTGAAAAACATTTTAGAAAACAGTATTTAGCAACTCCGTTGAAAAGGCAGGTAGATGTAGAACAAATATGTAATGCTGTTGACTTTTTTATAAAAAATATATCTATTACAGGTCAAGTTTTAGCAATAGATAGTGGGCAGAATTTAAACTGGCAAACACCAGATATAATGGGCAAAGAATGAAAAGAAGTAATTTTAAGATTGTAAGAATAAATAAAAATAAAAGTCTTTTTAATTACGAAAAGAAAATTCTAATTAATGAACTAATTTTAAATTTAAAACTTGGCTATTATGACTTTGAAAAGAAAAAGCCTCAAAAAATTAAATTTAGCCTAGAAATTGATTACGTGGATAAAAAGCCATCAAGCGACAAAGATATAAAATCGATTGTTAATTATGGAACAATTGTAAAATTGATCACAAAACTAGTTAAAAAAAAACATTACAACTTTCTTGAAACATTAGCTGAGGCTGTATTTGATGAATTATTCAAAGATCAAAGGATTGCTAAAATAATGTTGAAAATTGAGAAATTGGAAATTCTTAAGCAATGTTCATCTGTTGGTATTCAAATTACCAAAAAAAGAAGTCATGATAAGCTCTGAAATAGGAAAAGAAGTAATTAAAAAAGAGCTCTCGCTAGTCCCTAAACTTCCTGGTGTCTACAGGATGCTAAATGAAAAAAATGAAATCCTTTATGTTGGAAAAGCAAAAAATCTTCCTAATAGACTTAAAAGTTATGTATCTGAGAAAAATCATATAATTAGAACAGAGAGAATGTTGTCTCAAACTAGAAAGTTAGAGATAACAACTACTTCAAATGAAAGTGAAGCTCTACTTTTAGAAGCGAACCTAATTAAAAAATTTAAGCCAAAATTTAATATATTGTTGAGAGATGATAAGTCATTTCCATTTATCTTTATAGGTAACAAAGATAAATGGCCACAAATCAAACGACATAGAGGAAAAAAAACAAAAGAAGGATTTTATTTTGGACCTTTTGCATCAGCAGGTTCAGCTAACTGGACTATAAAGATGATCCAAAAAATTTTTCATCTAAGAGTTTGTGATGATACTGTTTTTAAAAATAGAGAAAGACCCTGTATCCTTTATCAAATTAAAAGATGTTCTGGTCCATGCGTTGGTTATGTTGAAAAAAATGATTATCAACAAACAGTTGATGATGCTATTGAGTTTGTTTCAGGTAAATCAAGAAAAATTCAAAAAAATCTCTCAAGTCAAATGGAAAAGGCAAGTGAGGAATTAGATTTTGAAAAAGCAGTAATTTTAAGAGATAGAATTAAAGCACTAAATATTATTCAGTCCTCTCAAAGAATTAATGAGGCAAATTTAATAGAGGCAGATGTCATTGCAGGATACAAAGAATCTGGAAAAACTTGTATCCAAGTATTTTTTTATCGTTCAAAACAAAATTGGGGTAACCAAGCTTTTTTTCCAAAACATGACCCTGATGAAAAATTAGGGGATATTTTAAATTCATTTGTTTCTCAATTTTATGAAAATAAAAGTGTACCCTCTGCAATTATATTATCTGAGGAAATAAAGGAAAAAGTTTTAATTGAAAAAACTTTAACTCAAAAAGAGGAAAAACAAATCAACATTAGTGTTGCTAAAAAAGGTTCAAAATTAAAAGTAGTTAATCAGGCAATTAAAAATGCAAAAGATAGTTTAAATAGAAAACTTTACGAAAGCCAAAATAATCGAGGACTTTTTGATGAAGTTTCAAAGAAATTCAATCTAGAAACAAATATAAATTTAATTGAGGTTTATGATAACAGTCATATCCAAGGAACAAATAGCGTTGGAGCTTTGATTGCTTATGGGGATGAGGGGTTTATCAAAAAAAGATATCGAAAGTTCAACATCAAACACAAAAAAAATGAACAAGATGATTATGGAATGATGAGAGAGGTATTAAACAGAAGATTTAAACGTGCTGTTCAAGAAAACGATAATTATCTGACTTTTCCTGATTTAGTATTAGTTGATGGAGGAAAAGGACAATATTCAGTAGCTAGAGAAAGTTTAAATGAATTGGGGCTTCACGACATTCCAATTATTGCAATAGCAAAAGGTAAATTTCGTAATAGTGGCAATGAAACGTTTTTTCACAATGGCAAAGAATATAAATTCTCAAAAAATGACCCTACTCTATTTTTCCTTCAAAGGATAAGAGATGAATCACATAGATTTGCTATTAGTGCACATAGAGCAAAGAGAAAAAAAGGAATTAGTAAATCTTTACTAGACCAAATTGAAGGTATTGGAGCAATTAGAAAAAGAGCACTGTTAAACCATTTTGGATCAGCAAGATCCGTTGAGTCTGCTAGTTTAGATGAAATTAAATCTGTTGAAGGTGTTGAAGAAAAAGTAGCAAAAAAGATATATAACTTCTTTCACGAATAATTATGTTAAAAAAAATTCCAAATATTCTGACGATAGGGAGAATAATAATTGTACCCTTCTTCGTTTTAGCATTTTATCTGCCGGGCTTTTATGGTGATTTAACTGCTTTAATTTTATTTATAATTGCGTCATTTACAGATTTTTTAGATGGCATGTTAGCTAGAATGTTAGGACAAGAGTCTAAATTAGGAGAACTATTAGATCCAATTGCAGATAAAATTATAGTCGCTACAGCTCTAATTTTGCTGGTAATGGATGGAACAATCAGAAATTATGAAGTTATTGCAGCTATAATAATTTTAACTAGAGAAATTTTAATTTCAGGGTTACGGGAATTTTTAGCAAAAGGTCAGATTAAACTCCCAGTTTCAAATCTTGCTAAAATTAAAACAGTTTTGCAAATGGTTGCTATTGCCCTTCTGCTTTCAGGAGATACTGGAAATAAAATAATCAACTTTGAAAATTATAATGCTCAAACTATTGGGATTATTCTTTTATGGTTATCAGCCGCGCTTACTTTATTTACAGGATATGATTATTTACGAAAAGGTATTGATCACGCAATATCTGAAGATAACAAAGACTAGGCAGCTTTTTTCTTTCTTACCAATGCTTGATAACTTTCGTTAAGATCAATGATGGTGTCACAAACTTTAAATTGATTTTCTGCAATACAAGATACAGGTGTAACTTCAGCAGCAGTTCCTGTTAAAAAGCATCCTACAAAATTAGGAAGTTCTGTGGGACTAATTTTTCTTTCATGTACTTTTATATTTTTTGATTTTGCAATTCCAATTACAGTTCTTCTTGTAATTCCATCTAAGAATGAGTCTGGGATTGGTGTATGAATTTCTCCATTTTTATCTTTAAAAAATACGTTAGCCCCTGTTGCTTCAGCAATATTTCCTTCGTGATCTAACATTAAAGAATCGGTGTAACCTTGTTTTTCAGCTTCATGTTTTGATAATGTGCAAACCATATACAAACCTGATGCTTTAGTGTCCCAAGGTATAGTGTTAGGAGCTGGTCTTCTCCAGTTTGAAATATTTAATTTAATGCCTTCAACTTTTAGTTTTGGATCAAAGTAAGATCCCCACTCCCAAGTTGCAATCGCAACATGAATTTTTGTTTGTTGTGCTGAGATAGCCATCATTTCAGTGCCTCTCCAAGCAACTGGTCTTACATATCCGTTTTCTACATTCTGAGTTGCAATTATTTTATTTGAAGCAGTATTTATTTGCTCTTCAGTATAAGGAATTTCAAAACCCATTCTTCTAGCAGAATGAAAAAATCTAGAGGTATGTTCCTCTAATTTAAAAATAGAGCCATCATAAACTCTTTCACCTTCAAAAACACAACTCGCATAATGCAAACCATGACTTAACACATGGAGTTTTACATCTCCCCAATCAACAAGTTCATCGTTGTACCAAATTTTTCCAGATCTTTTATCGTACGGTATCATTAGTGAAAATATTTTAAAATATCAGTGAAAAATATCTTTGTATCTTTGATATGTCAATATAACTTACCCATTATGAAAGAACTTTTGTATCTTAAAGATGATCAACTTAAGGGTTTAATTGAAAAATTATTTGTTAGTTACAGAGAGACATTTTCTGACTCTAGAAAAATTTTAGATAAATATTCAATTGGTGTAGCCCACCATAAGGTTATTCACCTAATTTCATCTTATGAAGGCATCTCTATCTCAGATCTTCTAAAAAAATTAAAAGTAACTAAGCAGAGCCTCAACAGAGTTTTAAAAGATTTAATAAAGTTAGACATCATTATATTTAAAAAAAATGATCAGGATACAAGGGTTAAACATGTGTTTTTAAACGAAAAAGGAAAGAAAATATTTGAAGAAATTTTTAATTTACAGAAAAAAAGAATTTATTCTGCTCTTTTAAATTCAACTTCAGAGGAAGTTATTAATTTTGACAATGTATTAAATAAAATAATTAATGGATAATTTTTTAGCTCATATTTTAGTAGTTGATGATGACGATGGTATTAGATCATTGGTCAAAAAATTTTTAAACGAAAATAATTATTTAGTAACTACAGCTGACAGTGCTGAAGATGCCTCAGACAAAATAAAAATAATAAAGTTTGATATAATTGTGCTCGATATAATGATGCCTGGAAAGAGTGGATTAGAATTTATAGAAGAAAATAAAAAAAATCTAGATACTCCAATTATACTTCTTACAGCAAAAGGAGAAGCCAAGGAAAGAATAGAAGGTCTAGAAGTTGGTGCAGACGATTATTTACCCAAACCATTTGAACCCAAAGAATTAATTCTAAGAATAAAAAACATTTTAGATAAAACAAAAAAAACTGAACAAAAAAGAATAATTGAATTTGAAAATGTCAAAATCGACTTAAATAAGCTTTTAATTATTAGAGATCAAATAGAATTTAAAATTAATAATACTGAAAAAACAATTTTAGAAAAAATGATCAATAGTCCTGGAAAAACATTTTCAAGAGAAGATATAGGAAAATTGATTAATCTTGATAAAGAAAGATCTATTGATGTTATTATTACTAGATTGAGAAAAAAAATTGAAATAGATCAAAAAAGTCCTAAGTTTTTGCAAACAATTAGAGGTGCAGGATATGTTCTCTGGATTGAGTGATTTTTTTAAAAAAGTTTTGCCAAAAAAATTATTTTATAGAGCACTTTTAATTGTTGCTGTCCCTGTAATTACTATCCAATTAATAATCACCATTGTTTTTTTTGATAGTTTGTGGATTAAAACAAATAAAGGTATGACCAGGACCTTGGTTAATGAGATTAGTGCTTTTATAGAAGCTTATCAAAATGAGGAAAATGATAAACAAGAGGTGACAAACCTATTTTCGTTATTTCTAGATTTAAATATTGAATTAGTAGTTGATGAAAAATTAAGTGATCAAAATCAAGAAAGATGGTTTAGTCCAATTGATCGAACTTTAAGAAGAGAATTAAAATCTAAATTTTCTCCTGAGATCTTCTGGTTTAATACTACAAACTATAAAGAACTAGTTGATTTAAGAATAAAATATGAAGATGGATATTTTAAATTTTTAGTTCCAAAAGATCGAGTTACTAGTACATCAGCAAGAATATTTGCACTATGGATTACAGTTCCTGCAATTATAATGGTTATTATTTCACTAATATTTTTAAAAAACCAAACGAGACCAATTACAAATTTAGCTCGTGCTGCTGAAAGGTTTGGAAAAGGAGAAGGCATAGAAGAATTTAAACCCTCAGGAGCACTCGAGATACGTCAGGCAGGTCATGAATTTGACAAAATGAGAAAGAGAATTGAAAGACATCTCAATCAGAGAACTGAAATGTTATCAGGTATTAGTCATGATTTAAGAACTCCTTTAACAAGAATGAAGCTACAATTAGCTTTTCTTAAAGATCAAGATGCAGTTGATAAGTTAACAGATGATATTAACGAAATGGAAAAAATGCTTAATGAATATCTGCAATTTACAAGCTCATCATATGTTGAAAAAGACGAAATGTTTAATCTTTCAGAGCTAATAGAGGAAATTATAAAAAAATATAATAATAACAACATTTCTCATAATTTAATTACTAGAATTTACATTAATGGCAGAAAGAACCTTATCAATAGATCTTTAAATAACTTGATTGATAACGGATTAAAATATGCAAACAAAGTTGAAATAAGTCTAACCAAAAAAAATACAAATCTATTTATAATTATTGATGATGATGGTCCAGGGATACCTAAAAAAGAGCATGAAAACGTATTTAAACCTTTTTATAAGATGGACAAAGGCAGAAATGACTCAAAATCAAGTGTTGGTCTAGGACTTTCAATTGCCTCTGATATTATCAAATCCCATGGTGGAAACATTATGCTTGAAAAATCAAAATTTAATGGGTTAAGAGTTAAGATCTTTTTGCCGGTCTAGCTTTCTTCTTTTTTTTTGTTTCTAATTTTAAAATTTTATTTTCTAAATTTTCTACTCTCTTTGAAAGAATATCAAACTCATCCTTGCTAGTAAGTTTCATTTTAAAAACGAATTCATCTCTCTTTGATTTAAATATATTCAAGATTTCAGATGATAAATCTTTTGAAGTTATTAATCCCTGCTCTAGCAGTTTTGCAAATTTATCAATTATAAATTTAGAATTTTTCATATTTGAGATATACAATATAGATATAATTTAAAATGTTCATCAATAATTTTGACCCAGTTGCAATAGAAATATTTTCTTTAGAAATTAGATGGTATTCGCTAGCTTATATTGCGGGTATTTTATTTGGATGGTTAATAGCAAAAAAACTATTCTTAAAGAATTCTGAAATAAATAAAAATTTTGATGACTATATAACCTACTTAATCATTGGAATTATTTTAGGTGGAAGAATTGGATATGTATTATTTTATAATTTTGAATTCTATATCAATAATCTATTAGATATTTTAAAAGTATGGGAAGGTGGAATGTCTTTTCACGGAGGAGTAATTGGTATTGTTATCGTAACTATATTGTTTGCAAAAAAAAATAATCAAAATGCGTTTTTATATTTAGACATCGTTGCTCTAGTTGCACCTATTGGAATATTTTTTGGAAGAATTGCAAATTTTATAAATTCTGAACTTTATGGAACTATAACTAATTTACCTTGGGCTGTTACATTTATACAAATTGATAATCAACCACGACATCCATCACAAATTTATGAGGCATTATTAGAAGGTTTAATTTTATTTTTAATTTTACTTTATTTTAGAAGTAAAGGAAATTATACAAAAACTGGATTTATTTCTGGATTATTTTTAATTTTTTATTCAATCTTCAGATTTATTGTGGAATTTTTTAGAGTTCCAGATGATCAATTGGGATACCTATTATTCAATTTAACGATGGGTCAGTTAATAAGTTTTATCTTTTTAATAATAGGATTAATTATTTTATTTTTCAAAAAAAATGAACAAGTCAAATAATTTACCTCTAGATCAATTTATAAATTACGCTCTTTACGATAGAGAAAATGGATATTATATGAAAAAAAATCCCTTTGGAAAAGAAGGTGATTTTATTACATCTCCTAATATCACAAGATTATTTTCAGAAATAATTGCAATATGGGTAATAACTTTTTGGAAAAGTATCGGTTCGCCTAAAAAATTTAACTTGATTGAACTTGGTGCAGGCAATGGAGAGATGATGAAAGTTGTATCTGAAACATTAAAGAATTTTCCAGATTGTTTTAATTCCTGCAATTTAATGATTCATGAAAAAAGCTCATATTTAATAAATGAACAAAAAAAAAATTTAAATTCTGAAAAAATAATCTGGGTAAATAAAGTTGAAATCGATAACACATTTCCTTGCATTTATCTTGCAAATGAATTTTTTGATGCACTTCCAATAAAGCAATTTTTTAAAAAGGAGAATAATTGGTTTGAAAGATATGTTAATTTAAAAACTCATAAAAAGGCTGAGTTCAATGATAAGGAAATTAATATTAAATTAATAGAGCAAGAAATTAAATTTGAAATATCTAAGGACCAAGAAATTATTGAATACTCTCCAGAAGCGTTTAGGTATCTAGAGAAGATTTGTAAAATTATTGAGAAAAGAGATGGTGGACTTTTAATAATTGATTATGGATACTTAGATTTGAAGATAAAAAATACTATTCAAGCAATAAAAGATCATAGATTTTCAAACATATTAGAAAATATTGGCGACTCTGATATTACATACAATTTAAATTTTAATTTATATGCCAATTATATTGATCAGTTTGAAGAACTAGATAATCTAATTACTGATCAAAAAAAATTCTTAACAAGTATGGGAATTTTGCAGAGAGCAGAGATTGTAAGTAATAATATAACCTTTTCACAAAAAACAGATCTTTTTTATAGAATTAGACGTTTAATTGATGAGAAACAAATGGGAGGGTTGTTTAAGGTAATGTTGATAAAAGTTAAAAACAATAAATTTAAAACAGGTTTTCAAATTGATTAAATCTAAAAAGCTTTCAAAAAATAAAGCTATTAAACATGGTTTTTTTAATAGCACCGGTGGTGTATCAAAAAATATTTATAAAAGTTTAAATTGTGGTCCAGGTTCGAATGATAATAGTGCAAATGTAAAAAAAAATTTAAATATTGTTAAAAATAAAATTTCTAAAAACTCAAAGGATATTTTTTTACTTAGTCAAATTCATAGTAATAAATTTATATTTATTGACAAAAAGTATAAATCAAAAATAAAACCTAAGGCTGATGCAGTTATTACTGACCAAAAAAATGTACCTATTGCAGTATTGACTGCAGATTGTGTACCAATACTGGTTTTTGATAATCAAAGAAAAATGATAGCTGCAATTCATGCTGGATGGAAAGGCGCTTTTAAGGGAATTATATCAAAAGTCATTAAATTTATGATTAAGAGAGGGTCCAAAACAAAAAATATTATAGCGGTTATAGGTCCATCAATATCAGTTAAAAATTATGAAGTTCAAAAAGACTTTTATAAAAAATTTACAAGAAAAGACAAAACTAGTCATAAATTTTTTAAAATGAGTAAAGAAATGAGTAAACAGAAGTTATATTTTAACTTATCTAGTTATGTTAAGTCATTAATTCTTAAGTCTGGTGTGAAAAAAATAGAAAAAATTGACGTTGATACATTCGATGCTAAAAATAAATTTTTTAGTGCTAGAAGATCAAAAAGTGTAAATCATGTTGATTATGGTAGAAATATTTCAATAATTATGCTTAATTAGATTTTTCATGAAATTATTATCAGGAAATAGCAATAAACCTCTTAGTAAGAATATTGCTAAATATTTAAAATCTAAATTAGTCAATTCAAGTATTAGAAATTTTTCTGATGGTGAAATTTATGTCGAGATTAATGAAAACATAAGAGGAAATAGTATTTTTATTATTCAATCCGTTTCTTCACCTGCGAATGATAATTTAATGGAACTTTTATTATGTATAGATGCTTTAAAAAGATCATCTGCCAAAAATATAACTGCTGTAATTCCATATTTTGGTTATGCAAGACAAGATAGAAAAGTTGTCCCAAGAACTTCAATTTCAGCAAAACTAGTATCAAACTTAATTACAAAAGCAGGAGCAGATCGTGTTGTAACAGTAGATTTGCATGCAGGACAAATTCAAGGATTTTTTGATATTCCTGTAGATAACTTGTTTGCTACTCCTATTTTTGCAAGACACGTTAAGAAAAAAATTAAAAGTAAAAATATGATTTGTGTTGCTCCAGATGTGGGTGGTACTGAAAGAGCAAGATCTCTTGGCAAACTTTTGAATGTTGGTCTAGCCATAGTAGATAAAAGAAGACCTAAACCAGGACAATCTCAGGTTATGAATGTAATTGGAGATGTAAAAGGTAAGACATGTATAATTGTAGACGATATCATCGACTCAGGTGGAACAATTGTAAATGCAGCTAAAGCACTAAAGGATAGAGGTGCAAAAGAAGTTTACGTTTATATTACTCACGGCGTTCTTAGTGGTGAAGCGGTCAAAAAAATTAAAAATTCTGTTATTAAAAATTTAGTAATTACAGACACAATTGATAATAGTGACAAAATAAAAGGTGCAAAAAACATTGAAGTTTTATCTATTTCAGGACTAATGGGTGAAGCAATAAAAAGAATATCAAATTCCACTTCTGTATCTGATTTATTTGCATAATTACCTTGTGTTATTAAGGATCTTGAGCTAAAAACCCTTGTTTTTATGAATACATTAGAAGCTAACATCAGAGATACTAAAACAAAAGGTGAGCTTAACTCACTAAGAGATAATGGAGAAGTTCCAGCCATAATTTATGGCGGTGAAGCTCAAAATGAAAAAGTTTCTATATCTAAAAAACTTCTAAAGTCAATGTTAGAAGACCCAAATTTTTTATCTACAATTCTTACATTAAATGTAAATGGTAAGCCACAAAATGTACTTCCCAGAGAAGTAAAATATCACATCTTGTCAGACGAACCTATACATGTTGATTTTTTAAGAGTTGTGCCTGGTCTAAAAATTAGAATTGAGGTTCCAGTTAAATTTATTAATCACGAAAAATCACCTGGATTAAAAAAAGGTGGAGTATTGAATATTGTAAGAAGAAAAGTTGAATTAAAATGTCCAAGTGAAAAAATACCTGAAAATCTTTTAATTGATTTAGATGGTATTGATATTGGAGAAAGTTTTAAAATTTCGTCAATTAATCTAGATCCTGAAGTTGTACCAACTATTCAAGGTAGGGATTTCGTTATTGCAACACTAGCGGCTCCAACTGTTATGAAAGAACCAGAAAAACCGGCTGAAGCGGAAGCAGCAGAAGGTGAAGCGGGTGCCGAAGCTGCTGTACCAGCTGAAGGCGATAAACCAGCTGCTGAAAGCGAAGAAAAGCCTGCTGAAGAAAAAAAATAAATTATTTAGACTGAAGTTTGTTTTCCATTAAAAAATTTTTATGCTTTTATTTGTAGGACTAGGTAACCCAACGCCCGATAGTGAAAATAATAGACATAATGTAGGTTTTAAAATTATAGATTCTTTAAATAAAAAATTTGGCCTATCAAAACAAAAACCAAAATTTAAAGGTTTGCTTACAACAGGAAATGTTGGAGATAAAAAAATATATGCAATTAAACCTTTAACTTTCATGAATAATTCAGGAATTTGTATAAGAGAATTAATAGAATATTTTAAAATTGATGCCGAAGATGTCATAGTTTTTCATGATGATTTAGATGTAGAGTTTGGAAAAATTAAAGCTAAGTTTGGTGGATCTAGTGCAGGACATAATGGTATTGCATCAATAGATAAATTTATTGGTAAAGATTATTCTAGAGTAAGAATAGGTATTGGAAAACCAAAAGATAATATTGAAGTTAGTGATTTTGTACTTCAAAACTTTGATGAAGATGAAATGGTTGGATTAGAAAAAATTAAAAACAATATTACTGAGTCAATTTCAATATTAATTGATAAAAAATTAGATCTATTTTCAAGTACAGTTAATAATAAATAATGAGTTTTAAATGTGGAATTGTTGGTTTACCAAATGTTGGTAAGTCTACCCTTTTTAATGCACTAACAAATTCTAGTAAAGCACAAGCAGCTAATTTTCCATTTTGTACAATTGATCCAAATGTTGGGGTAGTTCCTGTACCTGATGAAAGATTATCTAAATTATCAAAAGTCTCTAACTCAAAAAAGGTTATTAATACTACAATTTCGTTTGTTGATATTGCTGGTCTTGTAAAAGGAGCTTCAAAAGGAGAAGGATTAGGAAATAAATTTCTTTCTCATATCAGGGAAGTTGATGCTGTAATTCATATGATTAGATGTTTTGATTCAGATGACATCCAAAATGTTAATCCTGATGTAAACCCAGTGAGAGATTTGGAAATTATTGAAACTGAAATGATGCTTGCAGATCTAGAAAGTATTCAAAAAAGATTGGAAAAAAATAACAAGAAAAATGTAGATGAAGAACAACTTAAAATTTTAGAAATTGCTCTAGATTGCATAAATAATGACAAAGATATTTCAGTTCTAAAAACACAATTTGATACCAAGCAATTAAATCAAAGCGGTTTATTATCAATTAAACCAAAAATATATGTTTGTAATGTTGATGAACAAAGTGTTAAGAGTGGTAATAAATATACAAATGATTTCATAGAAAAATTTGGAAATGAAAATACACTAATCGTATCCGCTGATATTGAAAATCAAATTAATGAGCTACCTGCTGAAGAGAAAAAAAATTATATGGAAATGATAGGTTTAAAAGAAACTGGATTAAATATGTTAATTCAAAAAGGTTACAATATACTAGAGCTAGACACTTATTTTACATCGGGTCCTGAAGAAACAAGAGCATGGACAATTAAAAAAAATTGTACAGCGCCTAAGGCAGCAGGCGAAATACATACTGATTTTGAAAAAGGCTTTATTCGAGCTGAAACTATTTCTTATGAAGATTTTATAGCAAATGATGGATGGGTAAATTCTAAAGCAAATGGGAAAATGAGATTAGAAGGAAAAGATTATATTGTTAAAGATGGAGATGTATTAAACTTCAGATTCAACACGTGACCAAATTTTCTTCATACTAAAGTAAACTAAAATAGTTAAAATAATTAAATATACTATAGCTTTAAATCCCATTTGGTGTCTTGCTTCTAAGTGAGGCTCTGCGGCCCACATTAAAAATGTTGTTACATCTTTTGACATCTGTTCAACTGATGCATTAGTACCATCACCATAGTCTACTATTCCATCTGATAATGGTGCTGCCATTCTAATCTTATTACCATACATATATTTGTTGTAATATACTCCATCATCTAAAGTTACTCCACTTGGCGGATCTTCATAGCCTTGAAGTAAAGAATAAATATAATCAACTCCACCACCTCTTGCTTTAACTAAAACAGACATGTCCGGTGGATACGCTCCTCCATTTGCTGCTTGCGCAGCTTTGACATTGTCGTAAGGCATTACAAATTTATCAGAAAGTTTTCCGGGTCGAGTAAACATTTCACCATCAGCATTAGGTCCGTCTGTAACTTCAAAAGAAGCAGCAATTGCTTTTGCAGCTGCCAGTGAGAACTCTGGTCCACCTTCTTCTGATAAATTTCTGTAGCTCAAATATTTCATTGAGTGGCAAGATGCACAAACTTCAGTATAAACTTGATAACCTCTTTGAAGAGCTGCCCTGTCAAATTTTCCAAAAAGACCTTTAAAACTCCAATCTGTTTTAAGATATTCTACCTTTTCCGCAGCAAAAGTTTGAGCAAAATTTAAAGAAAAAAATGAAAGTATTAAAATTAATTTAAATAACTTTTTCACTTTATTTTATTTTGCTTTCTCTATGTCTTGCTGCTGCTAAGCTCGGTGATCCACCTAAAATAGGTTCCGTTATACTCAGTGGGACAGGTAATGTTCTCTCTTTAAATCCTAGCACAGGGAGAATAACTAAAAAATGTAAGAAATAATAGGCAGTGGCTACTCTTGCTATTAATAAATAAAGACCTTCTGCTGGCATTGCTCCCACGTAACCTAGAATTAAAACGTCTGCTACTAAAATCCAGTAAAATTGTTTGTACAAAGGTCTAAACACTGCTGATCTAATTTTAGAAGTATCTAACCAAGGTAAAGCTGCAAGTATTAAAATCGCAGATAACATTGCGACTACTCCAAGTAGTTTATCTGGTACCGACCTTAATATTGCATAAAAAGGTAACAAATACCATTCTGGAACTATATGAGCTGGTGTTACCATAGGATTTGCCTCTATGTAATTATCTGCATGGCCTAAAATATTAGGCGTATAAAAAACAAAAAATGCAAAAACAATCATGAACATTAGTAATGCAAAACCATCTTTAATAACAATGTATGGATGAAATGGGACAGTATCCTTAGAAGGTTTTTTAATATCAATACCAACGGGATTATTATTTCCAGGTACATGAAGAGCCCAAATATGTAAAACTACAAGACCTAAAATTAAAAAAGGTATTAGGTAATGTAGAGTAAAAAATCTTGTTAAAGTTGGATTGTCAACTGAGTACCCGCCCCATAACCATGTTACAATTCCTTCACCAACTAATGGTATTGCACTAAACAAATTTGTAATAACAGTTGCTCCCCAGAAGCTCATTTGTCCCCACGGCAAAACGTAACCCATAAATGCAGCTGCCATCATTAACAAGTAAATAATTATTCCAAGAATCCAAATAATTTCTCTTGGAGATTTGTAAGATCCATAAAATAACGATCTGAAGATATGAATATATACAGCAAGAAAAAACATTGATGCACCATTTGCATGTATATATCTAATTAACCATCCATAGTTCACATCTCTCATTATATGCTCAACACTTTCGAATGCCATGTCTGCATGAGCAATGTAATGCATCGCTAAAGTTAATCCTGTTATAATTTGTGTAATTAAGCAAAAAGTTAAAATTCCTCCAAATGTCCACCAGTAATTTAAATTTTTTGGAGTAGGATAATCTGTTAAATGATTTGCAAGAGTTAGTAACGGTAATCTATCATTAAACCACTGACCAACTTTAGATTTCGGTTTATAATCGTGATCACTCATAAATATACTATCCTATTTTAATTGTGTTTGCGTTTACGAATTCATATTTAGGAACTTCCATATTCCAAGGAGCTGGTCCTTTTCTAATTCTTCCAGACGTATCATAATGAGAACCGTGACATGGACAAAACCATCCATTATAATCACCTTTGTCATTCAAAGGTACACATCCTAAATGAGTACAGACTCCTACCATCACTAACCATTCAGGATTTTTTGCTCTATCCTCATCCTTTTCTGGATGAATTAATTCTTCCATTTTTACAGATCTTGCTTCTTCAATCTCCTCTTTTGTTCTTCTTCTAATGAAAACAGGTTTTCCTCTCCACAGAACAGTAATTGTATTTCCAGGTTTAACTGAACTCACATCAACCTCTGTACTTGCTAATGCTTTAACTGAAGCATCTGGGTTCATTTGATCTACCATAGGCCACACTACTGCTGCTGCTCCAACGGCACCTACAGCTGTGGTCGCTGTAAATAAAAAATCTCTTCTTTTTGGCTTTTTATCTGACATTTTTAATAATTTTTTGTTAAAAAATAAATTTAATATACGATTTCTTATAAGATAAAAGTAATTTTTCTACTGAAAGAATGACACATTAAGGATGAAACATAGACCTAAAATTTCACTATACGAGCCAGATATTCCACAAAATACCGCTGCAATTATAAGAACATGTGCCTGTTTGGAGGCAGAATTAGAAATTATTGAACCTTGTGGATTTTTATTTTCTGACAAAAGGTTTAAAAGAGTTGTCATGGACTACATGGACTATAGTAAAATTAAATTCTACCAAAGTGCAGAACATTTTTTTGAAGAAAAAAAGAATCAAAGAATTGTTTTAATGACAACAAAGGGTTCTATAAATTATACTAAATTTAATTTTAAAACTGATGACACAATATTATTTGGAAGAGAGAGTGCTGGTGTCCCTGAGAAGGTTCATAAGCTAATTGGTGATCGTCTAAAAATTCCAATGAATGAAAAAGTGAGATCTCTAAATATAGCATCCTCAGTTGCAATAGTTTTAGCTGAAAGTTTAAGACAAAATAATTTAATGTAATATGGACAATTCAATTAAAAAAGACCTAGCAAGCAATTGGTTCAAATTATTACAAGATACAATTTGTAATGACATACTCGAATTGGAAAATAACAAAATTAAATTCGAATCAACTTCTTGGAAAAGAAGCTCTAAAAAAGATGAAGGTGGTGGTGAATATAGAATTTTAAAAAATGGAAAAATTTTTGAAAAAGTTGGAGTAAATTTTTCAAAGGTATATGGAAAATTTCCTAAAAAATTTCAAAAAAATATACCAGGAGCTGAGAAAAATCCTAGATTTTGGGCTTCAGGAATTTCAATAGTTATGCATATGCAAAATCCACACATTCCAGCTATGCATTTTAATACAAGATATATCAGCACTCAAAAAAACTGGTTTGGAGGTGGAATGGATGTAACCCCGACCATCAAAGACGATAATGAAAAGAATAAATTTCATAAAACTTTGAAGTTAATGTGTGATCAGCATAATAAAAATTATTATAAAAAATATAAAAAATGGTGTGATGAATATTTTTATTTACCCCACAGAAAAGAATCTAGAGGAATTGGGGGAATTTTTTTTGATTACAAAGATGATAATTTTGAAAAAAATTTTAAATTTGTAAGGGATGTTGGGATTACTTTTCAAATAATTTTTAATGAAATTATTAGAAAAAAAATTAAGAAAAAATGGTCTTTAAAAGAAAAAGAGATGCAGTATATTAAAAGAGGTCATTACGCAGAATTCAATTTACTATATGACAGAGGAACTAAATTTGGATTACAAACTGGTGGTAATGTTGAAGGAATTTTAATGTCGTTGCCTCCCTTAGCAAAGTGGAAATAAAAAAATGCAAAAAGAACCTATAACTTTAAATGGGCTAAAAAAATTAGAGGAAGAACTCATTTTTTTAAAAGAAAAGAAAAGACCTGAAATAGTTGCTGCAATTGCTGAAGCAAGATCTCATGGAGATCTCAAAGAAAATGCAGAATATCATGCTGCAAAGGAAGAACAGTCTCACAATGAGGGAAGGATTACTGAAATAAACGACATAATAGCCAGAGCTAATGTAATTGATGTAACTAAATTAAATAATGAGGGTAAAGTAATTTTTGGATCAACTGTATATTTAGAAGATTTAGATAGCGGGGAAAAAATAAATTATAAAATTGTTGGAAAAGATGAAGCTGACTTAAAACAAAAATTAATTTTCTTTCAATCACCAATTGGAAAAGGATTAATAGGTAAAAATAAAAGTGATCTTGTGGAAATAAGCACCCCTTCTGGCACAAAGAATTTTGAAATTAAAGACGTTAAATATATTTAACTTTTTACAATTTTTTCAACCTGTTTATCTGAAATTTGAAATCCATTCTGAACCCAGGTTTCTTCTATAAGTTTCAACTTATTACCTAAAATTTTACCCTCAGGAATTTTATACTTAGACATTAAAATATTTGCTCCAATTTTTAATTCAGGCAATGTTTTGTTTTCATAAATTTTAAGTAGTTTTAATAATTTATTCTCAACCTTACTTGAATAGAACAATTTAAAATTAATTATATCAATTACAGTTTGTCTGCCATTGTAGTAAAATATTTTATTAAAATTTTTTTCTGTAAAACTTTTAATATTCACTTTTTCTTTGAAAAAAGAATGAATTAATTTAAGCCTCTTTTGATCTTTTTTTGAAATTTTAAATTTGTAAATAAAATAATCGGTATTGTCTGTTTCATCAATAATCAGTAATGCAATTACAAAAATAAAGTCAAAGTTGCTAAAAACTTTAGAACTGAATGGATTTAGCTTTTTAAAATGATTAATATTTTTAAATTGTGGAAATACTATTTCTAATATTTCTAAACTTTGTTGATCTTCAAATAATTTGAGAAAATTTTTTGATTTAACAGTCTTTTTAAATTCATCTAGTAATCTTTCAGAAGATAAGTTCGAAATACCTTTAATATTTTTTTTAAATATTTTAATTATCTCTGTTTTATGATTTTCATTTGAGTAATTAATATGAAAACGGAAGTATCTTAATATTCTTAAATAATCCTCTTGAATTCTTTTTTCTGGATCTCCTATAAATTTTAAAACACCTTTATTTAAATCTAGCTTACCATTTTGTGGATCAAATAAATTTCCTAAACTATCAGAGTAAATAGCATTAATAGTGAAATCTCTTCTTTTTGAATCTTCTTTCCAATCAGAAGTAAATTCAACTTTTGCATGTCTTCCGTCTGTAGCAACGTCTTTTCTAAGTGAGGTAATTTCGTAGTTTTGTTCATTTATTACTGCAGTTATCGTGCCGTGTTCTTTACCTGACTCAAAAAATTTAATTTGATTTTTATTTAATGCATCACAAACTTCATCTGGAGTAATGTTAGTTGCTAAATCAATGTCATCTACTTCTTCTTGATTTATAATTTTTCTAATACATCCCCCAACAAATCTTAATTCACTATTTTCAGAATAATTGTTGATTGCTTCAAAAATTTTTTTTGCTGGAGTGTTCTCGGATATGTTTTGTATATTTTTGCTAATATAATTAAGATTTTTGGACCTAAAAAAAATTTTATCTAAAAATTTATCCATATATATGGCTGGGGCGCTAGGATTCGAACCTAGGATGCAGGTACCAAAAACCCGTGCCTTACCGCTTGGCTACGCCCCAATATTATAGTTCCTATAACACAAAAAAAATAAATTTATATAGTTTTTGATACATACAACCAACAATTATTAAATTTCCTCTTAAATTGTGCTTTTGCTAAATTACAGTCTTTGACTGATTGATAGAATGCAATAACTGTAGATCCAGACCCAGTCATTCTTACAAACTCAGGATTATTAGTCTTTTCTAAAAATAACTTGATCCTTTTTAGTTGTGGGTATTTTGAAATAGCAACATCTTCTAAAGCATTACTTTGATTTTTTAAAAATTTATAACCAAACATATTCTTTTTTGGGTTATTAAATTTTGGTTTTGTAAAATTTCTAACGCTAGAATAAATTTTTTTTGTCGCACAACCAAAATTGGGTTTTATTAAAAGAATATTTAAAATCGGACAATTTAAAAATTTTTTAATCTTATTATTTGAAAGTAAGACTGAACTAGACGGTTCTATACCTAAGATGACATCAGACCCTACTTCAGAGCAAATCTCCAAAATTTTTTTTTTACTAATATTAATTACCTTTTTTTTATTTAGAAAATTTAAAATACTAGCAGCATTTATAGAACCTCCACCAAGTCCAGCTTTTTGGGGAATATTTTTTGTTATAGAAACTCTAAATTTTTGATTTATTAACAATTTTTCTCGATCTAATATTTGAAAGAGTTTTTGAACAGTATTTTTTTTTCCAATACCTTTCGCAAATTTCCCTTGAAAAGAAATATTATGTTTTTCATCACCTGTTTTTTTTATTGAAATAACATCATACAAATCAATAAAGCTAATGATACTCTCAATTTTATGTAATGATTTATTTTTTCCAGTTACATTGAGAGCTAAATTGATTTTAGCATGAGACTTAAAATTTAATTTCATTGAATAAATTTTAAGCCAGTAATCAATTTTTTGTTTATATTTTCTCTCATATCATCCTCGGTATCATCAAAGCTCAACACACTATTCCAAAAATATCTTGCCTGAATCTTTTGATCTAGCTTCCACAATATATCTCCATAATGATCATTTACTATTGGGTCATCAGGCATTAATTCTACAGCTCTTTTTAAATATTTTTCTGCTTCTTCATATTCATCTATCAAGAAATATGCCCAACCAATTGAGTCAATAATATAGGGATCATTACTCTTTAAATCATATGCTATTTTTAACATTTCCATCGCTTCATCTATTTTGTAATCACGCTCTAACCAAGAATACGCAAGATAATTTAGGACGTATGCATCATTAGGTCTTATCCTTAGTGCATGAAGCAAATCTTCATCTGACTTCTCATAATTACCCAATCTTTCGTAACTCCCACCTCTTCGATATAATATATCTGATTTAATTACAGAGGCATCCTTTAGTGAGGAGATTAATCTTGAATAATAATCAATTGCAAGTTCATAACTTTTAGAGTTTTTGTAAAAATTTGCTAAATCAAAAATCATCTTTGGATTAGGTTTTTCAATATTTTTAAATTTAGACTCGATATGGCTTGTGCCCTTCTCATAATTTTGTTCTTTCACTATTATTTGCGATTCTTTTTTAACTCTAAACCAATAATAAAACTCATCAGTCTCTTTAAATTTTCTTATTATTTTTTTTACCTTGTTGTATTCACCATCTGCAAAGAAATTTTCTGCAACAAGTGATAAATTAAATTCAAATTTAGGATTTAAGTATATTGATAAATTTAAATAAAAATTTGATTTTTCAAAATTATCTTGTGATGAATAGAGATTTGATATCAAAAATAAAAATTCACTAATTATATCATTGTGATTTCCACATGAAAAAATTTTTTCAAAACTTTTAAAATTATTATTATCTATCCAGCTTTTGGTTTGAGTTAACAAAAGTGTTGAGCCAATATAATCAATTTGATCAATTACTAACTTTGCCTGATCAAACTCCTTATTCTGAATAAGATAATTTATATAAAAAAATATATATCTTGAATAATCACCTTGTTGACTATTAATTAAATTTAAAAAGAAAGAGCTAGTTTTTTGATCATTATAATAACATCTTTGAAATGCCTCAGCTATTAATGATAAGTTTCCAAAATTTTTTTTATTTGGTAAAAGTTTTTTATTTTTAAAAGTGTAAATATACTGCTTTAAAGTCTCAAAAATTACTAGATTAATTCTATTTTCTTCCTGAAATCTCAAACTTTGATCTAAGTAAATATCAGCTTTATCAAAATCATTTTTTTTCAAACTATCAATTATTAATAAAACATATGCATCAAAAAAATCAGAGTTGCTTTTTTTTGAGTTATTTTTTACAACATTTATTGCTTGTGCTACTTTGTTTTCCAATACAAGCGAATTTACATATCTTTTTAAATAATTATCATGGCTGTTTAGTAAAACTTTACTTAAATTGAAATATTTTAAAGCATCTGAATTATCTCTATTTTCATAAGCTATAATACCTGAAAAATAATTAGACAAATCTCTTGAGTTGAAATCATTAAAACTTGTACTTTTAGAATAAACAGGTGTCTGATAGGATAAAGCTAATAATAATATGATTTTTAATATTTTAGATATCATTTAATCCTTGTAAGGTGAAAAAATTGATAAATCAAAACGACAAATTAAACGAAGAATTAATAAATACAATAGAAGCCAATTTTGTATTTGATAAAAAACCTATTAATAGGTTTTCTGAGGTCAAAAAAGAAAGTGAAATCAGTCAAAGAAATAAACAAGATTTATTAGAAAATCTAAAGAAACAATTAAATTCAATTGAAAATTGTAAACTAAGAAATAATTCTAAAAATATTGTTCTTGGAGAAGGAAATATTGATAGTCCTATAATGTTAATCGGAGAGGCTCCGGGTGAAATTGAAGACAAAGTTGGAAACCCTTTTAAAGGAGAAAGTGGAGAGCTTTTAGACAAAATGTTAATAGCAATAAATATTAAGAGACAAAATATTTATACAAGTTACGCAATAAATTTTAGACCACCAGAGGATAGAAAACCAACCTCACAAGAAATTAAACGTTACTCAAACTTTTTAAAAGAACATATATCCATTATTGATCCCAAAATTATAATTTTAATGGGAAGCACTGCTATGGAAGCTGTTACTGGGATTAATGAAAAAATATCTTCAGAAAGAGGTAAATGGAAGGAAATAATTTTAAATAATAATACTTATCCTTTAATGATAACTTTTAACCCTTCTTACTTAATTAGATATCCAGATAACAAAAAATATTCATGGGAAGATTTAAAAAAGATAAGTGAAAAAGTTAAAGAGTTAAAATTAACAATTTAATGAAATTAATAGCTGGTGTTGATGAGGTCGGCAGAGGTAGTTTAATAGGTCCTGTTTATGCTGCTGCTGTTATTCTAAAGAAATCTGTGGATCCAAAAATTTTAAAAGACTCAAAAGTGTTGAGTAAAAAAAAAAGAGAATACCTTTTTAATTATATAAAAAATAATTCAATTTGGTCAGTAGGCAAAGCTTCCGTTAGCGAGATTGAAAAACTCAATATACTAAATGCAAGTTTACTGGCTATGAAAAGAGCTATATTAAAATTAACAAAAAAACCAACTCTTGTATTGATAGATGGAAACAAAATTCCAAAATTAAAAAATTATAAATTAAAATCAATCATAAAGGGTGATAAAAAAATTCCCTCAATTTCAGCAGCCTCTATTATAGCAAAGGTATCAAGAGATAGATTTGTTGCTACTCTGTCAAAAAAAAACAAAGGTTATTATTGGGATAAAAATTTTGGTTATGGTACCAAACAACACTTACAGGCATTAAAAAAACTAGGCATAACTAAACATCATAGAAAAACTTTCTCTCCTATATATAGATTAACTTAATACTACATCTAGTTATCATTAAAATTCGATACACAAATCGAATCCAATTTTTTCAATCACAGGTTGACCGAAGAATCCATTTGGAGTCTAATTAAATTTTACAAATGAAATCTGATTTTAAAAATAAAATAATTAACGGAGACAGTCTCAAAGAATTAAAAAAAATTCCACGTGAAACTTTTGATTTAATTTTTGCTGACCCTCCATATAATTTACAATTAAAAGGTGAATTGACTAGACCAGATAGATCAAAAGTCAGCGCTGTAAACGACAAGTGGGATCAATTTGAAAATTTTAAAAAATATGATGAGTTCACGTATGAATGGCTTAATGAATGTAGAAGGATTTTGAAAAAAGATGGAGCTATTTGGGTTATAGGTAGTTACCATAATATTTTTAGAGTAGGAACTGCAATACAAAATCTAGGTTTCTGGATACTAAATGATGTCATCTGGAATAAAAATAATCCAATGCCTAACTTTAGAGGCACAAGGTTTACAAATGCTCATGAGACTTTAATTTGGGCTTCTAAGAGTGAAAAATCAAAATACACATTTAATTATCAGTCTTTAAAATGTTTAAATGATGATCTTCAGATGAGATCTAATTGGAATCTTCCTATTTGTACTGGTTCTGAAAGACTTAAAAAAAATGGAAAAAAAATTCACTCTACTCAAAAACCAGAATCTCTTTTACACAGAATTTTACTAGCTACATCAATTAAAGATGACCTAATTCTTGATCCTTTTTTAGGTTCTGGAACTTCTGCTGCAGTTGCAAAAAAACTAGGGAGAAATTATTTTGGTATAGAAAAAGATAAGAATTATTTTAAAGCTGCTGAGGAACGTCTAAAGGCCACTAAACCAATTGAAGATGATTTGTTAGATACACTTAAAAATAATAGATCAAAACCAAGAATTCCATTTGGATCGTTGGTAGAGCTTGGAATAATTAAGCCTGGGACAAATATTTTTGATAATAAGAAAAAAATAACAGCAAGAATAATGGCTGATGGCAGTATCAAGCACAACAAAGCAGAAGGTTCTATTCATAAAGTTGCAGCTACTATTTTAGGAGCTGAAAGCTGCAATGGTTGGACATTTTGGCATTGTGATATTAATGGCCGAACCTACCCAATCGATTACTTGAGACAAAGATTAATTTCTAAAAATTAATTTTTATAAATTTTACCTAAATAACTTTGCAAAAATTTTTTATTCTTAGTCAAAAGTTTTAAAAAAATATTTCTAAAAAAGATCATAATCGGATTTGATAAATGAAAAGCAAATTGATTAAAATTAGATCTTCTATTAATCATTTTTACTCTCTCTAATCTAGAATTATAAAAATCATTTTTTTGGTTAATTATAATTTCATGTAATTGATCGGCTCCTTCTATTGATTGTGAGGCTCCTTGAGCAAAAGAAGGAGAGAATGCAAAAAAAGCATCTCCAACTAAAAAAATATTTTTGGGAGTAATAAATGGATTTTTACTCACAAATACTGGAAACAATTTAATATCTTCAAGACTCTGAAATACTTTTGATGAAATTTTTTCGGATAATATTTGTTTAATGCTCTCAATAAATATACTTTCATTACAAAGATTGTAGTTTTTTTGCTGATCAGGATTTAACTTATTCTTTAATATCCCAATAAAATTAAAATTTTTATCATTATTAAGTGGATATAATACATAATGAAAATCTGATCCTAAAAATAAAGAAATATTCTCCTCGTTTATATTATCAAGACTTTCTTTAGATACACTGGCTCTAACAGCGATAGTGTTATTATAAATTGGTTCTGAATTATTATTTGAAATTAATGACTTTCCTTTTGAAAATACGCCATCTGAAATAATTAAATGATCACAAGTTATTTTATCTTTATCAAAAGTTAAATTTATTGAATCATTACTGTATTCTATCTTATCTAAACTGCAGTTAAACTGGATTGAATTGTTATCTAATCCATTTATTAAAAACTCAAGTAATTTTGATCTTTTCAAAGTTGTGTACTTACAATCATCAGAATTAAATTCTGAAATATCTAAATCACAAATTTTCTTTGAATTTTTAATTTCATAAAAATCAATTTTTTTTGGATTAAATTTCTCTTTGTCCGACAAGGAAGAGAAGCCTAATTTGTTTAATAACTTTACGCTATTAACAGATAATTGAATACCATAACCTTCCTCAATTTCTAGTGAAGTTTTTTTTTCATAAATTGTGACCTGATAATCTTTATTACTTTTAAATAAGTTAGCTATAAAGAGACCCGAAATACCTGCGCCAATAATTGCTATTTTTTTCATTTTTGACTTTCTAAAAATTTTATTATCTTTTTGGTAAATGTTGGAAGTACATAATTTTCAAGCTTTGCAGGATTTATCCAATTAATATTTTTGTCAAAGTTATGCTTTTTTTTATATTCAATTTTAATATTCATATTCATATTAGATATTTTAAAATTTAAATCTTTATCAAACTTTTTAGGATTATTTAATTGATTCATTGGAAAAATATTTAAATTTTTCAAAAAATTAAATTTATTATTTTTGATTAATAAATATTGATTATTTTTTGTATAAACATTCAATATATAATATGTTTCCTTGTTAATTTTCTTGAATTTCACTAAATCAAAATTTTTATTTTTAAATGCTTTGCAATTATTAGATAATGGACATTTATTACAAGTAGGGTTTGTAGGTTTACAAATTAATGCACCCAGTTCCATTAAAGCTTGCGCATAATCGCTTGATCTTTTTGTTGATGTGCCAAAAATTTTTTTTTGATCTTGTAAGAATTGTTTTTTAATTTGACTTTGTTTTTTTAAATACAGATATCTTTTTAATATTCTTTCAATATTCCCATCCAAAGGAACGATTGGTTTGTTAAATGCAATTGCTGAAATTGCACTTGCTGTATAATCACCAATACCTGGTAATGATTTTAATTCATAAAAATCTCTAGGTATTTTTTTATTGAATTTTTTAACAATTATTTGAGCAGTTTTTTTTAAATTTTTAACTCTTGAATAATATCCAAGACCTTCCCAAAGTTTGATTAATTTTCTGTCATTATATTTTGATAATTTTTCAATATCAGGAATATTTTTAATAAATCTATTAAAATAAGGTATCACAGTAGCAACCTGAGTTTGTTGCAACATGAACTCGCTAACCAATGTAAAATATTGTTTCTTTTCTTGTGAAACCTTATTTCTCCAAGGTAAAGATCTCTTATTTATATCGTACCAATTGAGAATTTTATTTGTTATTATTAGATCTTTCATATGCAATTTAAAAATAATACTAAGCAGAGAAATACTAGCATTCAAGGGTTAAGATCTTTCAAAGACACTTTGCCAAAAAATCTAAAAAAAATTATTAATAAAAAAGGTCATATATATTCTGAAACACTCGGTAATTGGAAATATTTAGTCGGTAATGAATTGTTTAAAGTCTGTTTCCCAAAAACATTCAAAAACTCAAATCGATTTGGTGTGAGTACTTTAATTGTAATGGTTAAAAGAGGCCATGAAGTAGATGTAGAATATTCAAAAAAAAATATTTTAGATAAAATAAATAATTTTTTTGGCTACGATGTTGTAGAAAAGCTTAAATTTATTAGCTTTGATGACGAACAAAAAACTAAAAGTTTAAATGAAATTAAATCTAATAATGTGGCAATTAGTAAATATCGAGATAAAATCAAAGATGTTAAAAACGAAAAGATTAAAAAATCATTAACAGAATTAACAAAAGTTTATAAAGAAAAATGAGAAAAATTATATTAATTGCCGTAATTGTTTTGGGAAGCTTTTCAAATTTAAATGCTGAAGAAGTAAAAAGAATTATTGTTGGCAATAAAGACGCAAATATAACTATAATTGCGTATGAGTCACTAACTTGTAGCTATTGTGCTAATTTTCATAAAAACGTTTATCCAGAACTTAAAAAAGAATATCTGGACACAGGTCTTGCTAAAATAGAATTTAGACATTTTCCTTTAGATATTGCCGCCTTCAACGCTTCAAAAGTTGCTCAATGTAAAAATGATGGTAATGCTGATATTATGGAAAGTTTATATGCTAACCAACAAAAATGGGTAAAGGGAAGCTCTATTGAAGAAGCAAATAAAAATCTCCAAATATTTTTAAAAAATGAGGGTTTCTCTATCGATTTTGAATCTTGTGTGAATAACAAAAATATTGAGGATTTTGTGTTAAATGACCGAATAGAGGGTGCAAAAAATTTCAAAGTAAACGCAACCCCTACGATAATAATCAATAACAAAAAATTTGAAAAAAAACTTAATTATAAAAATTTAAAAAAAGCACTAGAAAAAATGATATAAGTTAGTGCATGGAGTTTAAAAAAATCCAATTAAATGGATTTAAATCATTTGCTGAAAAAACCAATTTCTTAATAGAAGAAGGTCTTACTGGAATAGTTGGTCCTAACGGCTGTGGAAAATCAAACATAGTAGAATCTTTAAGATGGGTAATGGGAGAGACCTCTGCAAAAAGTATGAGAGGTTCAGGAATGGAAGATGTAATTTTTTCAGGTACATCTAATAAAGCATCAAAAAATATTGCTGAAGTTTCCATAGAAGTAGAGAACAAAGAAAAAGAAGGTCCCATTCAGTATCGCGAATTAGAAAACATCCATGTTAGACGGAAAATTGAAAAAGATAAGGGTTCTAAATTTTATATTAATGACAAAGAGGTAAGGGCAAGAGATGCTCAAATGTTTTTTGCAGATCTTTCAACGGGCGCACATTCTCCTTCTATGATTAGTCAAGGAAGAATTGGAGCTTTGGTTACAGCAAAACCTACTGACAGAAGAGCAATACTTGAGGAGGCTGCTGGAATTTCTGGTTTACATGTAAGAAGACATGAAGCTGAACTTAGACTTGGCGCGGCTGAAAATAATTTAAAAAGAGCTGATGAATTACGAAGGCAACAAGAAAAACAATTAGCAAATCTTCAAAAGCAAGCGGAAGAAGCTACAAAATACAAATTAATTTCAGAGGAAATAAAAAAAATAGAGGCTGGTCTATATTATCTAAGATTATTGGATATCGATAAAGAAATAAGAATAGAAAATGAAATTAATACAGAGGCAGGAGGTGAAGTTGAAAGTTTCAACAAACAAATATCTGAACTTGAAAACTTAATAAAAACTTCGACTGATAAAGTTGCTCCACTTAGAGAAAAAAATATTGAGAATTTATCAAGAATACAAAGACTTAATTTGGAACTACAGAACCTAGATGAAGAAAATACTAGAATTCAAGATGAAATTGAAACTATTAAGAAATCAATAAAAACTTTAGACGAAGACATATCAAGAGAAAATGGAATTATTATTGATGCTAACTCTAATGAAAAAAGGTTAAAGGAAGAAAAGTCAGACTTAATTGAAGTAGATTCAAAATATTTTGAAACAGAAAAGTTATCAAACGAAGATTTAGAAAATGCAAAAAATGAACTTGAAAGAGAGCAAAAAGAAATTGATGAAGTCGTTAATAATTTAGCTGACTATACAATTAAAATAAGCATTGGTCCTATAAAGAATGTAAAAAATTCAATTACTAGAGCAAAAGAATTAATTGATAGTAATGAGATAAATCAAGCAGTTACATTACTTGATAGATGTAATATGGAATTAGACAATTTTATTAATGATTTAAAAAATGAAAAATCAAGAACAGAGTTATTAAGTGTAAATGAGAAATCTCAAAATATAAAAATACTTCAAGAAAAATATGCTGATGCATACAGTAAAAATCAGTCAATAAAGAATGAGTCTGTAAAAAGAAATGAAAGAATAAAAACAATAGAAACTGAAATAGAAAGCTGGAAAAATCTTTTATCTAATTCAGAAAAAATGGTAAATGAATTAACCGAGAGAAAAAATAAATTATCTAAACAATTAAATGATTTAGAAAATCAGCCAAGAGTACAAGCAGAAAGAAAAGGTCAAATTTCTGAAAATTTAAGAATTTCTGATGAAGAAAAAATAAAAAATGAAAAAATTATAGAAGAAACTGATAAAAAAATTGAAACGTTAAGAGCTCAACTAAATGAAATACAAGAGCAATCAATTCAAATTAGAGAACGAAAAGCTAGCTCCAGTGCAACGATAGAGGGTTTGCAAAAAAGAAAAAATGATTTGCTTGATAGGGTTAATACAGAATTAAATTTAACAGAAGATAATATTTTAGAAAATTCAAATTTATTTGGAGTTGAGGAACTTCCAAATCATGTTGATCAAGAAGATGCGCTAGATAAAAAAAAACAACAAAGAGATCAATTGGGTTCTGTAAATTTAAAGGCGGATGAGGAAACTAGTATGTACGAAGAAGAAATAAAAAAAATGGAACAAGATCGTAGTGACCTAGTTACCGCAATTGTTAAACTAAAAGACAGTATTGATGAGCTAAATCAAAAAGGAAGGGAAAGACTTGTTGAGGCATTTGAAAAAGTTAAAAGAAAATTTAATGAGGTTTATACAAAACTTTTTAATGGAGGAAATGCCAAGCTTGAATTAGTCGACTCTGACGATCCATTAGAAGCTGGTTTAGAAATGTTTGTTAGTCCACCAGGGAAAAGGCTTCAATCTATAACTTTATTATCTGGTGGTGAACAAGCACTAACTGCCCTATCTTTAATATTTGCAGTATTTTTAACCAACCCTTCTCCAATTTGTGTTTTAGATGAGGTGGATGCTCCTCTTGATGATGCTAACGTTACAAGATTTTGTAGTTTACTAGAGGATTTAACTAAAATTACTAACACTAAATTTATAATTGTTACTCACCACGCCTTAACGATGTCTAAAATGAACAGGCTATATGGGGTAACTATGCCTCAAAAAGGGATAAGCCAACTGGTAGCTGTAGACCTCCAAAAAGCAGAAAGTATGGTTGCTTAACCAGTATAAATGGCAAAAGACCCTTTTAAAACTCGCTTAGAGATTGCAAAAAGCAAGATTTCTAAGAAAAATCTTTATAACAAGAAGGATAACCCCTCACCTATTGGAACTGCATTCAAATTGAGCACAGAACTTGTATCTGCAGTGGCCGTCGGGACAATTATTGGGTTTATTTTTGACAAGACCTTTGGTACTAAACCCTGGTTTATATTAATATTTTTTTTTGTTGGGGTGATCGCTGGAATAACGAACGTGATTAAATCTGCAAAAAAGATGCAAAAATAAGTTAGTACTATGGCAGCAAACCCAATGTCCCAATTCGATGTTTATAGAATTGGACCTGAAATAAAAGTTGGAGCATTTGATATATCTTTTACAAATGCAAGTTTGTTTATGATTATAAGTACAGTTTCTATTTTATTAATTTTTAATTTAGGATCTAAGAAAAATTCAATCTTACCAAATAAAATTCAATTATTAGCAGAACTTAGCTACACCTTTGTTGCTAAAATGATTAGTGATACAGCTGGTTCTAAAGCAAAACCATATTTTGCATTTATTTTTTCATTGTTTATGTTTGTTTTGTTTTGCAACATGTTTGGAATGATACCGTACACATTCACTGTAACTAGTCATATTATCGTTACATTTGTTCTTGCTGCATTTATCTTTATTGGCGTAACAGTAATTGGATTTATTAAACATGGTTTTGGTTATTTAAAATTATTTGTACCAAGTGGAGTGCCAGCGGTATTACTTCCTTTAATAGTAGTAATTGAAATTATTTCTTATTTAAGTAGACCAATAAGTCTATCAGTTAGATTATTTGCAAATATGATGGCTGGTCATACGATGATGAAAGTTTTCGGAGGCTTTGTAATTAGTCTTGGAATAGTTGGTGGATGGCTTCCACTGAGTTTTTCGGTTGCATTAACTGGTTTGGAGATATTAGTTGCTTTTCTTCAAGCATATGTTTTTGCAATTTTAACCTGCATCTATTTAAATGATGCATTAAATTTACACCATTAATAACAGAGGAGGATATAATGGAATTAGAAGCAGCAAAAATGATCGGAGCAGGTTTAGCAGCAATAGCTTTAGCTGGTGCCGGTGTTGGTATTGGAATAATTTTTGGAAATTATTTATCAGGTGCTATGAGAAACCCATCAGCAGCTCAGAAACAATTTCCTAACCTACTTTTAGGTTTTGCACTTGCTGAAGCAACAGGATTATTTGGATTAGTTGTTGCATTGATTATTTTATTTGCGTTTTAAGTTAATGGTCAAAAAAATATATCTTCATCTAATATTTTTAAGCTTCTTTTTTATTAAAGAAGCTTTTGCCGCTGAAAGTGGAGGTATGCCTCAATTAAATCCAGAGTTTTGGGTTTCTCAGATTTTCTGGTTGGTACTTACTTTTGGGATAATGTATTTGGTTTTATCTAAATTAATTCTTCCAAAAATTAGTAACAACTTAGAGTCTAGAAAATCTCAAATTCTAGAAAATATTGAGGCAGCTGAAAAACAAAGAGAAGATAGTGAGACTAAACTTAAAGAATATGATCAAATAATTTTAAAAAGCAAAACTGAAGCTAATTCTATGTTTAATCAAGCAAGAGAAAAGGCAGTTAAAGATATAAATGCTAAAAGAGAAGTTCTTGATAAACAAATAGATGAAGAAATAGCTAAAGCGGAAAAAGAAATCCAAGCTTTAAGAGATAATGCGCCTGATAAAATAAATAAAATTGCCATAGAAACATCATCTGAGTTACTTCAGAAACTTATTGGCGCTGAAGTAAATAATAGCAGTATATCAGCAATTGTTGACGATCTATCTAGAAGAAATGGAGATAAATACTATGGTAATTGATGCAACTTTCTGGGTAGCAATTTCATTTGTGATCTTCATCGGGGTTTTAGTTTACTTTAAAATTCCACAAAAAGTTTCTCAAATGCTCGACGGTATGATTTCCGATATCAAGAATGAGATAGATGAAAGTGAAAAATTGAGAACAGAAGCAAAAACTTTACTCGATAATGCTCAAAAAAAATTAGATACCGCTACTTCTGTAAGTAGTGAAATTTTGGAAAATGCAAAAAAAGAATCAGATAAATTGATAATAGATTTAAATGATAAATTTCATAAATCATCAGAAATTAAAAAAAGTTTGGCTGAAAATAAAATTAGCCAAATGAAAGAGGCTGCATTGAGAGAAATAAAAGATGCTTCAATCAAAATAGCGGTAGACTCAGTAAAAAAAATCATAACTACATCAGTTGATAAATCTAAACTGGATGCTGTATTTCAAAAAAATTTAGAAGAAACTAAAGAACAGCTAAAAAAAATAAACTCATAATACGGTTACAATTTCCTGAAAAAACTATAAATTACAGTAATGAATTCTATAGTTATTGGATCTGGATTTGGTGGTATTGCTGCAGCAATAAGACTAAGAGCCAAAGGACATAAAGTAAAATTAATAGAAAAACATTCAGATCTAGGTGGAAGAGCTAGAGTTTTCAAAAAAGATGGTTTTACCTTTGATGCTGGGCCAACAGTAATAACAGCTCCATATTTAATTAACGAACTATTCAGTTTGTTTGATAAAAATCCTGAGGACTACATAAAACTAACCCCACTTAAAATTTGGTATCAATTTGTTTTTGAGGACCAAACTAAATTTAATTACTCAGGTGATGAAATAGAAATGAAAAAACAAATTGAAAATTTAAATCAAGAAGATGTTAAGGGATATGAAGATTTAGTAAATTTTACCAAAAAAATTTTTGAGAAAGGATTTTTAGAACTTGCAGATGTTCCATTTGATAGACCCTTTTTTATGATGAAACAGCTGCCAGCATTATTAAAACTTAAGAGTTATAAATCAGTTTATTCATTAGTATCGTCTTATGTAAAAAATGAAAAATTAAGAAGGATGCTTAGTATGCATCCACTTTTGGTTGGTGGCAATCCGTTCACAACTACCTCCATTTATGGGCTAATTCTTTATTTAGAAAAAAAATGGGGCATTCATTATTCAATGGGTGGTACAGGAAATATAATTAAAGGATTTGAAAAGTTAATGGAGGAAATAGAAATCGAAATAATAAAAAAAACTGAGGTAAAAGAAATTATTACTAAGAATAATAAAATTACTGGTATTGTAGTTGACAACGAAGAAATTATCGAAGCTGATAATGTTATTTGTAATGCAGACCCTCCTGCTTTTTATGAAAAGATGAGTATTAAAAACTCAAAAAAATCAATGCTGTTTGATTGGAAACAAAAGAGGATGGATTACTCAATGGGTTTATTTGTTTATTATTTTGGAACCAAAAAAGTCTATGAAAACGTTGAGCATCATACAATTAAATTTGGAAACAAATATAAAGAACATCTAGATGATATTTTTGATTATAAAAAATTAAATGACGATATTAGCTATTATCTCCACAGACCCTCTGCAACAGATAAAAGTATGGCTCCCGAGGGAAGTGATTGTTTTTATGTATTAGTACCCGTTCCAAATAATCAATCAAATATAGATTGGCAAATAGAAGGAGAAAAAATGAAAAATCTTGTGGTTGATAAAATGGAAAATGATTTAATGCCTAATCTTAGAAGTAATATTGTTTCAGACTTTTATCTGACACCTGATTATTTTGAGAAAGAACTAAATACAAAATATGGATCAGGTTTTTCAATTCAACCTAAATTTACTCAATCAGCTTATTTTAGATTTCATAATAAATCAGAAATTTATGATGGTTTGTATTTTGTTGGTGCTGGAACTCACCCAGGTGCAGGAGTTCCAGGAGTACTTTCATCTGCAAAAGTATTAGATAAATTGATTTAGAATGTTAACTAAAAATTATTTAGCAACATATGCAAAATCATTTAATTGGGCTGGTTTTTTTTTACCAAAAAAAACTTATGATAAATGTTCTGCGCTTTATGATTTTTGTAGAGAAGCAGATAATATTGCAGATGATCCAGGAAAATTAAAAGACAAAATAATTAAATTTGAAAACTTTAAGAAAGATTTTTCAAATAAAAACTTTCAAAACATTGTTATTAAAAATATTTGGGAACTTATAGATGAATTTAATATTTCAACAAAAGTAATTAATGATTTATTTGATGGGATTAATTCAGATATTAAAGAAAGAGTAGAATTAAAATCAAAAAAAGAATTATTAATTTACTCTTATAGAGTAGCAGGTACAGTTGGTTTAATGATGGCAAAAATTTTAAAAGTTAATAAGACAAATTCCTTAAAATCGGCTATCGATCTTGGAATAGCAATGCAGCTTACCAATATTTCAAGAGACGTAATTGAAGATAAAAATAATAAAAGAATTTATATAAATGAAAATTTTAACGATATCAAATCTACCATTTCTTTATCTGAAAAATTTTATGAAAATTCTTTTTACTCAATTAAAGAAATACCTTTAACTTTCAGATTCTCTATTTTAGTTGCAAGACGAATCTACAGAAAAATTGGACACAAAATAATTAATAAAAATAATTTAGAAAATTATAAAAATTCTGGAAAAATTTATGTAACAAAAATTGAAAAAATTATTGAAACTTTTTTATCAATTTTTGATTTAATAATTTTAACATTTACAAATAAAAATTATAATAACATTGAACATGATCATTCATTAATTAATGAAGAGATAAATTTAAATGAAAGATTTTGATTACATAATTATCGGTGGTGGTTGTGCAGGTTTGTCTTTGGCTTATGAACTTGAAATTTCTGATAAATTAAAAAATAAATCTTTGGCTATAATTGAGCCTAGGGACGAATATAAAAGAGACAAAACTTGGTCATTTTGGAAAGTATTTCCACATAATTTTGATGATTGTGTCAAAAAAAGTTGGGATAATTTTTCTATAAACATTCCTAATGATACAAAGTTTATTGATTGTAAGCTAACACCTTATCAATCTATAGATAGCGGAAAATTTTATGACAAAATTCTTTCAAAACTTAAATTAAATGAAAATATAAAATTTTATAAAAATATTAATGATGTTGAATTATCAAATTCAATAATTTTTAATAGCGTTCCAAGTTTTGAAAATAAGCCAAATAATTTGTGGCAACATTTTTGTGGTGTGGAAATAGAAACTAAAAAAGATTTTTTTGATGATCAAATATTTAACTTAATGGACTTTGCGTGCGATCAAAAAAATGAGGTTCATTTTTTTTACACTTTACCTTTTTCAAAAAAAAGTGCACTAGTAGAAACTACCTGGATATCAAATTTAAGTAATGAAAATATAAAAGATTATAATAATCAAATAGATCAATACTTAAAAAACCATTTAAATATCAAAAATTATAAAATCAATTTTAAAGAAGAAGGCTCTATACCTTTATTTAGAAATAAAAATCTTAAAAAATTGAATGAAATATATATTGGATCAGCCGGTGATATGACAAGATTAAGCACGGGTTATACCTTTTTAAATATTCAGGAACACAGCAAATATATAGCAGAAAACATTGAAAATATTTCTAAAGCTAAATTGTTTAAAATTAAAAAAAAATATGATTTTTTGGACAATATTTTTTTGAAAGTTTTAAGAAATAACTCTTCAGATATGGGAGAAATTTTCTTTAAAATGTTCAATAGTTCACCTAAGACTGCTATTAATTTCTTATCTAATAAAAGTAATTTTTTGGAAGAATTAGAAATAATTTTAAAAATGCCTAAATGGAAATTTTTAAAAGAATTATTTTAAATGACTAATCAATTAATTAAAAAAATTAACCTTAATCATTCATTTATATTTTTTTTATTGGTTAACCTATTTTCTATAGTGATGCTTAAGTTTAATTATTTAGATATTTCATCATCTATATGCTTATTTTTAATTTTAACTATTGGAGTTTCTCATGGTGCATTAGATAATGTTAAAGGTAAAAAACTTCTTAAATTATTTAATTTTGAAAGAATATATGTTTTCTATATCTTTTATATTTTTATAGCAGTTTGTGTCATTATTATTTGGTCACTCTTACCTGCAACTACACTGTTAGTTTTTCTTATAGTGGCAGCATTTCATTTTGGTAAAGAAGATACACAATTTTTAATAAACAAAAGATCGTACTTAATTCAATTATTATACCTTTTAAAAGGATCGCTCATCATTCTTGCCCCACTTTTTTTTCATTTTGATGATACTGTAAAAATATTTAAATCACTACTTGTTGTTAATGAAAATTTTTATTTATTCTTAGAATTTTTAGAAGAAAAAAAGATAATCGAGATATCAATTATTTTGAGTTCATTATCAAGTATATTTTTATTTATTGATAAGTTTGAATTAAAAAAATTCACTATTTTTTTTGATTATTTCTCAATTATAATTTTAAATTTCTACTTTACTCCTTTAACAGCTTTTACAATTTATTTTTGTTTTTTACATTCGGTGAGGCACTCTATTTCACTTGCGATAGATCTTGATGAAAACAATCTCCAAAATGGACTAAAATTATTTATTTTAAAGGCTTTACCGCTTACTCTTTTAACAATCTTTATTTCAATAATTGTATTATTTTTATTAAATGACGTTAATTATATGGATGATGCAATCTTAAAACTAATTTTTATTGGTTTGGCGTCTTTAACGTTTCCACATATATTGCTGGAATATTTCTTAGAGAAAAATGAAAAACAAACAAATTAAAATTTTACTTTCTGCTCCAAGGGGTTTTTGTGCTGGTGTTGAGAGAGCTATAGAAATTGTAGAAAAATCTATTCAAAAATATGGATCGCCAGTTTATGTTAGACACGAGATCGTTCACAACAAGCATGTTGTTGATAATTTAAAAAATAAAGGCGCTATCTTTGTTGAAGAATTAGAAGAAATTGATGACAAATCTAGACCTGTTATTTTTTCTGCGCACGGTGTTCCAAAAAAAATACCAGAAGATGCTGAAAATTATAAAATGACATATGTAGATGCTACTTGTCCACTAGTTTCTAAAGTTCATAGAGAAGCGGAAAACTTAAATAAAGCTGGTTATCATATTATTTTGATTGGACATGAGAACCATCCAGAAGTAATAGGCACTATGGGCCAATTACCTAAAGGATCTATTGATTTGGTTCAAAATGAAGCTGAAGCAATGGAGTATAAAACCAATCATAAAGAAAAATTGGCTTATATAACTCAAACAACACTATCTGTTGATGACACTAAAGAAATAATAAAAATTTTGAAAGATAGATATACAAACATTAAAGAGCCAGCAAAAGAGGACATTTGTTATGCAACAACTAATAGACAAATGGCAGTAAAAAATATTGCAAAAAACTGTGATATGTTTTTTGTAATAGGTAGTAGAAACTCTTCAAATTCTGTTAGACTTGTTGAAGTAGCAAAAAAATCAGGTTGTCAAAATTCTCAACTTTTTCATTCTGAAAGTGAAATTCCTTTTGATCAAATACAGAATACAAATACTATTGGTATATCATCAGGAGCATCAGCACCTGAAATTCTCGTTGAAGATTTTATTAATGAGTTAAAAAAAAAATTTTCTATAAATGTTAAGGAAGTAGAAATTATAAAAGAAAATGTAATCTTTAAAGTTCCTAACAAATTAAATTAAATGGCTGTATATACAAAAATAAATCAGAGTGATATCGATATAATTAACAACAAATTTAATATTGAAAAAATTTTAAGTTTCGAGGGAATTACTAAGGGAATTGAAAATACAAATTACATTCTAAAATCCAAAAATAAAAAATTTATTCTCACAATTTTTGAGAAGAGAGTTCTTTCAAAAGAGATTCCTTTTTTTATGAAATTAATGGATCATTTAAATGATTCAAAAATTAATTGTCCAAGACCACTTAAAACTAAAGACAAAAATTATTTAATTAAACTAAAAAATAAAACTGCCTGCATTGTTAGTTTTTTAAAGGGAAAAGATAAAAAGAAAGTTAACGAAAGTGACTGCTATGCTATTGGAAAAGCAATAGCTAAAATGCATCTGGTTACTAAGAAGATAAAATTTACAAGAAAGAATTCAATGGGTATAAAATATTTAAAACCTTTGGTCCAGAGTATTAAATTTAAATCAAATAAAGCATCAAATTTAAAAAAATTTTTATTTAATAATTTTAATGATATTAAAAAAAATTGGCCAAAAAAACTTCCTTCTGGGATTATACATGGTGATTTATTCATAGATAATATTTTTTTTAATAAAAATAAAGTATCTGGTTATATTGACTTTTACTTTGCTGCTAATGATTACTACATGTATGAAATAGCAATCTGTATTAATGCTCTATGTTTTGATGAAAAAAATAAAAAATTTATAATTAATAAGAAGAAAGTTGATAAATTGATCAAGGGATACAACAGCGTTAAGAAAATTAAATTAAATGAAAAAAATAATTTAAATATCTTGTGTAGAGGTGCTGCTTTTAGATATCTGTTAACTAGACTATATGATTATACAAATACTCCAAAAACAGCATTAATCAAAATTAAGGATCCAAACGAATATTATCAAAAACTTATTACCCATAACAATTTAAATAGTTTTAAAGATTATTTGATTTAATGATTAAAATTTATACTGATGGCTCATGTTTAAAAAATCCAGGCAATGGTGGCTGGGCAGCTATAATAAATATAAATGGTAAAATTAAAAAAATTAGTGGTAACGAGAAAAATACAACAAATAACAGAATGGAACTTATGGCTACTATTAACGCTTTAAAAGAAATGAGTACCAGAGATTTAATAGAAATTTTTACAGACTCCAAATATGTAAAAAATGGAATAACAGAATGGGTTAACACTTGGATATTAAATAACTGGAAAACATCAAAAAAAGAAGATGTTAAAAATAAAGATCTATGGATAGAATTATATAAATTAAATCAATCATTAAATATAAAATGGAATTGGGTGAAAGCGCACGCAGGTGACCCTTTAAATGAAGAGGTGGATATTTTAGCTAAAAAAGCTGCTGACTTAAATTGAGTCTAAAAAATTTTCTGCTGCTGACATTTCGCAAGTTGCTGTATCGTCTTCAGCGTTTATTTTAGTTGCAATGTTATTTTCAACTAGCATAGTGTATCTTGATGACCTTGTTCCTTGACCTCTATCAAATCTATCAATATCAGCTCCAATCAATTTAGTAAACTCACAGTACGGATCTGCAGCCATAAAAATTTTACTTCCTACATTTTGACTATCGCCCCATGCTTTCATAACATTAGGATCATTTACTGAGACACAAATTATTTTTGTAATCCCCTTTTTTTTTGCAGTTTCAAAATTGTTAACATAACCTGGTAGATGTTTAGCTGAGCAAACTTTCGTAAAAGCTCCTGGAACACCAATTACTATTGTTTTGTTGTTATTAAATATTTCAGAAGTAGAAATTTTTTTTGGCGCACCACTTTCATCCAAATAAAAAAAATCCGAATTTGGAATTATTTCTCCTTCTTTAATTTTCATAAAATTTTACCCAAAATATATTGTTTAATATTTTTAAGATTGTTATCTATTATACTATAGTTTTCTTTTTCATCCAAAACAAACTTTAGTTCATCTGGTAAATCAGATTTCAAATTTATAGCCTTTAAAATTGCATCTGGAAATTTACTGGGGTGTGCTGTTGCGAGAACAATATTGTTGCCTTTTAAATTGTGTTTATCAAAAGCGCCATAACCTATTGCTGTGTGTGGATCTAAAACCATATTATATTTTTTATAGGTATTTTTTATTACGTCTAGTGTTTCCTGCTCGCTCATTCTTGCTGATAAAAAATCTTGATTAATTTTTTTTAATTTATCATCGTCAATTATATATTTACCATTATGCTTAATATGTTTCATATCATCTAAAGTTTGGGAACTATCATGGTTATTTAAATCATAAATTAATCTTTCAAAATTACTAGCAATTTGAATATCCATGCTTGGCGAAATTGTTTCAGAGACATGTTCAGCCTCGTATTTGCCTTTAGATATAGCTCTATGCAAAATATCATTTTGATTTGTCGCTACTATCAATTTATTTATTGGAAGACCTAATTTTTTTGCCAAATAACCAGCATAAACATCTCCAAAATTTCCTGTTGGAACTGAAAAATTTATTGGTTTGTTGTTATCATCAACTGAAAAGTAACAATAAAAATAATACACACTTTGAGCAATAATTCGGGCCCAATTGATTGAATTCACACCAGACATATTTATCTGATTAGAAAATTCTTTATCTGAAAACATGGATTTAACTAAATTTTGACAGTCGTCAAAATTACCCTTAATAGCAATATTAAATACATTCTCAATTTTTCCAGTTGTCATTAGTTTTCTTTGAACTGGTGAAATCCGATTGTGAGGATGAAGAACAAAAATATTTAAATTCTTTTTTCCTCTAATTGCATCAATGGCAGCTGCACCCGTATCTCCAGATGTTGCAACTACTATATTTATTTTTTCATTTTGATTATTTAAATAGTATTCATAAAAATTTCCTAAAAGTTGCATAGCAATATCTTTAAAAGCTAAGGTAGGACCATGAAATAATTCCAGAACAAATCGATCACCTACTTTTAAAAGCTCAATAACATTATCTTTTCTAAAAACTGAATAGGAATTATCTATAATTTTACTTAAAACATCTTCAGAGATAAAATTACCAATAAACGGGTGAATAATTTTCTTTGCTAAATCTGAATAACTAAGTTTTTTAAGATCATTTATTTCAGACTCTGAATATTTGTGTAAAGTCTCTGGAATAAAAAGACCACCATCATCAGCAAGACCTTTAATAAAAACATCCTTAAATTCATATGTTTTTGAAGTATTTCTAGTGCTGACGTATCTCATTAATAATTTTTTTTTCTAAAGTATAAATATATTAAAAGAATTGAAATCGCCATCGAAAACCAAGTAATTGCATACTTTTTATGATTATTTGAAATTTTAGCAGTGATCACTCTCGGTCTTGGGTTTTCGTAGTTACCGTTTAAATAAATAATATATTTTGAAAAGTTTTTACCTGTAAATTTCAAAATATCTTCCCGATCTAGTGTGAACCAATAATTTTTATCTACTTCATTCTTGGGTTTGAATGAGCTTGATTTTGATTGAATCATTAAAGTACCAATAATATTTTTTTGATCAACAACATTAATCTCTGGTTTGTTTTTTTTGTCAAAAGATATCCAGCCTCTATTAATTAAATAATCTTCATTTCCTATTTTAATTGGATTAATAACTTCAAATCCAGGTTTACCAGTTTCATTAAGATTATAGAGATAAATTTGTTTTTCAAAATCAATTTGTCCTGAAGTTTTTATTCTTAAGTAATTTTTTTTTTCTACATTTTGAAGTTCAACAGGATCGATCTTTAAAGAATTTTCAATTTGATTGATTAGATCTAATTTCCAAACCAATCTATACAATTGCCAAAAACCTAGAAACAACAAAACTAAAATTATAAAATAGACGAAAACTGAAAATAGAAGCTTATTCTTCAAGGACTAAATATTAACTTCCCCAGACGTAAATTGCTGCAAATAAGAATAACCAAACAACATCAACAAAGTGCCAGTACCAAGCAGCTGCCTCAAAACCAAAGTGGTGTTCTTTAGTAAAGTGACCTAATCTTCCTCTCCATAAACAAACAGCAAGAAAAATTGTTCCAACAATTACATGGAAACCGTGAAAACCTGTTGCCATATAAAATACTGCACCATAAATATGTCCTGAATAATCAAATGTAGCATGATGATATTCGTAAGCCTGTAACAAAGTAAAAAAGAAGCCTAGTACAACAGTTGCTGTTAATCCTTGGATAAATCCTTTTCTATCGTCTTCTAATAAAGAGTGGTGAGCCCAAGTAACTGTGGTTCCTGATAATAATAAAACTAGTGTATTAATTAATGGAATGTCCCATGGATCAAAAGTTTCTATGTCTTGTGGAGGCCAAACATTTCCAACAAACTCGTTTGGAAACAAACTTACATCAAAATAAGCCCAAAACCATGCAACGAAAAACATAACTTCAGAAGCAATAAATAACGTCATTCCATATCTATGATGGATTTGAACAACTGGAGTATGGTGACCTTGATGTTCAGCTTCAATCACTACATCTCTGAACCACATATAAGCTGCATAAATTACAAGAGCTAATCCTAAATACATTCCCCAAGATACATCATTGTGCATATAAAAAATTGCTCCGATAGCCAGCACCAAACATCCAAAAGATGTAAATATAGGCCAAGGACTTGGGTCTACTAAGTGATAATCATGTTTTTTTTCAGCTGACATATTTTTTTAATTATGATCGTTTATAATAATCTGTCGAGAAAAAAGTATACGACATAGTTACATCCTGTAAGTTTTTAACTGTTGGGTCATTTACCAGTTCTGGGTCCAAATAAAAAGTCATAATATAAGTTGCCTTCTCACCAGCTTTGAGTTCCTGTTTTTCAAAGCAAAAACAGCCTAATTTACTGTAATATTTACCAAAACTTGCAGGCGAAACATTGAAACTTGCAACTCCATAAGTTGTTTCGTCTCCATAGTTCTCAACCTCAAACTCAATTCTATTTACCTGACCAACCTTAACATCAATGACATTTGACTTAGCTTTAAAATCCCAAGTAAGATTGTTTACATTCGTATCAAATCTTACACTTACAACTTTATCTAAAACTATTTTCGGGGCTTCTTTAGATACTTGGGTTGTTCCTCCAAAGCCAGTTACACGACAAAAAAGATCATATAAGGGGACTGCTGCAAAAGACAAACCTAACATTAAACAAAAAATACCTGCTAAAAGTAATGGAGTTAATGTTTTACTCTTAATCATATCTGCCTATCAAATACGCCAACGTTATATAATGTAAAAACAAACAAAAAAACCATAAAAGCTAAAATTGCTAAAGCAGTTATAATATTTTTTTTCTTTGTTTTTTTATCAGGTGTTATCATAAAATTTTATCTATTAAGAAAAATACAAAAACTAAAAACAAATATAATATCGAGTATCCAAAAATTGTTTTTGCTTTTTTTGAATCAAACTTGTTCTTCTTAAATTTATAAAGTTCAAAACATAAGTAATTATAATAAATTGTCAAAATTAATGATGGGATTAAAAACACCAGACCGACGAAACTAATTGCATATGGAAAAACAATAACTGGAAGCATTATTAATGAGTAAACAAATATATTAAATTTTGTGCTTTCAACACCATTAGTCAATGGAAGCATTGGAATGTTTGCTTTTTTATAATCGTCAGATTTATACAAACTCAGCGCCCAAAAATGTGATGGCGTCCAAAAAAAGATAATTAGAAAAAAAGTTAATGGCTCAAGTGAGAGTGAATTAGTAGCTATAGTCCAACCAATTACAGGAGGTAATGCGCCTGCAGCGCCTCCAATTACTATATTTTGAGGCGTTTTTCTTTTAAGCCAAACAGTATAAATCAGCACATAAAACAAAATTGTAAATAACAATAAAGCTGCTGAAACTGTATTTGCAAAATAAACTAAAGCAACAACAGAAAATATTGATAAAGCGATACCAAAAATCAAAGCTTGGTTTTTATTTACCTTACCAGTTGGTATAGGTCTTAGACAAGTTCTGGTCATTAATGCATCTAAATCAGACTCGTACCACATATTCAGCGCTCCGGCAGCACCTGCTCCAATAGAAACTAAAATTATACCAATAATGGCATCTTTAGTTGGAATAATATTTGGTGCCATCAACAAACCAACAGCGCAAGTAAAAATTACAAGAGACATTACTCTTGGCTTCATAAGTTTAAATAACTCAGAAAAATTGAATACGTCTTCTTGACTTAAATTTCTATTTTTTAACTTAGACTTAATCATTTAATTTTATACAAAAAATATAAATACTTTTTAAGTAGTAGATTTTTCTGCACTCTCTTCGTCTTCAAACTTTGGTAATTCATCAAAAGTATGAAAATTTGGAGGAGATGGTACTGTCCATTCTAAAGTTGTTGCCCCTTCACCCCAAGGGTTTTGGGCAGCAGCTTTTTTCTTATAAAATGCATAAATTAAATTTGCGAAAAATACTCCTAAACCAATTACAGAAATATACGATCCAATTGAAGATATATAATTCCAACCAGCAAATGCATCTGGATAATCAGCATATCTTCTAGGCATCCCAGCAAGACCTAAAAAGTGTTGTGGGAAGAAAACTAAGTTTACACCTATAAATGTTAACCAGAAGTGAAGTTGGCCCATCCACTCTGAGTATTCATAACCAGTCATTTTTCCAAACCAGTAATAAAAGCCAGCAAAAATCGCAAACACTGCTCCTAAAGATAATACATAGTGGAAGTGAGCTACTACATAGTAAGTATCATGCATTGCTGTATCTACACCTGCATTTGCAAGAACAACGCCTGTAACTCCACCAACCGTAAATAAAAATATAAACCCTAAAGCCCAAACCATAGGTGTCTTAAATGATATTGAACCACCCCACATAGTTGCTATCCAAGAAAATATTTTAATTCCCGTCGGGACGGCAATGATCATCGTCGCTGCTAAGAAATAAGCTTTAGTATCTGTGCTTAAACCAACTGTATACATGTGATGAGCCCATACAACAAAACCAACTATTCCAATTGCTACCATTGCATATGCCATTCCTAAATATCCAAATACTGGTTTTCTAGAGAATGTAGAAACAATATGACTTATCATTCCAAAACCTGGTAAAATTAAAATGTATACTTCAGGATGACCAAAGAACCAGAATAAGTGTTGAAACAATACTGGATCTCCACCTGTTTGAGCATCAAAGAATGCAGTTCCAAAATTTCTATCCGTTAATAGCATTGTAATTGCACCTGCTAATACTGGAAGTGATAAAAGTAACAAGAACGCTGTAACTAAAATTGACCAAGCAAATAAAGGCATTTTATGCAGTGTCATGCCCGGGGTTCTCATATTTAAAATTGTAGTAATAAAGTTTACTGCTCCTAAAATTGAAGACGCTCCAGCTAAGTGTAAACTTAAAATTGCAAAGTCCATAGCTGGACCAGGTTGTCCTGCTGTAGACGATAAAGGAGGATATATTGTCCATCCACCACCAACTCCCGTTTGACCTGGAGGACCATCCATAAATATAGACATAATTAATAAAATGAATGAAGTTGGTAACAACCAAAATGAAATGTTATTCATTCTTGGGAATGCCATATCGGGTGCACCAATCATAATTGGTACAAACCAATTTCCAAAACCACCAATCATTGCTGGCATAACCATAAAGAAGATCATGATTAAACCATGACCTGTAACTAAGACATTATATAAATGATAATTTCCACCTAAAATTCCATCACCTGGATGCATCAATTCCATTCTCATCAAAACTGAGAATGCAGTTCCGATCACACCTGCGACAATTGCAAATATAAGGTACATTGTACCGATATCTTTGTGATTAGTTGAATACGCCCAACGTTTCCAACCAGTTGGTGTATGATGATCGTCGTTTGATGCAGTTTGTGTATACATATTATTTACTCGCTAGTTTTTTAAATTGATCTTCTTCATTAATTTCTTTTGCAAATTTTATTTTAGCTCCTGTAAGCCATTCTTGATATTCTTCCTCAGAAACTACTCTTACTGTTATCGGCATAAAAGCATGTTTAATCCCACAAAGCTCAGAACACTGTCCATAATAAGTTCCAACCTCTTCTGCTTTAAACCATGTTTCATTTATTCTTCCAGGAACTGCATCTCTTTTAACTCCAAAAGAAGGTAAAGCCCAAGCATGCAAAACATCATTTGCAGTAATTAAAACTTTAACTACTTTATTCACTGGAACAACTAATTCATTATCTACAGCTAATAATCTAGGCTGATTTTCTTTTAAGTCTTTATCTTCTATCATGTAAGAGTCAAAAATAATATTTTCGTCTGGATACTCATATCCCCAATACCATTGATACCCGATAGCCTTAACGGTTACATCTGCTTTTGGTATTGCGTCTTGTTTGTATAAAATTTTAAATGATGGAACTGCCATAACAATTAAAATCAAACATGGAATTAATGTCCATAATACTTCTACAGCAACATTGTGAGTTCTTTTAGAGGGGACTGGATTTGCTGATGCTCTAAATCTTATACATGCATAGACCATCAAAAATAAAACGAAAACACTTATCGCAATTATGATTGGTAGCAACAATTTGTCATGAAAATTTACGATATCTCTCATAGACTCGGATGCTGCTTTTTGAAAACCTAATTGCCAATCTTTTGGCTGGTTAGCAAACGCAACTGCAGGAGTTAAAATAGAAAGAGTTGTTAATAAAATTTTTTTCATTTTTTTAACCCTATATAGAACGTCTTCAAAAAAATTACACTTTAGTTTTCGCGACAAAATATCAATTTATAGAGTATTTTATGATCGATATAGCTGAAATTACTGCTGTTTCAGATCTCAATATATTCTCATTAATTTTCAATGGTTGAACTCCACTAAATTTTAGAATCTTAGCCCTTTCCTCTTCAGAAAAATCTCCTTCTGGACCTATAATTACACATGTCGGTTTATCTGTAACCTTCTTTAAATCTATTTTAGTATTTTTAGAATTTAGATCAGTAAAAATTAAATCAACTTTATTGTTATATAAAAAATCATCTAATGATTTAGGATCCTCAATATCTGGAACATTAATTCTATTTGATTGTTCTGATGCCTCAATAATTACTTTTTCTAATCGTTCTTTATTAATCTTACGAACAATTGTTCTATCAAATATTATTGGAATAAACTTTGTAACACCTAACTCAGTTGCTTTTTGAATCATAAAGTTAAAGTAATTTGATTTAATTGGAGAAAATGCGAGCCATAATTCTTTTGGATTTTCTTTCTGTCTCAATTGTTTTGTAACATTAAATTCAACAATACCTTTTGAGATATTTAAAATTTTTGCTTCCCATTCTCCACTACTATTAAATAATGAAAACAATTCATTTTCTTTAACTCTCATTACTTTATTTACGTAATGTGATTGAGATTTATCAAGTATATCAATTAAATTATTAGATAAACTTTTAGAAAAATATAATCTAATGTTACTCATAATATTAAATTAGTTTATGAAAAATATTAAAGCAATAATTTTTGACGCTTACGGCACTTTATTCGATGTAAATTCAGCAGCAGAAAAATGTAAAGACAAAATTGGTGATGAGTGGGAGGCTTTTGCAAATTATTGGAGAACCACACAATTGGAGTACACATGGCTTAGAAATTTAATGAAAAGACATAAAGATTTTTGGCAAATCACTGAAGACAGTTTGGATAAATCAATTAGAGTATTTAAAATAGATAATTCAATGAGGGATGAATTATTAGATCTCTATAAAATTCTCTCTCCTTTTGAGGAAGTTCCAAAAGTATTAAAATCTTTAAAAGAAAAAAATTTTAAACTAGCAATACTTTCCAATGGTACACCTTCGCTATTAAATGAATTAGTACGTAGTAATAATTTAAATAATTTATTTGATGATATTTTTTCAATAGAAGAAGTTGCTGTTTTTAAGCCTGACTCTAAAGTTTATGATATGCCGGTAAAAAAATATAAAATCAAAAAAAATGAAATTGCTTTTTTAAGTGCAAATACCTGGGATGTATCTGGTGGAGGCAACTATGGATACAATTCTATATGGGTAAATAGAAATAATAATATCTTTGATAAACTTGATTATTCACCACAAAATGAAATTAAAAACTTAAATGGTCTACTTGATATAACTAAGTAGATAATTATATCAACACTTATGAAATCAATTGAAGTATCCAAAATTATAGAGCCTATTCCAGCATCGGATGGTGCAGGAGTAAAATTAAAAAGAAGTATTGGTGTTGAACCAAATTACTTTGATCCTTTCTTAATGCTAGACGAATTTGGATCTGAAAATAGCGAAGACTATATTGCTGGTTTTCCCCCTCACCCACATCGAGGAATTGAAACAGTTACATATATGTTAGCAGGAGATTTTGAACACAAAGATAGCACTGGTGGTGAAGGAAGAATGACTGCAGGCGATGTCCAGTGGATGAAAACAGGAAGTGGAATTATTCATTCAGAAATGCCAGCTATGAAAAAAGGAAGACTTCATGGCTTTCAATTGTGGATTAACATGCCTGCTAAATTAAAAATGAGTAAGCCTGAATATATTTATATTGATGCTGATAAAATGAGTGTTCATAAAGATGAAGATAAACAAGTAAAAGTTATTGCTGGTAAATTTGAAAATGCTGAAGGACCTGTAAAAGATCATAATGTGGAACCAGTTTATTTTGATGTAGAGTTAAATAAAGATAAAGAGTTTAATTTTAATGTTCCATCAACTCACAATACATTTATTTATCTCATAAATGGTGAAATAGAAATTGGCAGTGAAAAGCATAATAATGTTAAGAATAGCACATTAATATTACTAACAAAAGGTGAAGAACTTAAAGTAAAAGCAAAAACAAATGCTAAATTTCTTGTGATATCTGGAAAACCAATAAATGAGGAGATTGCAAGAGGTGGGCCTTTTGTAATGAACACTAAAGCAGAAATCTTGCAAGCTGTTCAAGATTATCATAATGGTACATTTGTAAAATAAATTATGAATTCAGTTATAATTTCAAAAGCAGGTGGACCAGAAGTTTTAGAATATAAAGAACTTAAGCTTGAAGAACCAAAAGCTGATGAAGTAACAATTAAAAACCATGCTATTGGTTTAAATTATATTGATACTTATCATCGATCAGGACTTTATCCATTAACTCTTCCCTCTCTTATTGGCTTAGAGGGAGCAGGAGAAATAACTAAAGTTAGTTCAGATGTAAAAGATTTTAAAGTTGGAGATAAAGTTGCATATTGTGCAGCTCCTCTTGGTGCTTATTCAACTCATAGAAATTATCCAACCAAAAACTTGGTAAAAGTTCCTGATAGTGTTGATTTAGAAACTGCAGCAACTTTAATGACAAAAGGAATAACTACCTTTTATCTTTTACATAAAACTTATCCTGTAAAATCTGGAGAAGATATTTTGTTCCATGCAGCAGCTGGTGGTGTTGGTCAAATTTTTGGACAATGGGCTAAAAGTTTAGGATGCAATGTAATTGGTACTGTTGGCTCAGATCAAAAAATAGAAAACGCAAAACAAAATGGTTACGACCATGTAATTAATTACAATAAAGATAATTTTGCTGAAAAAGTAAAAGAGATTACTGAGGGAAAAGGATTGTCTGTTGTTTATGATGGAGTTGGAAAAAATACTTTTGATGGCTCTATTGAATGTTTAAAATTAAGAGGAACGTTGGTTTCTTTTGGAAATGCATCGGGTCCTTTGGATCCGGTTAACGTTGCAAAATCGATTCAGCCAAAAGGACTTTATTTAACAAGACCAAGCATTATGCAGTATACAACAACAAGAAAAGAGCTAGATGAAGCTGCTAACAAAGTTTTTGAAATGGCTTCAAGCGGAAAAGTAAAAGTAAAAATTTCTAAAAAATATTCTTTAAAAGATATTGCTCAAGCACATAAAGATTTAGAGTCTAGAGTTCTTACTGGGCCAGCAGTTATACTTCCCTAGTTCACGTCTACATCCATATCTGACATATGAAGTTTTAGTGCATTTGTTGAAATTTGAATTTCTCTAATAAAAAAAATAATTGATATAATCATCGATAAACAGCATGATCCGAAAATTACTCTCGCAGCAAATACTTCATCTAAATAAAGTGCAAATACTGTAAGCATATTAAATAGAAAGCCAAATGAAGCAAATAAAATTGTCCATCTAAGAAGTGTTATCCTGCCACTTAAATTAATAAACTGCTTTTTCCATTCTGGTGGAATATGTTTTTCATAAACATGCTCGTCATGAAGTTGACGAATTAAAATACTTAAAGAGTGAAATCTGTTGCTATAAACACTCATAAGTAATGGAATAGCCGGAAACATCAAAGCAGTGACAGTGTAATCTATGTTCATACGAATCAGTTTGATTATGAATCCACCCTTTGTTATTTACAAGTAAATTATGAACCAATTAAACTTATTTATTGAATTAACTAGAATTAAAAAACCAATCGGTTTTATGTTATTGTTTTGGCCATGCATTTGGGGACTGACTTTAGTTTATGATTTTAATTCTTCTTTAAATAATTATTTTTTTTTTGGATCACTTTTTTTAGCTGGTTCAATTTTAATGCGGTCTGCGGGTTGCATCGTTAATGATATTGTTGATAAAAATTTTGATAAAAAAGTTGAGCGTACAAAAAATAGACCAATAGCGTCGGGTAAGATTTCTGTTAAACTTGCTTTAATTTACTCTATTGTATTATGTGGATTAGCATTCTTAGTGTTAATTAATTTTAACAAATTTACTATTTACATGGCTCTACTATCAATGCCATTAGCATTTACCTATCCATTAATGAAAAGAATTACTTATTGGCCACAATTATTTTTAGGAATTACTTTTAATTATGGCTTAGTTTTAGCCTGGATATCAATTTCAAATGAAGTTTCTTTAGTTGCTCTTGTCTTTTATTTTGGAGCCATATTTTGGACACTCGGTTACGACACAATCTATGGATTTCAAGATATTAAAGATGACGAAATTATAGGAGTAAAATCAACTTCAATTAAATTTAAAGATGGTCCAAAAAAATTTTTATTACTTTGTTATTTGGTATTTGTTGTCTCATTAATATTTGTAGGAATGAATATGAATTTTAAATTATTTTATTTTATGTTTTTAATTATACCGACAGCCCAACTTTTCATATTTCAAATCAAAAATTTAAACATTTCTGACACAAATGATTGCCTAGCCAAATTTAAAAGTAATAATTTATTAGGACTGATTGTGCTAATAAATATTTTTGTTGGAAAACTAATTTAATAAATTGATGAATAATACTGATATTTTTAAGAGACTTTATAATCAATACACAAGTAGATTTATAATCAAAATAATTTTAGCTGCTTTATTATCAGTATTAGTTGCAATTAGTACTTCTGCAACAGCTTGGTTATTAGACCCAGCTATTGAAAAAATTTTTATAAATAAAGATCAAACCTTAATAATACTAATTCCATTTGCAATTATTTTAGCTTTTACGACTAAAGGTATCTCACTTTATTTTGCAAAACTAATTATGATAAATGTTGGTGAAGAGGTAAAAAAAATTATCCAAACTGATATGCTTAATTCCTTTATCAAAGCAGATACAGAAACTATAGAAAATAAACACTCAGGTAATTACATTTCAAATTTAAATTTTGATGTTCAGCAAATAACAAGGATGTTATCAGAAGCATTCCTGAGTTTATTTAAAGACGGTCTTACATTGATAGGGCTATTAATAGTAATGTTTTATCAAAATTGGAAACTATCTTTAATAGCAATAATTATGATACCTCTAGCATCTATAACTGCAAAAGTTCTTGGGAAAAGAATGGGTAAAGTTTCAACTCAAGCACAAGAAAGATCTGGAGATCTAAATAGATATTTAATTGATTTATTTAAAAATCACAAAATTATAAAAATTTTTCAAAGAGAAGATTTTGAAAAATCCAGATCAGAAATATTTGTAAATAATCTTAAAGAAAAATCTGCGAAAATTGCTGCTGTGTATATTAGATCTGCTCCTGTTATGGAGTTTCTAACTGGAATAATGATTGCAATATTAATTTTTTATTCTGGAAAACTTATAATTAACGAAGAATTGGGAATTAATAATTTTTTTTCTTTTTTAGCAGCAATGATGTTGGCTTATCAACCAGTCAAAACGCTTACAAAAGTTAACGTTGCAATTGGTCAAGGCTTAGCAGCAGCAAAAAGAATTTTACCAATAGTAGATATGGAAGTTGAAATTAATTCTAATGAAAAAGGTAAAAGCTTAGATTTAAAAGATGTAAATATTTCATTTAATAATATTAATTTTTCTTACAAATCAAATTTTGAGAACAAAGTTTTAAAAAATATATCTGCTGAATTTTCAGGTGGAAAAATGACTGCTTTAGTTGGTCATAGTGGATCGGGAAAGTCAACTTTACTAAATATGATACCAAGAATTTATTCTCCAAATGAAGGTAATATCAAAATAGATGAACAAGATATTTCAAAAATAAACTTAAATTCTTTAAGAAAAGAAATTTCAATTGTTGATCAAAATGTAACTCTTTTTGACGATACTGTTTTAAATAATATAAAGTATGCAAACCCAGATGCTAGTTTAGAGGAAATTTATGAGGCAGCAGAAAATGCTATGTGTAAAGACTTCATTGAAAATTTGGATAATAAATATGAAACAAGAATTGGAGAAAATGGAGTTAAATTGTCAGGAGGAGAAAAACAGAGATTATCAATAGCTAGAGCATTTTTGAAAAAAAGTAAGATAATTTTACTTGATGAAGCAACATCATCTTTAGACTCTGAAACAGAAGAAAAAATTCAATCCGCACTAAATAAACTTATATTGAATAAAACAACTATCGTAATTGCTCACCGATTATCAACTATTCTCAACTCAGATAAAATATATGTTGTTGATCAAGGTAAAATAATTGACTCCGGCAATCATAAAAATCTTTTGTCAAGTTCAAATGTTTATAAAAATTTTTATGAAAGACAAATAAGACAAAATTGATGTTTTTTATATACAGTATATTAACAAATATTTTATATTTATTATCACCGATAATTTTTTTATTTAGAATTTTAAAAAAAAAAGAAGATATAAATAGATTTCAAGAAAAGTATTGTATTTATTCAAGAAAAAATTTTCATAAAACAGTATGGTTTCATGCAGTCAGTGTTGGTGAATTAATGAGTATAATTCCTGTTATAAAAAGATTAGAAAAAAATAAAAAAGTAAAAAAAATAATTGTAACCTCATCTACAACTAGCTCTTCAAAAATTTTTAAAAATCAAAAATTTAAAAAAACAATTCATAAGTTTTTTCCTTTAGATACGAACTTTTTAACAAAAAAATTTATCGACTTTTGGAAACCTCAGGTAGCAATTTTTGTAGATTCTGAGATTTGGCCAAATATGATAAAAAATTTAGAAAAAAATCAAATTCCAATAGTTTTATTAAATGCAAGATTTACAAGGTCTAGCTTTAAAAAATGGCTAATTGTAAAAAGTTTTGCAAAAGAAATATTTAATAAGGTCTCAATTGCTCTTCCTCAAAACACAGAAACAAAAAATTATCTTAAAATTCTTGGTATTAAAAAAATTATTACAGCAGGAAATATAAAATACTATGGTGAAAAAATTCTATTAAATAATAAAAGCTCAAAATTATTTGGAGAATTTAAAAAATTTAAAGTTTTTTGTGCAGGTAGCACTCACAATACTGAAGAAATATTAATATCTAAATTACATATCGAATTAAAAAAAAATTTACCTAATTTAATTACAGTTATAATCCCACGACATATTAATCGATCAGAAAATATAATTAATGATTTAAATAAATTAAAACTTAATGTGGTAAAACACTCCACAAAACAAAAAATATCAAAAAAAACAGATGTTTATTTGGTTGATACTTTTGGTGAAGCAAAGAATTTTTATAATCTTTCAAACATTGCTTTCTTGGGAGGATCAATTTTAAACCATGGAGGACAAAATCCATTAGAGGCTGCTCGATTGGGTAATTATATTATTAGTGGACCCAATATTGGTAATTTTAGAGAAATATACGACTATTTAAAAATAAATAAAATATCATATACAACCTCAAAGGTTTTAAAAATGAAAGATATAGTTTTGTCAAAAATAAAGAAGAAAGTGCCTCTTAGCAAAAGAAAAAAAATTTTTGATAATGGAAATAAAATTTTAGATAATAACATAAGTATTATCGAAAAATATATTCAATGATTTTCAAGAAACCAAATTTTTGGCAGACAAAAAATTTTGTCTCTTTTTTGCTATTTCCTTTAACATTAATTACTTTCAGTATTAATTTTTTAAAAAAATTTAGTTTCAAAAAAAATTTCAAAATAAAAACAATCTGCATAGGAAATTTAAGTGCAGGTGGTACAGGAAAGACATCTTTGGCAGTAGAGATAAATGAATTGCTTAGAGATAAATTTAAAACTGTATTTATTAAAAAGAATTACTCAAGTCAAAATGATGAATATAATTTCCTTAAAAAGAGAGGTAAAATCATATCATCAAAAAACAGAACAAATGCATTGAAGTTAGCAGAAAAAAACTTTGATTTGGCTATTTTAGATGATGGTTTGCAACAAAAAAATATTGAATATGATTTAAAAATCGTTTGTATTAATTCTTATGAAGGTTTTGGAAATAATTTTCTTTTACCAGCGGGTCCCTTAAGAGAAAATTCAATCGAATTAAAGCATTACGATATTGTTTTTCTGAATGGTTTTAAACAAAATCAAAAAATAAAAAATAAAATTAAAAAAATAAACAATAGTTTAAAAATTTTTGATGCAATATATAAACCTATTAATCTTAAAGAATATAATTTAAAGAATAGATTTTTATCTTTTTGCGGAATAGGAAACCCACATGAATTTGAAAATACACTTAAGAAATTTAAATTTAAAATAAAAGAAAAATTTATTTTTCCTGATCACTATGTCATATCAGACAAAATAATAAATAATATGAAGGATATTGCTAATAAAAATAATTTAAAAATAATTACTACAGAAAAAGATTTTTTAAGATTAACTAAAAAACAACAAAAGGGTATTAATTATTTAAAAGTTAAATTAAAAATTCAAAACCTAAGTAGGTTAAAAAAATTTCTTACATCAAATATATGAAAAAAGTTAACCATTTAATTCAATTCATAATTATAAAATTTTTTTTTACCATATTTGAAATAATTGGATACAAAGCATCTTCAAATTTAGGATTTCTAATAGGTAAATATCTTGGGCCACTTTTTAGATCAAAAGAGTTAATTATAAATAATCTTGAAAAAGCCAATATTGATAAAAAAAATAACTTTAAAAAAATAGCTTTAAATGTTCTTGGAAATTACGGAAGAATATTTTCAGAATATGTACATTTAAAGAATTTTAAAAATGATAGTTTAAATAAATTCTTTTCTATGGAAGGACTAGAACATTTAAAAAATATTAAAGAGAGTGGTGAAAAAGTCGTTTTTGTTTCAGGTCATTTTAACAACTTTGAATTAATGGCTATGCAAATTGAAAAGGCAGGAGTTGATTGTGCTGCAATTTATCGGCCACTGAATAATCCTTATTTAAACTCAATTATGGAAACAATTAGAATTAGAGATATTTGTAAAAATCAAATTAAAAAAGGAAGAGCTGGCACGAGAGAAATTATACGTTTTTTATCAAAAGGTACCTCAATTGCTTTAATGATTGATCAAAGAGTACGGGAAGGAGAAAAGATAAATTTTTTTGGAAATCCTGCAACTACAACAACAATTCCAGCACAATTAATAAAAAAATACGGTTGTAGTGTTGTACCAATTTACATTGAAAGAAAAAAATCACATCACTTTAAAATGTATGTTTCAAAACCTATTAAGATAAGTAGATCAAGAAGTATGTCTGAAATCACAAAACATCTAAATGATATTCTTGAAAAAATGATTTTAAAAAATATTGACCAGTGGATTTGGACTCACGATCGTTGGAAACTATAATCAATTATTTTCTTTTTCTCGTTGTAATGAGGCCTCTTTATATGAGTAATACGCTTCTTGTTTGTCCACATTCCAATAAGTTAAATTTTCTAACATAATTTTTTTACCAGAGATAGCACATATTACATGATCACCTGCTTCCAGCACATTGAAGTTATTAGGTAGATATTTTAATTTAGCTAATTTATTTTTCATTTCTAGGATATATAAATAGTTATATGAAAATTGCAATTTTAGGTAGTGGAGGAAGAGAACATGCTCTTACGTTTTCAATATCTAAATCAAATAAAGTAAAAAAAATTTACTGTTTACCAGGTAATGCTGGAACATCCTCACTAGCTGAAAATATTTCTATAGATATAAATAATTTTGAAAAAGTATATGAGTTTTTAAAAAAAAATAATATTGATTTTGTTGTTGTTGGTCCTGAAGATCCGCTTGTAAATGGAATTGTGGACTATTTGGAAAAGCTAAATATAAAAGTTTTCGGACCAAATAAAGTTGCCTCACAACTAGAAGGTTCAAAAATTTTTACAAAAAATCTATGCAAAAAATATAACATACCAACAGCAGAATTTGGTATTTTTAAAAATGCTGAAGAATCTTATGATTATATTGATAATGCAAGGCACCCGTTAGTAATTAAAGCAGATAATTTAGCAGCTGGTAAAGGTGTTTATATTTGTAGAGAAAAAAAAGAATCATATTTAGCAGTAAAAGAGATATTTGAAGGTAAGTTCGGAATTGCAAAAAATATTCTGTTTGAAGAATTTTTAGAAGGTGAAGAAATGAGCTATTTCATAGTTAGTGATGGAAAAACATTCAAATATTTTGGATCGGCTCAAGACCATAAGAGAGTTGGAGAAGGAGACAAAGGTAAAAATACTGGGGGGATGGGTGCATACTCACCATCAAGATTATTTAATAAAGAATTAGAGCAAAAAATTTTAGAAAAAATAATAAAACCAACATTAAAAGGTATAAATGATTTAGGAACAAAATATAAAGGTTTTCTATATGCTGGATTGATGATTGTTAAAGATGAACCATTTTTAATTGAATACAATGTAAGGATGGGTGACCCCGAGTGCCAAACAATTCTGCCAACTTTAGACAGTGATATCATTAAAATTTTTCAATCATGTATTAATGAAAAACTTGATGAAATAGAAATAAAATGGATAAATAAAAAAAGTCTGTGTGTCGTATTATGCTCAAATGGTTATCCAGACGAATATGAAAAAAATATAATTATAGATAATTTCGAGAAGTTAAATCTAGATGAAAATAATTATTTATTTCATGCAGGAACAGAAATGAAGGACAATAAGATTTATGCTGTTGGAGGTAGAGTATTAAATTTCATATCACTTTCAAACACATACAATGAAGCCAAAAAAAATATCCTTGAAAACTTAGAAAATTTGAACTGGGAAAAAGGTTTTTTTAGAAAAGATATTGGATACAAAGTCATTAATAAATGAGAATTATTGGTGGTAATTTTAAAGGTAAAAAAATTCTTGAACCTAAAGATAAAGAAACAAGGCCTTTAAAAGATTTAACAAAAGAATCTATTTTTAATATTATTAATCATTCAAATAAATTTTCTATAGAGCTTGAAAAATCTTATGTCTTAGATTTATTTTCTGGAACAGGGTCTTTTGGTTTAGAATGTTTATCAAGAAAAGTAAAGCACGTATGTTTTGTAGAGAATTATGTAGGAATATTACCAATCTTAAAAAAAAATTTATCGAATTTAAAAACAGTCAAAAATTATTCAATTATTGAAAAGAATATTTTAATTGAAATTGATTTTTTAGAAAAAAAAGAAAAGTTTGATATTATTTTTTTAGATCCTCCATACAAAGAAAAAGAAATTCATACTATTTTAAATAATGTTTATAAATTCAAAACTCTCAAACCAGATGGAATAATAATTATTCATAGATATAAAAAAGAAGAGGATAATTTTCCAGACAAATTTAAAATTATTGAAGAAAAAAAATATGGAATTTCTAAGATAATATTTGGAAAATTTATTTAGGTTAAAATTTTCTTTGTTTCTGTTTTAATCAACTCTACAGCTGGTTGATCAAAAGGATTAATTTTAAGAGCTCTTCCCAATAAGATTGTTTCTAAAATAAAGAAAGTAAATAGTTCACCTAGAGTATTTTCATCTCTTTTCAGAATCTCAAAACTCCTGAAGGGTATTTTCTTATTTCTAAAAACATTCTCTGTAGCTTGTTTTTGAGCATAAACAATATGATCAACATCTTTATTTTTTAAATAACTTTGCATTTGTAAAATTTGACTATTATTTATTTTTAGAGAATTTTTTTCTTTAACATAAAAAAAAGTAAAAAAATTATTTTTAAAACCATCTAAATATAATTGCATAACACTATGATTATCTTTAGGCATATTTGAAACAATAGGAAGAATACCAAGACCTTTTTTACCTAAACTTTCAGCTACTAATTGTTGATACCAATTAAATAAATTGGAAGATTTTTCATCATAATTTATGATTATCGAATTAAATTTTTTTCTTTTTGCAAAGTATAGTATTTGATCAACATTATTAACTAAAGAATTTAAATAATTTTTATTTTTAATTAAATTGTTTAATTGTTTAAATTTATGTGAGTCTAAATCCATCAATTCTGCTGGCAACATTCCTACTTCTGATAAAACAGAATATCTACCTCCTATGAAATTATTATGATGAATTACCTCTGATTTAAATTTTTTAGCTAAAGTATGAAGGTAATTTTTTTTATTTTCAGTAATAAAAATATTTTTATTTTTTTTTTGAACAAAAATATTCGTATTAACAATTGTTTCAGTGGTATTACCAGATTTAGATATTATCAAATTTAAATATCTTTTTTTTTTGTTTTTTTTGGTATGTGATTTTAAATTATCTAAAAATTCAAATTTTTTTTTTATTTTATGTTCTAAAAAATCATAAATTGCTTGAGTTCCTAATGAAGATCCTCCCATTCCTATAACTCTATAATTAATAAAATTTTTAAATTTAGAAATTGTCTTTTTATTAAAATTATTTTTGTATTCTTTTTTTAATGATTTGATTATAGAATTTTCTTCATTTAGGAGAGTTATTAATTTTTTTTTTAATTTTTCGTTTAACTTTTTTTTTCTGAAAAGCTTTAGTTTAATATTTTTTGTGAGCATTATTTATTTTTAATTTTGCTTAAAATAGATCCTTCTAGATCGCTGTTGGATACTTCTTGATCGGTATTTCCATTATTGTCTAAAATTAAATTTTTAATATTATTCTCCTGTTTTTGGCTAGTATCTTCATTTTGATTAGGAATAGGAAGCTCATTAAATTCTGGAGGCATTACAAGTGGAGATTTTTTTTCTACCAAAAACTCATCGCTGCTATTCTTTTTGGGATTTTGAAATGCTTTTTTTGTTGTATTGCACCCAGATAAAATAATTAATGCTATCCCTAAAAAAAATAGTAAGTTAAATTTTTTCATTATTTGTCGCTTCAGGTTTAATAATAATTTCAATTATTATCATTAAAATTATACCTATAGTTATAAATATATCTGATACATTAAAAATAAACCAATGAAAATTTCCCACATGAAAATCTATAAAATCAGGTACAGCTTTATAAATTATTCTATCAAAAAAATTTCCCAAAGCTCCACCTAGCACTAACAATAGTGCATATTTTCTTAAATGATCACTTTTTCTTATCATAAAAATAATAAAAATAATCACTAAAAATATTAAAAAAGTTAAACCATTATATAAATAATTTTCATTAAATGAAAATAGTCCAAAAGCTATTCCTTCGTTCCAAATTAGATGAATGTTCAAAAATTTTGATGAGTATATTTCAGAATTAAAATTAAGTTTATCCAGATGAATTACAAATAGTTTTGATATTCTGTCTAAAAAAAAAATAATTAAAATCAAAATCGTTTCTAAATAATAATTTTTAAATATTTTCTTTAAAGACATTAGGAGTTTTGAGGACAATTGGATCTAGCACATCTTTTTTCGTTTATTTTCCAACACATTGGGCATTTCGTTCCTTTCGCTTTTTCTGTAACAACATTTGCATCAATTTTATTTCCATAATTAACCTCAGCTTTAGAAGTTATACAAAGCTCCGAAAAATCAATATCTTTTGTGATACTTTCTAAATTTTTATCTAAATGAATTTTAATCTCAGCTTCTAAACTTGATCCTATAACTTTGGTAGCTCTTTTTTCCTCTATACTTACATTACATAAATTTCTAATTTTAATTAGCTCAATCCATTTCTGATTTAATTTTTCATTATGAAAATTTTTTGGAAAAGTTAAAAAGTTTTCTAAATGAATACTTTTCTGGTTTTTAAATAATAATTGATAAATTTCTTCAGTTGTGAAAGACAAAATTGGAGCAAACCATCTAATTAAAGAATTTAAAATTATATTCAACAATAAGATAGTTGATTTTCGCTTAGGGTCATTTAAAGAGTCACAGTATAAAGTGTCTTTTCTTATATCAAAATAAAAAGCTGACAAATCTACAGTACAAAAATTTAATAATTCTTTATACAAATTGTGAAAATCATAATTCTCAAAATATTTTTTGAAATTATTATTTAAAGAATACAATTTGTGTAGCATGTACTGCTCTAAATCAGGTAAATTATTTAATTCTATTTTTTCAAAATCAATTATCTCAAAATTGTCATTAAGATTTCCTAATAAATATCTAAATGTATTTCTAATCTTCCTATAGGAATCTGCGTGTTGATCTAAAATTGAATAATCTATTCTTAAATCCTCTGAATAATTTGATGATGCTACCCAAATTCTTAAAATATCTGCTCCGTATTTTTTTAAAATATCTTCTGGAGCAATCACATTACCCAATGATTTAGACATTTTTAAACCTTTTCCATCTACAACGAAACCGTGAGATAAAATTGAGTCAAAAGGAGCTCTACCCCTAGTTCCACATGACTCTAATAATGATGAATGAAACCACCCTCTATGTTGATCTGAACCTTCTAAATACATTGAAGCTGGCCATTTAAGGTCATTTCTTTTCTCTAATACAAATGAGTGAGTTGAGCCACTATCAAACCAAACTTCCACGATATCACTTAATTTATCATAATCTTGGGCTTTATACTTTTCACCTAAAAATCTCTGCGGATCGTCTGAAAACCAACAATCAGATCCCTCTTTTTCATAAATTGATGCAATGTTTTCATTAACTTCATCATCAACTAAAATTTCTTTAGTTTCTTTATTAACAAAAATAGGTAGAGGCACACCCCATACCCTTTGTCTAGAAACACACCAATCAGGTCTAGTTTCGATCATAGATTTTAATCTTTCTTTTCCCTTGCTTGGATAAAATGTTGTATCATCTATGGCTTTTAAAGCTTTGTCTCTTAATTTATGACTTTCCATAGAAATAAACCACTGAGGTGTTGCTCTATGAACCAATGGTGCTTTTGATCTCCAAGAATGAGGATAAGAATGAACTAATTCACCATTTGATAATAAATTTTTTTGCTCTTTAAGTTTTTCAATTACTATTGGGTTAGCTTTAAAAATATGGATACCTTCAAATAATTTTACATTATTTGTATATTTCCCATCACCATCAACTGTCTCTATTGCTTTTATTCCATTATTCAAACATAAATTAAAATCATCAGGCCCATGACTTGGCGCACAATGAACTATTCCTGTACCCTGCTCTGTAGTCACAAATCTTGCTTCTAACATTGGGATTTCAGTTCCGTAACCTAAGTTTAAAAAGGGATGGTTGCAAATAGTATCTTTAAACTTTTTTCCCTTAAACTTTTTAATCTCATTATAATTTTTAATTCCACACTCTTTTATGACTGAGTCAAGTAAAGCTTGTGCAACAACTATTTTTCTGTTTTGAAAATCTCCTTCATCATTAACTTGCAATAAAACATATTCTAAGGCCTCGTTATAAGCTAATGCTTTATTAGCAGGAATTGTCCATGGTGTAGTTGTCCAAATTATAATTTCACTTTTTTCTAATTCTTTAATTTTAGATGACCTAACTGAAAACGATGTATATATAGTATCTGACTTATGGTCTTGGTATTCTACTTCTGCATCAGCAAGAGCAGTTTTTTCAACAGTTGACCATAAAACTGGTTTATATCCTCTGTATAAACTTCCTTCTTTAAGAAATTTTCCAAGTTCTCTTACTATTTGAGCCTCTGCATCAAAACTCATTGTAGAATAATAATTTTCCCAATCACCAACTACACCCAATCTTTTGAATTGGCCTTTGTGAATTTCGATCCATTTTTCAGCAAAAGATCTACACTCTTTTCTAAACTCAACTATAGGGACATCATTTTTATTTTTCTTATTTTTTTTATATTCCTCTTCTATTTTCCATTCGATCGGCAAACCATGACAATCCCATCCAGGTACATAAATTGAGTCTTTACCATCCATTTGATGAAATTTTACAATTATGTCTTTTAAAATTTTATTTAATGCTGTCCCCATGTGAATATTGCCGTTTGCATATGGAGGGCCATCATGTAAGACAAATTTATCTTTACCTTTGCTTGACTTTCTTAACTCATCATAAAGGTTTATTTTTTGCCAATAATTTAGAATTTCTGGTTCTCTAATTGGCAGGTTCGCCTTCATTGAGAAAGCTGTTTTAGGTAGATTTATATCAGATTTGCTCATTTAGTTTTTTTTGCAATATTTAAATCAAATTTAATTTGTTTCCTGAGTTGATCAACATTCTTAAATTTTTTTTCTTTTCTAATAAACTTTAAAAACTGCACTGATAAAAGCTTATTATAAAGATTTCCAGAAAAATTAAACAAATGAACCTCTAGTAAGATTTTTTTTTGATTAAATGTGGGTCTATAGCCAAGATTTGCTATACCACTCAATTTTTTTTGATTTTTTTTTCTTAATACTCTTACCGCATAAACTCCTGGCTGTGCTAGGACATAATCCTTAATATCTATGTTGCATGTTGGAAAACCAATTTTTTTTCCAACTTGTCTTCCCTTTTGAACTATTCCATCAATGGTCCACTCTCGTCCTAAAAATTTATTAGCTCTATTTAAATTACCCTTTTCAAGTAAGTTTCTTATTATCGTTGAAGATACTATTTTTTTACTTTTTAAAAGTGGCTTTGGTTTAATAACTTTATAATTATAATTTTTTTCATTTTGTATAAGTAATTTAACATCACCTTCTCTTTTATTTCCAAATCTAAAATTATTACTTACAAATATAAACTTACAATTGAGTTTTTTATATAAAATTTCTTTTATAAATTTAATTGATTTTATTTTGGAAAAATTTTTATCAAATTTTTTTGTAATTATAAAATCTACTTTTAATTCTTTAAGTAATTCTAATTTTTGATCTACAGACGAAATTTTAAAATTCTTCAATGATTTGTTAAAATACATCTTAGGCATTGGATCAAAATTAATCACACCAATTTTTGAATTATATTTTTTTTTATATGATAGAGCTAATTTAAATAATTTTTGATGTCCTAGATGAAGACCATCAAAATTTCCAATTAATATAATTGAGTTTTTATGGTGATTATTGATATTGAAATTTTTATATAACTTTACCATTTTAATTCTGTTTGAGTAAAATTAACGATAGCTTCATACTCTTTTGAAACTTCAGTAACTCCTTTGTTCTGTATTTCTTCTTTATGAATTCCATTACAAACCAACAAGGAATGGTAATTTAATAAGTTAGCACCCTTTATATCTGTATTTAAATTATCACCAATTGCCAAAACTTTCTTACCAATATTGTCTACAGACTGTTTGTAAACTTCCGCATGAGGTTTACCAAAATAAATTACTTCTCCACCCATTTTTTCAAAAACTATAGCAACTGAACCTGCACACAACTCTCTAATATTTCCTCGATCAACAATTAAATCAGGGTTAGTACAAATCATTCTTTTTGTTGTGTGTTTTTCAAGTAAGTTTTTGTAATAACTTAAATCATCCTTATGATCATCGAACAAACCTGTACAAAGTAAATATTCACTCTCATTTAGTTCGGTTGATTTATTATTTTTAAATTCATTGAATAAATCAAAATCTCTTGGGGGACCTATATGAAAAAAATTCTTTGATTTAAAAGATGTTTTTAAAAAATTTAAAGCTGCCTCACCTGAAGTAAAAACATGCTTTGTCAAATCTTCACTCATGCCCATTTTTTCTAGAAATTTATTCACTGTAGTGTTTGGTCTTGGAGCATTGGTTAAAAGAACAAAACTTTTATTTTTTTTCTTTAGTTCATTTAGAGTTTCTATTGCTGAGTTGTGTAATTTGATGCCATTATGAATAACTCCCCATAAATCAATATAAAAAAGGTCATAATTATCAGCAATTGACTTAAGGCCATCTAAGTCTAAATTTTTAGTCATTATTTTACCTATAAACCATAATATTTAGATTTTCCTAGCATAATTACTCTTAAAAGATTCTCTAATCTTGAAATAGGCTACGAAATATCTATATGAGGCTCATATTTATATAGAATTATAAAGGAGATTTATGAAGTTTAAACCGTTACATGACAGAGTATTAATCGAAGTTTTAGACAGTAATGAAAAAACTGCTGGTGGAATAATTATACCAGATACAGCTCAAGAAAAACCTCAAGAGGGAAAAGTTGTTGCTGTTGGTGGTGGAGCTAAAACTGAAGATGGAAAAACAATTCCAATGGATGTTAAAGTTGGTGATAAAGTCTTATTTGGCAAATGGTCAGGGACTGAGGTCAAAATAGATGGCAAAGAATATAGCATAATGAAAGAGTCTGACATTATGGGTATTTCAAGTAAGTAATTTAATTTAAAGGAGAAAACAAAATGGCGAAAGTTGTTAAATTTGATGCTGAAGCAAGAGCAGCTATGATTAGAGGAGTAAATATCTTAGCTGACACTGTTAAAGTAACTTTGGGTCCTAAAGGAAGAAACGTAGTAATGGATAAATCTTATGGTGCACCTAGAATTACTAAAGATGGTGTTTCTGTTGCTAAAGAAATTGATCTTGAGGATAAATTTGAAAATATGGGTGCGCAGATGGTTAAAGAAGTTGCTAGCAAAACAAATGATGAAGCTGGTGATGGTACAACTACTGCAACTATTCTTGCACAAGCAATTGTTAGAGAAGGTGTAAAATACGTAACTGCTGGTATGAATCCTATGGATGTTAAAAGAGGAATTGATGCAGCGGTTGAAGTTGTAAAAGAAAACTTAGTAGCATCTGCTAAAAAAGTAAAAGACAGTGATGAAATTGCTCAAGTTGGAACTATTTCTGCAAATGGTGATAAGGAAATTGGAACAATGATTGCAAAAGCAATGCAAAAAGTTGGAAACGAAGGTGTTATCACAGTTGAAGAAAATAAAGGAATTGAAACTGAACTAGACGTTGTTGAAGGTATGCAATTCGACAGAGGTTATTTATCACCATACTTTATTACTAATAGTGATAAAATGACTACTGAGTTAGATAACCCTTTCATTCTTTTACATGAAAAAAAATTAACAAACCTACAACCAATGGTTCCTCTTTTAGAAGCTGTTGTTCAAGCAGGTAGACCTTTAATGATTATTTCTGAAGATGTTGAAGGTGAAGCTTTAGCAACTTTAGTGGTAAACAAGTTAAGAGGTGGTCTAAAAGTAGTTGCTGTAAAAGCACCTGGTTTTGGTGATAGAAGAAAAGCAATGCTTGAAGACATTGCTATTTTAACAGGAGGTCAGGTTATTTCTGAAGATTTAGGAATTAAACTTGAGAATGTTAAACTTGATGACCTAGGTTCATGTAAGAAAGTTAAAGTAGATAAAGATAACAGTACCATTGTTAATGGAAGTGGTAAAAAATCTGATATCGAAGCTAGATGTGCCTCAATTAAACAACAAATTGACGAGACAACCTCTGACTATGACAGAGAGAAACTTCAAGAAAGACTTGCAAAACTAGCTGGTGGAGTTGCCGTAATTAAAGTTGGTGGTGCAACTGAAGTTGAAGTTAAAGAAAGAAAAGATAGAGTTGAAGATGCTTTGAACGCAACGAGAGCCGCAGTTGAAGAAGGTATTGTAACTGGTGGTGGTTGTGCATTACTTTATGCTGCTCAAGACCTTAATAAGGTTAAAGCAAAAGGTGATGATCAAAAAGCAGGTGTAGAACTTGTTAGAAAAGCACTTGAAGCTCCGATCAGACAAATTACTAAGAATGCTGGTGTAGATGGTTCAGTAGTTGTTGGTAAATTGTTAGAGCAAAATAAAAAAACACATGGATACGATGCACAAAACGAAGAATATTGCGATATGTTCGCTAAAGGTATTATAGATCCTGTTAAAGTTGTAAGAACTGCTCTACAAGATGCTGCTTCAATATCTGGATTATTAGTAACTACAGAAGCGATGATTGCTGACAAACCTGAGGAAAAAGATGCTGCTAGTGGTGGAATGCCTGGTGGTATGCCTGGTGGTATGGGCGGCATGGGAGGAATGGGTGGAATGGGAATGTAATACGGTTCCCCCTGACCAGAACACTCTAAATACACACACTAAATAAAATTAGAAACCCCTGGAACGAAATTTTCGGGGGTTTTTTTATTTTAATACTATTTTTTTAATTCGATGTATTTTTAAATTATTTTTATTAGATAAATATTTTTTATTTTTAAAAAAACTATAGAAGTGTAATTTATAATTTTTTTTTCGAAAATTTAATCTATTTTTATTTTTTTGATAATCAATAAATCCCATCTTGTAAAATTCATCAATTATATCAGTAGTTTGATTATAAGATAAAAAATAAAATTTACCTCTCGAGTTTTTCATTAATGATCTAATATAATTTTTATAATTAGTATAAAATTTTACTTTGTACTTTGATTTAAAATGTCTCGATACAATAAATCCTTTATTAAAAAGATCATAAAAATATTTTAATTGAAGAAATTTTCTGTAAAGTTTGTTCAAACTTTTAAAACTAGTTAACTCACGAACAAGTGAAATATGCTTATCGGTAGTATTTCTTATAAAAGATATATAAACAATTTCATAATCTTTAAAAAAATTTTCAAAATTTTTTTTTGCCTCAATATTTGACAAAAGTAGCGATATATCCTCAGAAGAAATGAAAATTTTTTTTTTATCTAAAATTTCTTTTTTTAGATTTAAAATATTTATTTTAAATCTTTTATGATTGCATCTCTCATCTTTATAAAAATACCATGCTAAACAGTGATGACTGATCTCTGTTTTTTCAGTATTCAAAAATTTTTTTAGAATATAAATATCTTGATTTAAATTAATTTTAGTTAAAAGATTTTGAATGGATGTGGATCCAGTTTTGTGCTGACCAATATGGCAAAATAATATTCTTTTCTCGATGTAATTTTCATCTTTTAACATCTGCCATTAATATCATTAAAAATTGCGTATTTATAATTTTGAAGTTTGTTAATTTATTAATATTAATTTTGAAATATTTTACAAGTTTCTTTCTTTAAATTTATTTACCAAATTTGGACTTAAATAAATATTTACTAATAATTACAATAAGAATGTACTTGCCCTTTCTTTTAAACTGAAATTTATAAGGTTGTCACTTGATGGCCTTTTTTTTATGCAAATTTAAATTATGTCAAAAAGATACAGTGGAAAGTCATTTAAAGATTCGAGTGTAAAAAAGAAACCCAAATTAAGTTTTAAAGAAAAAAGGAAAGTTAAAAAAGATAAACAAAAAAAGCCTAATTAATCAAAAGTTATTTAAATTAATCAAGCCAGTCATGAGTTTTTTTAAGTTTTAATATCAAATTAAATATGTATAAGAGCCACAATTTATGAGCAACAATATAAGAAACATCACAATCATAGCCCATGTTGACCATGGCAAAACTACTTTGATTGACAATTTAATGAAACAAAGTGGATCATTTAGAGAAAATGAAGTTGTTGATGAAAGATTAATGGACTCTGGGGAACTAGAAAAAGAAAGAGGAATTACAATTCTTGCAAAACCTGCCTCGATAAACTGGAATGATTCAAGAATAAATATTATTGATACGCCTGGCCACAGAGATTTTGCAGCAGAAGTTGAAAGAGTTTTGAGTATGGCTGACGGAGCTCTTTTGTTAATTGACTCTGCAGAAGGAGTAATGCCTCAAACAAAATTTGTTTTATCGAAAGCATTAAAACAAGGTTTAAAACCAATTGTAGTTATCAATAAATTAGATAAAGCTGATCAAAGAGCTAATGAGGTATTGGATGAAACTTTTGATCTGTTTGTAAGTTTAGATGCTAATGAAGAACAATTAGATTTTCCTGTTCTGTATGCAAGTGGAAGATCTGGATGGGCCGATCTTGAGATTGATGGGCCTAGAGAAAATTTAAATCCTTTGTTAGACTTAATAGTGGAACACGTTAAACCAGCTGATTTAGATAAGACTAAACCTTTTGCAATGTTATCTACATTGCTTTATTCAGATAGTTTTTTAGGAAGAAGCCTAGTAGGTAGAATTACACAAGGTACAGCAAGAGCAAATCAACCAATCAAAGCTATTAATTTAAATGGTGAAAAAGTTGATGAAGGAAAATTAACAAAGATTTTTAGATATGAAGGAACTAAAAAAGTTCCAATTGATGTTGGAGAAGCAGGAGATATTGTTGTTGTAGCAGGATTAGAAAAAGCAAATGTTGCTGATACAATATGTAATTTGGAAGTTAATGATCCTATACCAGCAACTCCGATTGATCCTCCTACAATGTCAATTAAAATAACTGTTAATACTTCTCCATTAGCAGGTACAGAAGGTAAAAAACTTACAAGTACACAAATTAGAGAAAGATTAGTTCAAGAAGCACAAAACAATGTCGGAATTACTTTTTCAGAAAATGATGGAAAAGATTCATTCGTTGTAAGTGGACGAGGTGAATTAATGTTGGAAATACTTCTTACTCAAATGAGAAGAGAAGGTTTTGAAATGACAGTAAGTCCACCAAAAGTTTTATATAAAACTGATGATCGAGGAAATAAACTTGAACCAATTGAAGAAATTACTATGGATTTAGATGAAGAACACTCTTCAAAAGTAATCGACTCAATGAATAGAAGAAAAGGTAAATTAATTGAATTAAAAGATACAGGCACAAATAAGAAACGATTGATATTTCACGCACCTACGAGAGGTTTGATGGGATACACAAGTAGATTTCTAACTCTTACTAAAGGGGAAGGTGTAATTAATAGAATATTCCACGACTACGGACCTTTCGAAGGTGAAATGGAAGGTAGAAGAAATGGTGCATTGATTGCTATGGAACAAGGAAAAGCTGTAGCATTTGCAATCTTTAACCTTCAAGCAAGAGGAGAAATGTTTGTTACCCATAATGACCCTGTTTATCCAGGCATGATTGTTGGATTATCACCAAAACCAGGGGACATGATTATAAATGTCATGAAAGGTAAAAAATTGACAAATATGAGAACACAAGGAACAGATGAAAACGTCGTTCTTACTCCTGTTAGAAAAATGTCAATAGCTGAACAACTAAGTATGCTTAACACTGATGAAGCATTAGAAATTACACCTGAGTCTTGTAGATTGAGAAAAGCAATTCTTGATCCTCATGAAAGAAAAAGAAGCGAGAAAACAAGCGCAGCAGCTTAATTAAATATTTTTCCAACTAAGAATAATCCTAAAGCTACACTAGGTCCAATTCCAAAAGCAAATATAAGAGTACCCACTCCAACGGTCCCACCTAAATACCAACCAATAATTACAACAGTAATTTCTAAAAAAGCTCTTACTAACGCTATAGGTAAATTTGTTATTTTTGTTAATCCTGTCATTAAACCATCTCGTGGACCTGGACCAAGATTAGCTACCAAATAAATACCACTACCAAGTCCTACTAAAATTACTGAAAGAACTGCTAATAAGTATTTTGTAAAAAGAGATGAAGGTGGTTGAAAATAATTTAGAGTAAAATCAATCATGGCAGCAATAACTATGATATTAAAAATTGTTCCAAGACCTGGTTTTTGTTTTAAAAAAATCCATAAAAAAAGTACTCCTACACTTACAAAAAAAGTTGCTGCGCCAATGGATAGACTAGAGTTGAGTGAAATTCCTTCAGCTAATACTGACCAGGGTGAGTTTCCAGTTGTTGATAAAATTAACAAACCTTCTCCCAAACCAAAAATTGTTAAACCAAAAATTAAAAAAAATGATGTTGAAAATTTTGGCTTGAAGTTCAAACTTTCTTTTGAGCTCCAATTTACTTTCGGAATATTTTTTATAGATAGGAACATTAAATATTGATACTTTTGGATTAATTTTTATTTATATTATTATCATGAAAAAATTTTATTTTATTCTTATATTATTTTTAATTACTTTTAACTCAAACGCACATGTTGGTCATTATAATAACTTCAAAAAAATTGAACTTGAAATCTTAAGAAATAATGAAGTTATAGGATATAATAATTATTCTTTTTCTAGGAAAGACAATGAAACAACTGTAAATAATAAATATAAATTTACGGTAAAACTACTTGGAGCAACTATTTTTGAAGTAAAAGGTTTTGGAGAAGAAAAATATTTAGGAGATAATTTAATTTCCTTTAAATCTAAAACACGTCAGAATAAAAAAGAAAAATTTGTAAATTTAATATTTAATAATCAAACTAATAAATTCGATATTCAAGGATCCTCTTTTTCTGGTGAAGCTTCTTTGAAAAATACAATTGGAAATTGGTGGAGCCATAAATTATTACAGGCAGAAAGCCAAATTAGTCCTATTTCTGGAAGCATAAAAGAACAACTAGTTACATTTATCGGTAAGGAAAAAATCACTATCAATGGAAAAGAATTTGAAACTGATCATTTTAAACTCACTTCTAAAGATATGAAACTCCCAGAAGACAAAAGATTAAATTTTAATATTTGGCTTGATAAAAAAACTTCGGTAATTGTTAAAGTTACCTATGAGAGAATGGGTAGTTGGGAGTATAGGATTAAAAATATTGAGTAATTTTATCTGCTTATTTTCTTAAAAAGATCATTAGCACTTATCCATCCTGCTTCTAATCTGGGTCCAACAAACCAATCAGCACAAACACCTAAATTAATTTTTGAATTCCAATAACTTTTTATTTTTAAAGGTTTTGAATTTGATGAATACATCCATCCATGATTTAGAGAAAAAAGGATTTTGCTTTTTTTAATACCAGTAAGATCAAAAAATTTATTAATTAAAATTTTTGAATTAAAATCTTTATTTTCTTTATTTTTTAAAATTTTTTTATTTGCCCATATTGCGGTACTTTGAAGTGTCCAAAATTCATAAATACTTTTAAATCTTAACTTGCTGTTTTCTCTAGCAGCCCAACCTAAAATTTGGTCATCAAACAAAAAACTACTTATATTTTTTTTTGTTTTTTTAATTTTTATCATGACTGTAATATTTGCATCCATTTTTAATTTTTTTTTAATAAACGAATGATTAATAAATTTTTTTGCTAATTTATGTAATTGAGGATATGGGCAAGTTAAAATTAGATTATCATAAAATTTATTCTCACCATCAGAAAAGGTAAGTTTCCATTTGTTTTTGTTGTAATCAATTTTTTTTAATTCTTTTTGAAAATTACAATTAATTTTTTTTAATAAATACTTACTAATATCGTTATTACCTTGCCTGCCAATTATTTTTTGATGGTTTTTATTTTCTTTTATCTTTTTATTTTGAAAAATATGTTGGCCCTTCCAATTTTTTAATATTTTTTTTGCTATTAGTTTTGTTGTAAATTTTTTAAACTCAGTACTCTTAGGGGAAATATATTGAACACCATGATCAAAGCCTATTTTTTTATCTAACCTTTTAAATGACGATCTCCCACCAGGACCTCTTGCTTTGTCATAGAGATCTACAGAATGTGTTTTATTTAATAAATTTGAAATTGTAGCACCAGATATTCCTGATCCAATCACACAGTAAGTGCTCATTTACCTGCAACTGTCATTCCCTCTATCATCATAGTTGGTGAGTTGATAGAATATTCAAAATCTAAATCACTAGCTAAAGTTATATTTTTGAACATATCTTTAAAATTTCCTGCAATTGTTATCTCATTTACTGGAAATTTGAATTCACCATTTTCAATTAAGAAACCTGTTGCACCTACTGAATAATCTCCTGTAACCAAATTACTTCCATGGCCAATTGTTTCTGTTACATAAATGTGTTTTGAGTTACTTTTTAACAAATCTTCGAAACTAATGTTCCCATTATCAAAATATAAATTTGTTGTACCACCAGATCTTCCATTTGATTTTAAGTTAAGTTTTTTTCCATTGTACGTATCGATTAGATAATTTTTTAAGATACCGTTTTGTACAAGATTTAAAGTATCTGATTTTACTCCCTCTGAATCAAAAATTTGAGATCCAACACCTTTATTTATATCTGGTTTATCAATGATGTTTATTGTTTCTGTAAATATTTGTTCATTAATTTTATCTTTAAGAAAAGATGTTCCTCTAGAAATCGCAGATGAAGATATGGCCCCTGCAAACGCACCTAACATTCCTTTAGCTATCCTTTTGTCAAATATAATGCTTATTTTTTCACTTCCAATTTTATTTGGGCTTAATTTTTTTATGGTTTGTTCAGAAGCTTTTTGACCAAGTTCTTTTGCGCCCTTAATGTCTGATAAATGACGTTTGCTTGTAAATTCATAGTCTCTTTCCATACTATTTTCATCTTTAGCAACAGTAACGCAAGATGCGCTAAATGAAGATGATTTGTACCCTTCACAAAATCCATCACTATTTGCTAAAATAAAGTTAGATTTATTTTCAGTAAAACTAGATTCTGTATTTATGATTTTTTCTTCTGAAGATGCAGCGCTCTCAAGCTCTTTCAAATATTCAATTTTTTTTTCATTATCAAAGTGTGTTTCATCATATAAATTTAAATTTTTAATTTTTTTAGCTAAAAGATCTTTATCTGGTAAAGAATTAAATTCATCTTCAGGAGTATTTTTGGTTGTTTCAAAACATTTTTCTATTAATGTTTTAATATTATCATCTAATAAGTTTGACGAAGAAATTGATGATCTTTTTTTTCCCAAATAAGTCTCAATGCTTATTGCTAATCCATCAGATCTATTAGACTCGTCTAAAGTATTATTTCTAAAATTTACAGTTTCAGAGATTGAATGAGCTACTGTTACACTTGATCCAGTTGCACCTAACTTTTTAGCTAAATCTAAGCAATATGATGCTTTTGATCTCAAATATTCTTGATCCTTAACCATAATTTAAAGTTTAGTTCCACCAACAGTCATTTTGTCTATTAAGATTGAAGGTTGGGCAACTCCAACTGGAACACCTTGTCCAGCTTTACCACAAGTTCCTATACCAGGATCTAACATCATATCGTTTCCAACCATAGAAACTTCTTTTAAAATTGAAGGACCATCTCCTATTAATGTCGCTCCTTTTATCGGTGAGCCGATCTTACCATTATTAATTTCATATGCCTCAGTACAATTAAATACAAATTTTCCAGATGTAATATCTACTTGTCCTCCTCCAAAACTTACTGCAAAAATTCCTTTGTCTACTGATTTAATCATTTCCTCTTGAGTTTGGTTTCCACTCAACATCATTGTATTTCTCATTCTTGGCAAAACAACGTGTCTATAATTTTCTCTTCTTCCTGAGCCAGTAGATTTGGTATTCATCAATCTAGCATTTAATCTATCTTGCATAAAATTCTTTAATATCCCATTTTCAATCAATACTGTTTTTTCTGTTGGTGTACCTTCATCATCAATAGTTAAGCTACCTCTTCTATTATCAATTGTTCCATCATCAACAATCGTAACTCCCTCACTGGCAACTTTTTGGCCCATAAGATCATGAAATGCAGAAGTTTTTTTTCTATTAAAGTCTCCCTCTAAACCATGTCCAATAGCTTCATGTATTAAAATCGCTGGCCACCCAGGTCCTAAAACAACTTTCATTTCTCCTGCTGGAGCAGGTTTACTATCTAAATTTACTGAGGCAATTCTAAATGCTTCCTCACATACAGTTTTCCAATTGTCATTTTTTAGATATTCATCATAAGATTGTCTTCCTCCTATTCCATAAACGCCAGTTTCTTTTCTTCCATTTTTTTCTAACATCACAGATACATTAAATCTAATTAATGGTCGGACATCAGTTAATACCTCACCACCTGATCTTATAATCTCAATAGATTTTTGTTCACCTGCAAAACTCGTAGTAACTTGTTTTACAGATTGATCTTTTTTTCTTAGATACTCATTTACTTTATTTAATATTTCTAATTTCGAATTTAATGTTTTTTGCTCTATGGGATTAATATCCTGATAAAATTTTTTATTAGATCTTGAAATATCTTGATTATAAGTACCTTTCATAGACTTCAGTGTAGATTTTAAATTTTCAGAAGATTTTTTTAATGAATCTTTTGATATTTCATTAGAGTGAGAATATGCAACAACCTCTCCAGTAATTGCTCTAAATCCAAAACCTAAATCTGAACTATAGCTTGAGCTTTTAATTTTATTATCATCTAATAAAATAGATTCAGATTTAGTGTCCTCCAAATATAGCTCACCATCATCACAATTTTGTAATGTATCAGATACTATTACATCGGCATCTTTCCTTGTTAAATCAGATTTGTCAAAAAAATTACTCACATGGTTTAAATAGTGCTTTATTATTAATTTTCAACTAATCATTTGGCGCATTTACATGCTTAATTTTGAAGTTAATATAAACTTCTATGAAAGTTTATTTTAATAACTCTTGCAAAATTTGCAGATCAGAAATTAATATGTATAAAAAAGAAAACATTGAAGATATTGATTGGATAGATATTACGGATAACAAAGAAGCAGAAAAAGAAACTTCCAAAAATGACAAAGAACTTTTAAGAAGATTGCACATTAAAGAAAACGATAAAATAATTGAAGGTGCAGAAGCTTTCCTTTATGTTTGGAAGAGAATACCAAAATATAAATTTTTATATAGTTTTTTTAAACTTCCTATCATCTTTACAATTTTTAAATATGGATATGAAATAGTTGCGTACTTTTTGTATTTGAAAAATAAAAAACAATTAAAAAATTAATTAAGAAAAAATATCAAAATTTGACTCAATAAAGACATTGAGAGGATAAACATAGTTAAAACTACTGAATACATAAGAGTAATAATTTTATTTCTTTTTCTTCTTAATCTTACAAAATTTTTGTCATCCAAATCTGATATGTCTCTTTCTCCATCAACCTCATAATCATAACTCCATCTCCAAGTTGATTGTCCTAACCTTTCGTCTTGACTATTAAAATATCTGATCCAAGCAAGAATATAACTTAACAAAGCATACAAAATCATCATTGCAATTATTCCAAAAAACATAACTAATAATACTTAAATTAAATGTAATTATTAATTGTTATTTTTATCTCTTTTTCTTGCAATTAATTGGGTTAAAGAGTCCACCATCGTGTCCGAAGCTTTAAATATTTCATTATTTTTAAATTCGTGAGAGATGTTTTTTTCAGGATTAGTTTTGTCTTCAATAACTATACCTTCATCAGGAGAATTATTTTTAATATAAATTAATAATAACCATTCCTCGTCAGGAGCCTCGTCCCATTTAACAAATATCTCACCTGTTTCAAATCTTCTATCAATACATCGAAAAATAGACATGTGTCTTGTGATGTGTCTTTTATTTAATTGAAAAACTAAACTACTGGCACTCCTATAAAAGCTTTCAAGAGCAAATTCAATTTTTTGTCTTGCTAATGTATATTCTTTTTCTTTCCTTAATAATGTTTCCCTATCCTCATTACCTTGAATTTTAACACCTAATGCCTCTACTCTCTCTCTAATTTTTTGATCTCTTATTATTCGATATTTTTCTTTTAATTTCTCAATTCTCTGTTGAAGTCCTGCGTAATCTTCTCTCTTTTCTTTTAATGATATTTTTTCTAGTTTTTCTAATTCTTTAACTTCTCTTACTCTAAATTTTTCAATCTGCTTTTCTAATTTTAATTGTTGTAAAAATTTCTTTTGCTTTTCAGCTTGTTCAATTCTTAATAAAGCCTGTTCTTTTCGCAGGAATAATTTAATTTCTTTTGTTCTTTGTTTTTCTAATCTAATCTCTTCCTTTAATACCTGTTCATTAAGCTTTAATTTTAATTCTTGTTCCTTCTGCTTCTCATGCTGTAAGGCTAGTTTTTCCTGTCTTTCTCGCTCTTGTTTTTCAAGTTTTATTCTTCTCTGCTCATCTTTTTTAAGAGTTTTA
>CACALX010000006.1 GCA_902533445.1 uncultured Pelagibacteraceae bacterium
ATGGTCGGACAGTTTATGATGCTAACGAAGGTGAAAGATTTTTACAAGGTTGCTATATAGACTACGATAGTACTGAAGGAAAATTAGGACACTTAAAAAGAAAGTTTAATCTGTAGAAATATTTTCTATTTGAGCTTCAGCATCTCTAATTGATTTTTCATAGTCTAAAGCCATTTGATCAGCACTAATTACTTCGACTTTTTCTATTCCAAAAAAATTTAAAATAAATTTTAACCAAGGCGTCAAAAAATCTTCAGAGCTATTTAGTTTTGTTCCACCAGAAGTGATTACAAGATAAGCTTTTTTATTTTTTAACAACCCTTCTCTTCTACCATTGGGTTTAAATTTAAAGGTTTCCCCTATTCTTGCAGCTAAGTCTGACCAAGCTTTAAGAGTTGCGGGTGGTCCGTAATTATATATTGGAGCTGAAATTATAATAATATCACTCTCTTTTAATTCTTTTACAAACTTGTTAGAAAGTTCAAACATTTTCTTATGTTCTTCAGTTTGATCTTTCTCGTCAATTTTCATTCCAGATTCTGTTAAGCCGCTTACAAAAAGCATTTCATCATCCAAATCTCTATAAATTACTTCGTCTTCAGGTTTTTTTATTTTTTCTAAAAGTTTTTTTGCTAATGCTCTTGATGTTGAGCCTTTTTTTCTAGCACTTGAATCTATTTGATAAATTTTCATAAAACACACTAACCAAAATTTTGCATAAAAGGAAAGATTTTAATTATATAAAAACCAACTGCTTGCAATTGATTGGTTAAAATCAAAATTCCAGTTATTAATAAAGTTATTCCACCTATTTTTGATATTAAATTAATATTCTTCTTAAAGTTTTTAGAAAATAATAAAAATCTTTGAATTAAATATCCTGATAAAACAAAAGGTATAGCCAAACCTAAAGAATAAAAAATTAACATTATGACTGCTTTTGATAATGTTTCTTCAATAGATGCTAAAGCTAAAATTGATCCTAAAATTGGACCAATACATGGTGTCCAACCAAAACCAAAAGCAACACCAATCACATATGGAAAAAGAATATTTCTAGATTCTTTTGCATCAAATCTTTTTTCAAAGTTTAAATACGAAATATTAATAATTCCAATTAATTGGAGAGAAAAAATTACAATTATAATTCCAGCTAAAATTCTTAATATTTCTGAATTTTGCAAAAGTGCTTGTCCTAAAAAAGATGCAGATGCTCCTAAGATAACAAACACAGTTGAAAACCCTAGACAAAATAAAACCAATGGGAAAATATTTGTTTGTTTTTTATTTAAAATTTCTTGTAGCGACTGACCTGAGATATAAGAAATGTATCCAGGGATTAAGGGTAAAACACAGGGAGATAAAAAACTTATTAACCCTGCTCCAAAAGCAATTAAATATTCAATCATCTATCCAGTGTTTTTCATTGCCGCAGAAATTCCTGCAATAGATGTCATTAAAGCATCGTCTAAATATTTCTTATCTGAATTTTTATATTTTTTATTTGTTAATTTATTCATTATATTGGCCTGAAGAATGTTTAGCATCTCAGTGTAGTTGTTTCTGATAAATATCGCTTTTCTAAACTCTTTCCTCTCTTTTATAACTTCTTTTGGGGTAATTTTATTGTGCAATTTGACCAATGCATCAAATTGAAACCTTAATCTTTTTCCAATTCTTATCAAAGATTGATCAGCTAAATTATTTTCATAAATCACTGATATTTCAGGATCAACTTTTGAAATCACCATGTCCAAAATATCCATTGTTGATACAAAATAAGGCCAGTTCCTCTCCATGTCTGTTAGAGTTTTTTTAAACTTTTTAATCGATCCATATCTCAAAGCCTCAGTTGTGCCAAGCCAACCAGGAAGCATTAATCTAATTTGTGTCCATGCAAATACCCAAGGAATAGCTCTTAAACTTTGAATATTATCAACATTTTTTCTCTTAGTGGGTCTTGAACCAATTGCGAGTTTTCCAAGAGATTTATGCGGTGTAACAGTTTTAAAATATCTGATAAAATCTTCACTTTGATTTAAATACTTTCGGTAAGCAGATGTAGAAATCTCAGACATTTTTTGAATAAGCTCTCGCCAATTTGGTTTAGATCTAGGAGGTGGATTTAAAGTAGCCTCCATTACTGCACCGATATAACTACATAGGTTGTATTCAGCTAAAGGTTTGTATCCATATTTTTGCTGTATCACCTCTCCTTGATCAGTAATTCTAATTTTTCCATTTACTGTTCCAGATGGTTGAGATTTTAGAGTTGCCTGAATTGGTCCTCCTCCTCTTCCTGGAGATCCTCCTCTTCCATGGAAAAATACAAGATCTATTTTATATTTTTTAGCTAAATTTCTAAGTTCTTCTTGCAGTTTATACTGATGCCAACTTGCGGATAGTTTTCCTGCATCTTTACTAGAGTCTGAATATCCAATCATTACCTCTTGTTTTGAATTGATCATTTTTCTGTACCAAGGAAGTTTAAATAAATTTTGCATAACACCTTTGGCATTCTTTAAATCATCTAAAGTTTCAAAAAGTGGTACCACTCTTAACAAATTCTTTGTATCAGCCTGTAACTGCAATAAATAAACAGATAAAATATCAGATGCTTTTGAAGTCATTGAAATTACATAAGCGCCCATACATTGGTCTGGCTCTTTAGATATTTGCTTAAATGTTTTCCAAACTTCTAAATTCTCTTTGTCTCTTAATTTAATTTTGTTAACAAAAGTTTTTTTTTGTTTTATTAAATTATTAAGTAATTTAATTTTCTTCTCTTCAGGTAATTGTGAATAATTAATTTTATTTTTCTTTTTAACTATTTCATTTAAAAGTTTTTCATGTCTATCAGACTCTTGTCTGATATCTAATCTTGCTAAATTTATTCCAAAACATCTAACTCTTCTTATCAAATCCAACAAATCTGCATTTGCTATATGTTGACCTTTGTTCATGTTCAGGGAAGTTCTAACTTCTCTTAATGGATTTATAATTTCGTACTTATCTTTTAATAATTTATTTTCATCTAATGGTTTATTATAATTTATATGTGCCTCAATTAGTTGATGCGTTCTTCTTGCTTTATCTCTTAAAGGCCTCAAATAAACTCTATAAGGTTCAAAACTATTTCCAGTAACTTTTTTGATTGCTTGTGAACATTTTTCCATTGACAAATCTTGAATTAATTTTGTGAGTTCTCTTTCGTATAACTTTGCAGCTTGCCATCTTGAAAATAAAATTACTTTTTTTGTTACTTCAGATGTAACATTTGGATTTCCATCTCTATCTCCACCCATCCACGAACCAAATTGAATAGGATTAAAGTTTCTAGGAAGGTCTTTATTTAAATTTTTTCTGAAAATATCATTTAACCTTTTATAAACTCTTGGAATTGTATCCCACAAACTATCTTCTATTACAGCCAAGCCCCATTTAGCTTCATCAAGTGCTGATGGTTTGGTTCTTTTTAATTCATCAGTTTTCCAAATAATGGCTATCTCCGAATACAGTTTTCGATCTATTTCAATAATCTTTGAGGGGTATTTTTTATAAAGATGACGTTGTTCCATCAAAGTGGTTAAATTTGCGTATTTTTGAATTAGCGTTCTTCTCTTAACTTCTGTTGGATGTGCGGTGAGAACTATTCCAATATCAAGTTTTGTTGCCTGATCATAAATTTTTTTGTCAGAGATTTTTTTATTTTTAAATAGATTATTAATAATATCCTCAATAAATAGATTTTGTTTTTTGCCCTTAAAATATGGATTATCGTATTCATTGAGTTTTCTAGAAGCATCTAACGACTCAGCTAAATTCATTAAATTAAGAATGTGTGAAAAAGCTCTAGTAACTTTAAAAGTAATTTCAGGCGAAAGCTTTCTTATATCTTTTGAAATTTTGGAAAATACTTTACTTTTATTTTTATCTAATAAGGTGTTTTTAGATAATAATCTTAATCGCTCAACGATATTGAAAAATTTTGTGCCTTCTTGATCTTTAATTACTCTTCCAAGAAAAGTTCCTAATAATCTTATATCTTCTCTTAAAAGCTTAGTAGGTATTCGCTCATAGTAAAGATCTCTTTGCTTCATTACTTAAAATAAATTTTTTTTGTAAAACTCCTTTTGTGTTTGTTTTTACACCAAAAAAGAATCCTGAATATCTAAATTTTCGCAAATCAGCCTTGTCCATTCCTTTTGTAGCTGTTGAAACGTACAGTTCTTGATTATTCTTACCACCAAATGCACAATTAGTAATATTTTTTGCTGGAAAATGAATTCTATGAATTAATTTTGCTCTACTATTAAATACTGAGACGCACGCCCCACGAAAATGTGCAACCCATAAATTTTTATTTTTATCTACAGTCATTCCATCTGGAACTCCTTCTTCAGGAGTTAACTTTTTAAATATTTTTTTACTAATTATTTTATTATTTTTATTTATCTTTATTTTATAGATAGTTTTTTTAGGACTATCAGTGTGGTAAAAATTATATTGATCGATAAATGCTGGGCCATTTGTAATTCTATAATTTTTATCAACTCTAGTTAATTTAAGATTTTTATCTAATTTATACAAAGATCCTTTTTCAATTTTTCTCTCCAGGTTATCCATAGTTCCAAACCAAAGATTTCCAGCAGGATCTGTTTTACCATCGTTTGTTCTATTTAATTTTATTTCAGGTTCTATGGGTATCGATTTTAAAACTTTTTTTGATTTTAAATTTTGAATTCTTATTTCACCTTGTAATCCTAAAATAAATATATGATCTCTTACATGAGCAATGAAACCTATCTCTTTATTAACTTTATATATTTTCTTTTTTTTATTTTTAATATTTAAAGAACAAATTTTCTTTTTCTTTATATCTACAAAATAAATAGAATTATGCTCCTTGACCCAAAGTGTACCTTCACCTAAAGTACATCTTATTTTCCAAATTGGTTTAGGCTCTGTAGTTTTAATTTTATTCATTTACTTCATACTCCTTAATAAAGTCCTCATTTGGGTTTATACCAATGCCTACATTGTCTGTCACTGATGCAAATCCATTATTGTTTTTAACTTGATCTAAAATTGAAAAATTCTCTTTTGGTAGATCTGTAATAAAGATATTTTTCTCTGTTGTATCAAATTCTAGCATAGATTTTGTTGGAAATAATCCCCCTGGCATATCTGGTTGTGCAGTCAATAAATGAAGATTTACTGCTATACTTACAGCAGATCCCCAAACATGATTAATTACAGGAACAAAGTTAGCTTGCGCTAAGGCTGAAACTTTTAAATATTCTGTAATACCCCCTAATCCACATACCTCTGGTTGAGCTATATCAATGCACTCATTAGTTATTAATTTATTCCATCCATACTTTGTAAATTCAGCTTCACCTCCAGCAACACTGGTTGATATATTTTTTTTCAATTCGCGGTAACTATTGTAATCTTCAGGAGCAACAGGTTCTTCAAACCAATAAATATCTAGCTCATCAAGTCCTTTTCCGACATAAAGAGCATCTTTCAAATTATAAGCATGGTTAGCATCCACCATTAATCTAAAATCTTTACCTATAGAATTCCTAACTGCTTGAACTAACTTTAAATCTTCTTTTGGACCTAATCCAACCTTCATTTTCATAGCTTTAAAGTTTTTTGATTTAATTTGTTTTGCTTCTACTTCAAACAATGGAATTAGCTCATCAACTGATTTTTTTTGTAACATCATTCCATATCCATATACAGGAACTTCATTATTACATTTTCCACCAACAAGTTGATAAAGAGGAGAGTTTGTTTTTTTTCCTAAGATATCCCATAAAGCTATGTCAACTCCTGACAAAGCTTGTATTGGCATTCCTTTTTGACCACTATCTCTTAAAAGATTGTAAACTTTTTGCCAGATATGTTCTTTATTCAAAGGATTTTCACCTATTATTAAAGGCTGAATTACCTTTTCAACAATGAACTTATTGGCTAAAGCAATATTACCTGGACCAAAACATTCGCCCCATCCGGTAATACCTTCGTCAGTTTGTACTTCGACTAAATGAGCTGTTCTATGTTTATAATATTGTTGTGAATAACCTAATTCTTTCTCTAACTCATATTTAAGTACATGACTTTTAATAGAAGTTATTTTCACAAAAAATTACAAAGCAACTACTTTAGAGTTTTGCTCTCCTAAATTTTCAATTGATAATCTCATTGTATCACCAGCTTTTAAGAATTGTTGTGGTTTCATTCCCATACCAACTCCTGGAGGTGTGCCAGTTGTAATTATATCACCCGGCTGTAATGACATGAATTTACTTAAATAAGATACAATAACGTTAACATTAAAGATCATTGTATTAGTATTTCCAGTCTGCATTCTTTGACCGTTAACATCTAAACTCATTTTTAAATTATTGATATCGGCAATTTCATCTTTTGTTACTAAATAAGGTCCAATTGGTCCATACGTGTCATGAGATTTTCCTTTAACCCATTGACCCATTTTTTCTATTTGCCATTCTCTTTCACTAATATCGTTTACCAAACAATATCCTAAGATGTGTTCTTGTGATTGAGCTTCTGAAATATGTTTTGTATGTTTTCCAATTACAATTCCTAATTCTACTTCCCAGTCTAATTTTTTTGAACCAGACACAATTTCGATATCATCGTTAGGACCATTAATACAGCTTGTTGCTTTCATAAAAGTAATTGGCTCAGATGGAACTTCTGCTCCTGTTTCGGCAGCGTGATCTGAAAAGTTTAAACCAATTGCAACAAACTTTCCTGGTTTTGTAATACATGAACCAATTCTTTCACTTGAAGATATCTCTGGAAGACTTGCTATATCAGCACTTTGTAATTTTGAGATACTTTCAAAATTTAAATGATCAGGATTTAAATCTGAAATATGTGAACTGATATCTCTAATTTTACCATCTTTGTCTAAAGCTGCTGGTTTTTCTTGTCCTTTTTGACCTACTCTTAATAATTTCATAATTGTCCTTTTGTTATTAAATTATATTGAAATTCCACCATCAACAGAAATTGTAGTACCTGTTGTAAATGTTGCATCATCACTTGCTAGATAAACTGCAACTGCAGCAATTTCTTCTGCAGTTCCTAATCTTCCCATTGGTTGTCTTGCAATAAAGTCTTTTTTTGCCTGAACTGGATCTGGGCTCTGGTTTACTCTGTCTTGCCAAGATGGTGAAAAAACTGTTCCAGGAGCAATTGAATTACATCTGATATTTTGTTTTACAAAGTCAGCTGCAATTGCTTTAGTTAAACCTATCACAGCACCTTTTGTTGTCCCGTAAACAAATCTATTAGGAAATCCTTTTAAGCTTGAAGCACATGAAGATACATTAATTATGCTTCCACCATTTTGTTTTACCATCAATGGTAATATCGCCTTACACATAAAATACATTGATTTGACATTTACATTTGATGAGAAATCCCAATCTTTTTCATCACATTCAAGAATTGTTCCGTGGTGAACAAATCCAACTGCATTAAATAATACATCTACTTTATCAAGAGTTTTGGTAAATTTTAAGATAGCGTTGTTATCAGTTGAGTCTAATTTGATAACTTTGATATCTGGATATTCCTTATTTAATTCTGCTAATGTTTTATCGTTTAAATCTGTAGCTGTTACGTGAGCTCCTTCTTTATGAAATGCAATTGCTGTTGCTTTTCCAATTCCTTGTCCTGCTGCTGTTACAACAATTTGTTTCCCATTTAGTCTTCCGCTCATTTCTTATTTATCCTTTCTATCTCGTTATAAAGTGAACTGTGATCAGTGTTACCATGACCATTATCAACTAAAGTCTTATACATTTCTTTAACTAAATTTGAAATAGGTAAATGAGTATTATAAGAATTTGCACATTCTAAAATATTATTCATATCTTTCAAATGCGTATAAGTCTTACCCTTAGGACTAAAATCTTTATCAATCATTCTTTTTCCATGTGTTTGAAGTATTTTACTATCAGCCCATCCACCTGAAAGAGCTTTGATTAATTTATTTGGATCTGCTCCAGCCTTTTCACACAATGTTATGGCTTCAGCAACAGCACCTATTGTAACCCCAACAATAATTTGATTTGCTAGTTTTGATACTTGTCCACTTCCAATGGGTCCAACTAATGTTGGGTTTCCCATTGCCTTTAAAATTTTTTCAGAATTATCAAATACGCTTTGTTCTCCTCCAACCATGATAGCTAGTGATGCCTCTTCTGCTCCAATTGTGCCTCCTGAAACTGGAGCATCTAAATAATTTACATTTTTTGATTTTAAATTAGTTACGTGTTTTATTGCTGTCGTTGGTTTTACAGAACTCATATCTATAACTGTTGAGCCTGGTTTTAAGTTGTCTAAAAATTCTGTACTAGAAGTTATTGCATCTACTGCAGTATCATCGGTTAACATAGTAATAACAAAATCACTGTCCTTAACTACATCACTAATTGATTTTGAAATTTCTGCACCGAACTCTTTTAGTGGTTCTGCTTTTTCGATTGATCGATTAAAGGCTTTTAATTTATTTCCAGATTTTAATATATTTTTAGCCATTGGAAGGCCCATCAGGCCTGTTCCAATAAATCCAATTGTTATCATGGTTTAGGTTTAAATTCGTGGAAATTTTGTGTCATTGCTTCAGGAAAGAACATAACACATGCTAATACAATTAACTGAATTACTATAAACGGAGCAAAACCTCTAAAGATATCTGTTAAAGATATGTGTGGTGGAGCAACCGATTTTAAATAGAAAGCGGCGGGCCCAAATGGTGGGCTTAAATATGAAACTTGCATGTTCACACAGAATAATATTCCAAACCAAATCGGATCAAAACCAAGTGCAATTACAATTGGTAAAAATACCGGCATTGCTAATAATACAATTCCAACCCAATCCATGAATGCTCCCATGATTAAGAACATAATCTGCATCATGAAAATTAAATACATTGGTTTCAAATCATAAGCTAAAATTGTTTCCGCAACATATTTCGGGCCACCAGCAAGAGAATAAGCTCCTGCTAAAACTGTTGCACCAAAAGTAATTGTCAAAATAGTTCCAGATGCTTTAAATGTTCTTGTCAATGCATCTTTAAATAAAAACCATGTCAGTTCTTTTCTTGCAAAAATAATAATTAAAGTAGCAACAACACCCATTCCTGCAGCTTCAGTAATACCAGTCATTCCAGAATAAATTGAACCTAATACAATAATTACAATTCCTATTGGTGGAAGAAGACCTGGAAGATAAGACATTTTTTCTTTTAAAGTTAAAGCCGGCTCATCACTTAGTGGAGCTAAATGAGGTTGTAACCTTGTTCTAATAAGTATGTATGTAATAATTAAACCTGAAATCATTAAACCTGGAACAATTGCTTCTTGAAATAACATCGTAATAGAAGTCTCTGTTGTTAATCCATAAATAATTAAAACAATTGATGGAGGTATCATTGTTCCTAAAGATCCAGATGCACAAATAATACCAATAGACATGTCTTGATCATATTTAAGTCTTAACATTTGAGGTAATGCAATTAATCCTAATAAAACTATTTCTCCTCCAATAATTCCGCTCATTGCAGCCATGATGGTTGCCATGATTGCAGTAACTACACCTACTCCACCTCTAGTTTTTCTTAACCACGCGTTTAAAGCATCATAAAGATCTCGTGCAATATTCGAGCGTTCAAGCAAGGAGGCCATAAAGATAAACAAGGGCACTGATAAAAATGAATAAGTAACAACCAGTGAGTAATACCTTGAAAGCAATATTCCTAATGCATGCTCACCTATGTATAAAAATACAAGTACTGCACCCATGAAACCTGATGCAAATCCCATTGGAACACCAATAGATATCAGTGCTAATAATCCAACTATTAATATTATCGAGAGTGTTCCTATTTCAAATTCCATCTTACTTTAATTCTTTAGAAGGGTCGTATTGTTTCTCTTTTGGATTTCTCCAATCAATGATTAGGTTATTTACAGATTGAACTGCAATAAGAAATACACATAAAAGTGTAAGTGGTTTCATTGTAGCTGGAATTGGAGGATCCCAATAAGTTGCAAATCTCTCCCAGGTAGTGAAAGATCTGTGTGCATCTTCCCATCCACCATAAATTACTGCTGTAGCAAAAAGAACAATAATAATTGTACTTATTAGATCAAAAATTCTCTGTGTTGGTCTACTAACCCAATCATATAACAATACTATTCTAATATGGCTTCTTAACCTTGTAGCATATATTCCACCAACTAAATAACAAACACCCGCAAGCCACAAACATAATTCATTTGCCCACAAAGTTGGTTTAAATAAAACATATCGCATAAAAATTTCATACATCATCACAATTACAATTATAGGAATTAAATATTTAACTGTGTGACTTAAAATTAAGGAAACTCTATCAATCCAATTTATTGGAAAATCATCTTTACTCGCTACTTTTTCATTTTGTTCTTGTAACTCTTTATCAATCATTGAGTAAAAATTTTAAATTAATTTGAAGGGCCTTTTCAGGCCCTTCAAAATTTTTTTATTACATAATACCGTTAGCTTTCATGTAAGCTGTATGTATTTCTATAAGTGCCGCAGCTTCAGGAGATTTTTTCTTCCATTCTTCCCACGCACCAAGAGCAGCTTGTCTAAACTTAAGTCTATCTTCTCTAGACCAGTCATGAAGAGTAACACCCATTTCATTTAAAGCTTTAACAGCTTCTGCGTTTTTTCTCTCAACTAAGCTAGTAATAGTTCTTCCAGCGATTTCTATACCTGCTTTCATTGCGCCTTTTTCATGAGGCTTTAACTTGTTCCATACTTTTGTGTTACAAGCTAAGTGGTCAGCCGGCATAGAGTGGAAACCTGGGTATGTAGCATATTTGTTTTGCTCATAGTGTCCACCAGCATAGTTAGTTGCTAAAGATGAATAGTCAGCACCATCGATTAGACCAGTTTGTAAAGCTGTAGGAACTTCACCAAAGTCCATAACGATTGGCTTCGCACCTAAAGTTGTAAAGATCATACTTTCCATTCCTGGAGGTGATCTAAATTTAAAGTCTTTCAATGAAGCAACATCTGGAATTGGTCTACTAGATATTAAAGACTCGTGTCCTGGTATCCACCAACCAATTAAAGTCATTCCATATTTATTGTATAATGCATCAACAGCTTCTTGAGCTCCTGGGAAATTCAGGAATTCATATTGTTGGTATGGGTTATCGTATCCACCCATTACATCACCTGCAAATTGGAACGCTGCATTTTTACCAGTTTGGTAACCAGCACCAGTCATATCACAATCAATAATTCCAGTTTGTGCAGAGTTAAATACTTCAGCAGATTTTCCTGTTACTGAAGATGAGTAGAACATTTCAATTTTCAAGCTTCCACCAGAAAAATTTTCTACATTCTTTGCGAACTGAGCCGCAACTTCACCATTTGGTGAACTAGCAGTAAAGTGAGTTTCAATCTTTAAAGTCTTTGCATTTGCAGAGCCAAATAAAGCAACTGAAACCATAGCCACCGCTGCTAAAGTTTTAGATATTAGTTTAAACATTATCTTCCTCTCTCGTTTATGTTTTTTTAAATAAGAGAAAGTAAAACATAAATGATTTTCTATTTCAATTAAATCGGTTTAATTATTATATATAGAAATTATATATATTTTATAAATACATAGATTAGAATTGTTCTAAACTACTTCTGAAATCAAAGGTTTTTCATTAAAAAAACAATAAATATTGTCTACAGCCATCATGCTCATTGCTAGACGAGTTTCATGTGTGGCACTACCGACGTGAGGAAGGACAAAACAATTTTCTAATTTTAAATATCTATTATCTAAATTTGGTTCATTATTAAATACATCTAAGCCGGCTGCATAAATTTTTTTATTTTCTAGTGCATCAATCAATGCATCATCATCAATTGTTGAACCTCTTGATGTGTTTATAACAACCGCATGTTTTGGCAATAAGCTAATTGTATCTTTATTAAGAATGTATTTTGTTTCTGTGGTAGCTGGTGTGTGTATGCTTACAAAATCACAGTTTGGTAACATTGAATTTAAATCTGAATAATATTTCGCACCATCTTCTAAATCTGCAGACAATTGATTTCTATTATAATAAATTATTTTCATTCCAAATGCTTTTGCACTTTTAGCAGCCATTCTTCCTATTCGTCCCATACCAATAATACCTAAAGTTTTGCCAGTGACTGAATTACCAATCATAAATTTAGTTAAGTCAGGTTTTTGATTTTTCCAATTATCAGTTCTAACTAAATTATAAGCTTCACCAATTCTTCTTGATGCAGCTAATATTAAAAGAATAGTTAGTTCTGCAACAGCTTCGTTTAACACGTTAGGTGTATTGGTAACTTTTATTTTTTTTTCTAAAGCAGAGTTAACAGAGATATTATCATAACCTACTCCTACCTGAGCAATGATTTTTAATTTACCATTTAGATTATTGAAAAAATTTTCTCCGATTTTATCAAACCCTGTAGAAATCATCCCATCATATTCGTTTATAATCTCAATTAACTCACTTTCTGGAATTGGCTCGTCTTTTGGATTTAATGTTACATCAAATTCATTGCTTAATTTTTCTTCTGCTAAATCTGAAATTTTTCTAGAAACTAATATCTTAGGTTTCATTTAATGTGAGTCTCTAGGTAAACCTTTTGTATGAGACACATCTAAATATTTTCCTCTTGAATTAATACACGCACCATCGTCTACCTGGGTTACAGTATTTCTGAATATTTCTTGCCATGGAGTTTGATTATTTTCTTTAAATTTCTTCCTATTTTTTCTTCGTTTTTTAAACTCTCCTACTGATATTAATAGGTCAACTCTACGTTTATTAAGATTTATTTTAATTTTGTCACCTGTTTTAACTATTCCTAAATCTCCTCCAACAGCAGATTCTGGAGAAACATGAAGAATCGAAGGACTTGCAGATGTACCACTCTGTCTTCCGTCGCCCAGTGTTGGAAGTGTATTTATACCTTTTTTTAAAAGTCTATCAGGCGGTTGCATATTTATAACCTCTGCTGATCCGGGGTATCCAACAGGCCCGCAGCCTCTAACAATTAGTATTGAGTTTTCGTCTATCTTTAATTTTTTATCATTAAGTCTTTTGTGATAATCCTCAGGACCTTCAAAAACTATAGCTTTACACTCAAAAGTATTGGGGTGTTTAGGATTTGATAAGTATCTATCTCTAAATTCTTTACCGATTACAGAAGTTTTCATTATTGCTGATGAAAAAAAATTACTTTTTAAAACTAAAAAACCAGCATTTTCAGCTAAAGAATCTTTGAAAGATTTTATCACGTCTTTATCCACACTAACTTTTCTTCTTAAATTTTGACCAACTGTTTTGCCTGTAACGGTCATAATATTCGTATGAATTTTTTTATTTTTTATTAGTTCCTTCATAACAGCAGGTATTGCTCCTGCTCTATGAAAACTTTCCATTAAATATTCACCTGCAGGCTGACAATTAACAAGTAAGGGAATATCATGTCCAAGTTTTTGCCAATCAGATAAATCAAATTTAATTCCCATGTGTTTTGCAATTGCGCTTAAATGAATTGTGCAATTACTTGATCCACCTATTGCACTTGCAACCACGACTGCATTTTCAAATGCTTTACGTGTCATAATTTTCGATGGTGTTAAGTCCTCATAAACCATTTCAACAATTCTTTTTCCAGTCTCATATGAAATTTGTTCTCTTTCTCTGTAAGGTGCAGGAATTACAGCACCGCCAGGTAAAGACATTCCTAAAGCTTCAGCAACTGAATTCATTGAAGATGCGGTTCCCATGGTATTACAATGACCAGCACTTGGTGCTGATGATGCTGCCATTTCCATAAATTCTTCGTAATTAATATCTCCTTTGGCTAACATTTTTCTTGCTTCCCAAACTACCATTCCTGATCCAGCGAGTTTTCCTTTATAAATTCCATCTAACATGGGACCACCTGAAAGAACTATTGCAGGAATATTTACTGTAGCTGCTGCCATTAAAGCTGCAGGGGTAGTTTTATCACAACCTGTTGTTAAAATAACTCCATCAATTGGATAACCATACAAAACTTCTACTAAAGATAAATAAGATAAATTTCTATCCAACATTGCTGTTGGTCTTTTTCCAGTTTCTTGAATAGGATGAGTTGGGAATTCCATTGGAATACCTCCAGCTCTTCTAATCCCATCTTTAATTCTTTTAGATAAAGATATGAAATGTCTGTTACAAGGAGAAAGATCACTACCTGATTGAGCAATACCTATAATTGGATTTCCAGATTGCAATTCTTTTCTCGTAAGACCGTAGTTTAAATATCTTTCCAAATATAATGCAGTCATATCTGGATTTTTTGGATTGTTGAACCACTGCTGACTTCTGAAGGCTTTTTTTCTTTTTTTAGGCATAAATTTTAATATTGGTTTGCAAGAAATAATAGTTATATAATATTTTAATGAATAATCTAATAGTTTTAAATGGCAATGACAATGTTGGCGTAAGTCAATTTATCATACCAGAAAAAACTAAAATTGAAGGTCAAGATATAAGTACTTTAAATCCAATCCCTTTTGGTCATAAAGTATGTTTAAAAGAGATTAAAAAAGGTGATCCTATTATTAAATATGATCAAATTATTGGATTTGCTTTAAATGATATTAAGCCTGGAGAACATGTTCACTCTCATAATTTAGAATTTAGAGAGTTTAAAAGAGATTTTAAAGTAACTGATAAATCAAATAATATTGAAGAAAAAGTAGATACTTTCTTCAATGGAATATTAAGAGATAACGGTCAAGTAGCTACAAGAAATTATATTGGAATAGTTAGTACCGTTAATTGCTCTGCAACAGTTACTAAAATGATTGTTGAAAAAATAAAATATTCAGAAATTTTAAAAGATTATCCAAATATAGATGGAATTGTGCCTATTACTCATTCAACAGGATGTGGGATGAATACACAGAGTGAAGGAATGCAAATTTTTCAAAGAACAATTGATGGTTTTAAAAATCATCCAAATTTTTCTCATGTTTTTGTTATTGGTTTGGGTTGTGAATGTGCTCAAGTAAGTCTATTTGACGAGTCTCTTAAAAAGCACAACAGAATTCACTTCTTAACTATCCAAGATGAAGGTGGAACTAAAAAAATTGTTGATAAAGTATTATCTCAAATAAAAAACCTTTTAACTGAAGCAAATAATATTCAAAGAACTTCACAACCAGTAAGTCATCTAACTTTAGCTCTTCAATGTGGTGGTTCTGATGGATATTCGGGAATTACAGCTAACCCTGCATTGGGAATTGCTGCTGATCTTTTAGTTAAAAAAGGTGGAAGTTCAATTTTATCTGAAACTCCAGAAATTTATGGAGCAGAACATTTATTAATTAACAGAGCTAATTCACAACAAACTGCAGATAAATTAATAAAAAGAATTGAATGGTGGAGACATTATACAAGTATTAACAATAGTTCTATGGACAACAACCCAGCACCAGGAAATAAAAAAGGTGGACTTACAACTATTTTAGAAAAATCTTTAGGAGCAGTTGCAAAAGGAGGAAACTCAATTTTACAAGATGTATTAAATTATGCTGAACCTCTTAAAAATAAAGGTTTCAATTTTATGGATTCACCTGGATATGATCCAGTATCTGTTACAGGGCAAGTTGCATCAGGTGCAAATGTAATTTGTTTTACAACTGGACGAGGATCTTGTTTTGGATGTAAGCCAGTACCAAGTTTGAAACTCTCAACTAATTCAGCAATGTTTGAAAGAATGTCAGAAGATATGGACATAAACTGTGGAACAATTGCTGAAGGAAAAGAAAAAGTTGAAGAAGTTGGTCAAAAAATATTTGAACTAGTAGTAAATACTGCATCAGGAAATAAATCAAAAAGCGAAATCAATGGCTACGGTGACGAGGAGTTTAATCCTTGGCAAGTAGGCGTTGTGATGTAAAAAATTTCCTAAAGTGCAAAATCAAACATCGTTATTTAACGTAATTTTATTAGCTGCAGGCGGTTTCTTTATGTTTGTTTGTATGGATTCTACTGCAAAATATCTTGGGACTGTAATGCCAATTACTCAAGCAATATGGGGAAGATTTTTTTTCCACTTAGTTTCTTTAATCATATTTTTTTTAATTTTTAAACCCAAAGTAAATTTAAAAAAAAATTTTAAAGTTCAAATAATTAGATCGATATTGATGGTCACTGCTACCACATTTATGTTTTATTCTTTACAGAAATTTGACCTAGTAGATATTTATGTTGTTTTCTTTACAGCTCCATTAATTGTATCTTTATTATCTGCATATTTTTTAAAAGATATTTTAAGTACGAAAGGTATACTTTTAATGTTATTGAGCTTTGGTTCAATTATTTATTCGTTAGGTCCAAGTATGAGAATATTTAGTTTAGATTTAATATTCCCAATTGTGCCCCCAATCTGCTGGGCTCTTTATCAATTTTTTACAAAAGTTGTCTCAGGTGATAATGATCCATTTGCAGCAATTTTTTATACTTCAATTTTAGGAGCAATAATTTTTAGTGTTTTTATTTTTTTTAATTGGGTGCCATTAGAGAAAAATATTTTTTGGCTTTATTTAATAATTCTTGGTGTAGCTGGTTTTGTCAGTCACTCTTTAATTATTTATGCAATTCAACTATCTAATTTATCATTTGTTACTAATTTTCAATACTCACAATTAGTTTGGTCTACAATTATTAATTTCTTAATTTTCGGGGTGCCCTTTGACTATAATAAAATAGTTGGTGTTATCGGAATAATTGTTTTTGGTATAATGTTTATAAGAACTGAAGGTAAAAAAAGTTAAATTAGGAGGTTGGATGAAAAATATTGGTTTTATTGGTGTTGGCTATATGGGTTATGGGATTGCTAAAAACATCATTAAGCACAAAAATAATCTTTTTGTAATAGCTAACAAAAATCGTAAACCTATCGAAAAGATAGTAAGTGAAGGAGCTGAAGAAGTTAAATCTTTTGAGGATTTTGCATCTAAAAATTTAGATGCTTTATTTATGTGTGTTACCAACACACCTATTGCAAAATCTATTTCAGAAAAATTATCAAATATTTTAAGTGATAAAACAATTGTCATTGATATTACTACTCATAATAAAACTGGCTCTATTGAAACTGAGGCAATTTTTAAATCAAATAATATTAACTACGTTGAATGTCCTGTAATGGGAGGACCTGTTCAAGCAGAAGAAGGTGTCTTAGGCGGTATCGTTGGAGCATCAGATGATAATTTTAAAATAGCAGAGCCTTATTTTAATATATTCTGTAAAGATTATTTTCATTTCGGAACTGTTGGCATGGGTGCAAAATCAAAACTTTTAAACAATTTTTTAACTTTAGGAAATGCTGCATTGATAAACCATATGGCTAAAAGTGCTAAAGAGATGAGTTTAGATTTAAAAAAAGTATTTGATGTTGCAAAACTTGGTTCAGGAAATTCTGCAGCATTAATTAGAATTTTTGATAATTTGCTAAAGGGTGATTACACAGGATTTAAATTTACTGCAAACAACTCTGTTAAAGATTTAACTTATATTCAAGATCTTTTAAAAGATTTTCCTGAAGCTGAAAAAGTTGCTGAACTAAATAAAAATTATTTTCAAAAAGCTGTTGATGATGGTTACGGAGAAAATTTTATTAGTGAATTAATTAATAAAAAATAATTGAGGGAAGTTAAATAAGATATCGGGAATCTACTAAAGCAGTAGGTTGTATTCAACTTATTTATTTGCATTAAATGCAAATAAATTTATTGAAAATAATTTTGATATAATTACCTTTTTAGATGAAGGAGGTTTATGTTAAAATTACTACCACCTGATACTTAGCTGAAGTTCTTTCGATATCAAAAAACTTAAAGTAATAAAATCCGTTTGGATTTAATGCCAAAGAGGCGATAAAAAGGGAGCTCTTTAGGTATCAACTAAAGAGCGAACCCTTAAAAAAATTAATTTTTAGAATTTAATATTTCTAGTGGAAGTGGTGCTTCAGGATATTTTTTTTCACACAACTTTTCATAAATTTCACAAAATTTAAAAATTTTTTTTACAACTTCGTTTTCATCTTTTGAGTTTAATTTTGAAATTAGTTTATCTCGATCTTTTTCTAACTCTTTAATTTGTTCGCCTGAAAAAAATTCTCCAGTTTCTATTTCCCAGTAAGTATCCTCTAATTCTACATCACTTAATTCATTTAATTTTTTTTGTAACATTATAATTGTTTCATCATCAGTTTCTGTGTTTCTCATAGGAGAATTTTTTAATTTACCCAAACATTTGTCTCTTAAACCATCAATAAAATGATCGTAAGGTTTTCCTAAACTTAATTCTCTAAAATGATTACTAACAAAATATTTTTTGATTGCTAAATCTGTAGAAATTTTTTCTTTACCCTTAATTATTGCTACTTGAACATATATCTCTTGGGAAACATATTCCTCAATATGTTCAATTACAGATTTTGGGATCATTAATTATTTCTAAGGCTTTAGTTTAGCGTGTTGCTCTATATTTAGAATGGCATGCCTTGCAGTTTGCCCATATTAGTTTACCAAGAGTTCCTCTAATATCATCTACATCTTCTATAATGGAAGTGAGTTTTATCATGTCGTCAGCAGATTTTTGCATTAATGCATTGAAAGCATCTTTTTCTTCCCAAATTATAGGTAGTGCCTCTGTTTTAAATCCTTCTTTAGAATTTTCTGGAAATAGATCTAACAGTGTAATGTAATTTTCATTCATTTCTTTCATTAGCTCTATTGCTTTATCAAAATCTCCATTTGAAGAAAAAGACTGTACCCTCTTTGCGGTACTAGAATTTTTACTAAATAGAACTTTTCTACTTTTAATAATATCCTCTACTGACAATTCTGCATTGGCTAATGTGGCAGAAATTACCATTATTAAAGATAAGATTACTGTACCAAAGATCTTCTTGGTATGTTTTAATATACTATGCATGTTAAGAACTCTTTAACAGAATACGGATTTATTTCCAAGTCTCTGCATTGGCTAAGTGCAATTTTACTTTTGATACAAATTCCTCTTGGCTTTTATTTAGTAGATTTAGATTTTGGAGAGGAAAGAATAACTATTGAAAATATACATGTGACAATTGGGCTTGGGATATTTTACGTTATAATTTTTAGGTTACTTAATAATTTAATTAACCCTGTTCCAAAGTTAGGACCTGCTACTTTTATAGGACAAAGGTTTATTGCTAAACTCAATCATTTATTATTATACATCGCAGTCTTATCAATAACCATATCGGGAATATTGAAGAAACTCTTCAATGGTGAGCCTCTGGTGATTTTTTTAAAAGAAATAAAAATACAAGACAATTTTGAACTTGCTGATCAATTTTATAATATTCATATTATATCAAACTATGTACTTATTGGTTTAGTTGCCTTACATGTAAGTGCTGTAATAATTCATAAATTATTCTTTAAAGAAAATTTATTAAAAAAAATATTATAATAATTTATCATCAGACATGGAAAAATCATCTATTGGATATATTCTAAAATTATCTATTCCAATATTTTTTGCCAACCTAGCTATTCCCTTAGTTGCAATTATAGATACATCTTTAATGGGTAACTTAGGTAATGTTTCTTATTTATCTGCAACTTCTGTTGCGGCAAATTTATTTTCAATGATTTTTTGGAGTTTTGGATTTCTAAGAATGGGAACTGTTGGTATGGTCTCGCAAGCAAATGGAGCTAAAAATTATAAGGAAATTCTAAATATTATATTAAGAAATTTGTTATTTGTAATTATTCTTTCTATTGTTTTGTTTTTTGCTCAAAATTTAATTCTTAAAATAAGTCTACAAATATTTAATCTAAATTCACAAACTACTATTTTTTATGAGGAATATTTTAAAATTAGAATTTATTCAGCTCCCGGAGAACTTACTCTTTATATTATCACAGGTCTTTTTGTTGGTTTACAAAAAACAAAAATTTCAAGTATTTCAGTAGGTTTTTTCTCAATATTAAATATCATACTGAGTATAATTTTCGTAACTCAATACAATTTAAATATCAAAGGTGTTGCTTATGGAACTCTTTTTTCTGGGATAATTACCTCTACTGTATTTTTAATTTATACTTTTTTTTATTTAAACAGGCTTACAAAGATTAATTTTATAATAAAGGAAATTGTTGATTTAAATAAATTAAAAAATATTTTTAATATTAATTTTAATATTTTTATTCGGACTATATTACTAACTTTTTCTTTTTTATGGTTCACATACCTTGGATCAAAAATTGGAGAAGAATATATCGCTGCTAATGCAATATTAATTAATCTCGTCTTTCTATCAGCATTCATTTTAGATGCTTATGCATTTTCAACTGAAGGAATTATTGGTTATTCTTTGGGTAAAAAAGATAAAAATTTATTTAGTTCTATTGTAAAAAATTCATTTATTTTAAGTTCAGTTACAAGCTTAGGTATTTCTATTGTGTATTATTTTATTCATAAGAATGTTATTTTTATGATGTCTGATATTGATTTAATAAGATCTTTAAGTTTAGATTATTCTATTTGGATGATTATTTTGCCTTTTTTTTCATCTTTTTGTTATCAATTTGATGGTATTTTTATTGGAGCCTCTCAAACAAAAGAAATTAGAAACGCTATGTTTTTTTCTGTTTCTTTATATTTATTAATTTCTTTAGTTCTCACAAATTATATTTCAAATGATGGAGTGTGGATATCGTTAACAATATTTATGATCTTGAGAGCTTTGTCTTTATATTATTATTTAAACAGGATTTATTTAAGATTTAATGGCAACTAATACCAAATTTCTTTAATCTCCAATAATTATAAGGCCATGGAGTTAAGAAACCAACAATAAGCATTATTGGCACCACCCACCATGTTAACATGGCTCCACCTGTTAGAAGATAATCTGTTAAATTCATTGCAACTTCCATGCTAACCATAGAAATAAAACTCATGCCCAAAGCCGTCTTTAAAGCATCTTTAAAATTAAAATTTTGTTTAATTAAAATTATGGTCTCTAAAATAATACTTGTAATCAAACCATTAATTATTGCTAAAGTCATGATAGCTAAAACTGGCCAGGGAATTCCTGTTATTTGGAAATACAATATAGTTCCAAAGTCACCAATTGCACATCCTAATAAACACCAGGCAGTATTTTTGGCACTTCTTCTCCAAGTATGTTTGCAAGACCAATTAAAATTAACAGTGCTTTCCATATAAAAAAAAATTTTTTAATTAATTTCTACTTTTGCAATCATTCCTACATCGTAGTGACCTGGGACATTGCAGGCTATTTCTATGTTAGATACATTTTCAAATTTCCAAATTAAATCTTTACTCTTCTTTGGCTCCAACAGAACACTATTAGTATGACTATGAGCCATAGATTTGTCCATCATAGACATTTTGTCAATGCTATCAGCTAATATTATTTCCATCTCAACCAATTTTTGCATTTCAGATTGATGATCTTTGTGCATAGTCTGATTGGCAATATTAAATTCATGCACTAATTCACCAACATTCTCTACCTCAAATTTTATAGTCTCACCAGATTGAACTTTAAAAGAATTTGGTTCAAAATAATTATCATACATTAAAACTTTAATTATTCTTGTAACGTCTTCTTGTTTTCCTTTTTTACCAATCTTCATACTTTTATCAGCTAGCGCAGTCGAAATTGATACAGTGAATGTAATTAATATTATAAAAAAATGTTTGAACATGATTGTGATATAGCTAATTAAATCAAAAATTCAATACATCAATTAAGCTTTAGTTGATATTCGTAATTTTCTTTAGACCAATAAGATTTCATATAAGCTAATATACTATCAATTTTTTGGTTAGATAATTTATCTTCAAATCCAATCATTTTTCCTTCATAATTTTTTACTAATTTAGCTAATCCATACTTAATTATTGCATGTAGTGTCTTATCATCATGATGCCATGTGTGTCCAGTTCCATTTAAAGGAGGTGCTTTTCTGTGACCATCTTCATCTAAACCTTTCCAATTCTTTGCTCCAGATAAATTAATCATGTGACATGAAGCACAATTCTGTTCATATAATATTTTACCTCTTTTAATCATCATTTTAGAATCTGTAGTAATCGGGAAATGATTATGTGCAAAAGTAATATTTGATAAAAATAATAGAACTATAAAAATTTTAAAAATATTTATAAATTTTATCATTCTAAATAAATTAATTAATATTAAATCCATGTTTTTTCCATTTTTCTAAACCACCAATTAAGTGAAAGCAGTTACCAAAATTATATGATTTAGAAATTTGAACTGCCAAAGTAGATCTGTGTCCATGAGCACAGTAAAAAAGAATTTTTTTATTTTTTAAACTAACTTTATTTTTTTCAATGTAATCATGCATAGAAGGAAATGGGACTATATTACTGTTATCTAGTTTACCTTCTTTATCTATTTCATTTTGTTCTCTTAAATCTATCAGAACTGTGTTTTTCTCTTTTTTAATTTTGTTAAACTCCTCTGGCTCAATTCCATTGTTTACTTTTTGACGGTTTAAATCAATGCCTAACTTAAGATTACTTGGAACTGCAACATCCATCATTTTAGGATCTGGTAAATTTAAATTATTCATAATATCCACGTACTCTTCTACTGATTTTACCTGTAATCTTGGATTAAATTGTCTCTCTTCTAAAATGGTGCTTACCATTTCTCCTTTATAATCATGTGCTGGATAAACTAGAGTTTGATCAGGTAGTTTTAATAATTTGTTAAATATTGAATTATAAGAGTCTTTAGGATCACCGTTTTGAAAATCTGTTCTACCTGTACCTCTAATTAATAATGTATCTCCTGTAAAAACTCTATCACCCATCAAAAAACTAAAGCTCTCAGAAGTATGACCAGGTGTATATAAAGCTTGGAGATCAATTCCATCTATTTTGATTATCTCTTCATCTGATACTCTCATTGCAACTACATCGGCAGGAGTTTTATTGCCCATAACAGTTACACAATTAGTTTTATCTCTTAGTTCAGCAATTCCAGAGATATGATCTGCGTGAATATGGGTATCTATAACTTTTACTAATTTTAAATCTAATTGATTTAACAAATTAATATACTGATCAACTTTCTCTAATACAGGATCAATTATTAAAGCTTCACGTCCCCTTCCTGAAGCAATTAAATAAGTATAAGTGCTAGAAACACTATCGAATATTTGTCTAAATATCATTTTAGATAAATATCAAAAACCAATAAGAAATTAAACCAGACAAAATAGTTGCGATTATATTTCTTGAAAAATAACCAACAATTACAGCAAAAATTGCAGCAAATATTTTAGGGTCATCCATTTCGATAAACTGACCGTAGTCATCTATAAAAATTCCTGGAAAAATTATTGCTGGAAATACTGCTGATGGAACATAAGCTAACACAGCTTTTATTTTATCTCCCAACATGTCTTTACTCACTAGGGCTACCATCGTCATTCTAGTAAAGTAAGTTAATAATCCTGCAACAATAATTGATAACCAAGTCATTTTATTTTTTTAACCTCAATATTAAAGCTGCAACAAACAAAGCAAGTATAGGTGAAATAATTATATAAGATCTAAATGGAGCATCATAAAATAATAATGAACTCAATCCACATACAATCATTACAATTAGGTGATCAATTTTTTTTAAATCTTGTATCACAATTGCTATAAACGTAAGAGGAATTGCAAATTTTAAACCAAGTTCTTCTGGAACAAATGAACCTAAAATAATCCCTGACAATGTAGCAATTTGCCAACAAACCCACATTGTGCAACCTGTACCAATCAAATGATAATGTAAGTACTGCTCAGATTTATTTTTTTTAAAAAATTTATTTGACTCTGCAAAACCTTGATCAACAATAATATAAGAGATTAATAATTTTTTAATTAATGATAGTTTTTCTAAGTACTCTGATAAGACCGCACCATATAAAAGATGTCTTGAATTAATAACTCCTACGGATGTTGCTGCTATCAATCCAGATGCACCCCCTGATAATAATTGTAAAAAAACAATTTGTGATGCGCCACCAAAAATTATTATAGACATTGCATAAACTAATAATGGGTCAAATCCTAATTCAACACCGATAGCTCCACAGATTATTCCAAATGGAATCACAGACAACATATGTGGAGAAATATCCAACATGCCTCTAGTAAATAATTGTTTTTTTGTAAGCATTTAATTGGGTTCTATTAAAAACAAACTATGTGATCAATATTTATCGGTCGTTTAATTCCAAATTTTTCATCAATTTCATGTTGATGGACGTGATGCGAATGGACAAAAACAGGAATTAATAAATCACTACTAGTTTTTAAAGTATATATAAAATTTGTTCCTCTAAACTTTCTATCTACTACTTCTAATTTTAAATTGCTTTTATCGTCATGTTCTAAATCTTCTGGCTGTAACAATAACTGTACTTTAGATCCTTTTGGATAATGTTTTGTAAAATTACCTTTAATAGTTCCTAAATCATCATTTTCTAAAGTATTTTCGTCCGTAACTTTTGCTGGAATTAATATCCCTCTGTTTAAAAAATTGACTACATCAACAGAATTTGGAAAGTGATACACATTATAAGGATCATCAAATTGTTTAAGTTCTCCGTCTAAAATAATTCCACATTTGTTACCTAAATAGAATGCTTCGTATGAGTCGTGAGTAACAATTATTGTTGTAATTTTTAAATCTTTTAAAATTTGCTTTAATTTTACTTGTATTTCCTCCTTAAAACTTTGATCAATATTCGATAATGGTTCATCTAATAATAATAAGTCTGGATTTGACAGTAAAGATCTAGCTAATGAGGCTCTTTGTGCTTCACCAGAGCTAATTTCGTGAGGATATTTTTCTAAGATTTTTTCTAAATGAAGAAATTTCACTATTTCTTTAAAATTTAGACCTTTTTTCTTTTTTTTATTTCTCTCAGCTCCAAAATTAATATTTTCCATAACATTGTAATGAGGAAATAGAGAGTTATCTTGAAAAGCCAAAGATATATTTCTATCCTCAGGTTCAACATGGCTTTGTTTAGATGAAATAATTTTATTTTTTAAAATAATTTTACCAGAGTGAATTTTTTCAAGGCCAGCTATTGTTCTTAAAATTGTAGTTTTTCCAATTCCAGAAGGGCCTAGCAAACAAACTATGTCTCCTTCATTTTCAATATTAAATGAAACGTTGGTTACTTTATTTTTAGAGCTTGCAGTAAAAGTAACATTCTCAATTTCTAAAAAGTTATTTCTCATTTTATTTATCTTTAAACATATACTTAGATGTAATTAAAATAAAAATACTTGCAATCATAATAAGTATTAATGAAGGTGCGGCGGCAGCTTCCAGTAAATCTTGTGAAGCAAATATATATGCTTGGGTGGCAAATGTTTCAAAATTAAAAGGACGCATAATTAATGTAATTGGTAATTCTTTGATTATTTCGATAGATAACAATATAGTAATTAATAGGACTGAGTTTTTAAGATAAGGAATATGAATATTTAAAAAAGTCTCTAGTTTTGAATAACCTAATAGATATGCACTTTCATCAATTGAGTAATTAATTTTTAAATATCCAGATTTAATACCGTTGTTAGCTAAAGAATAAAATCTTACAAAATAAACAATTACTAAACCAAGTATAGATCCAATAAAAATTTGTTTTATATCAAAAAAATAAAAAACATTTTCATCAAACCAAGAAATAAAAGTTATGAAAGCCACAGCTAATATTATGCCTGGTATTGCGTAACCAGTAATTGAAAAAGTTGTTAGTATGTTTAAAAAATTATTTTTGCTAATTCTATTTCCATAATTTGATACGAAAGATAAAAATATTAAAAGAAAGCCTGATAAGAAGACTAATATCAATGTGTTTGATAATAATTCTATAATATTTAAATCTAAAAAATGTTTTGGAAATTTAATTGTCCAGTAAAGCATTTGCAAAACTGGGAATATAAAGCTTGCAAGAAATACAAATGAACAAAATATTATTGCCAATAAAGATTTATAACCAGTTAATTGCTTCAAAGTTTTAGTTTTAAAATTTCCTTTAGCAGGTGAATGGTACTGTGCTTTTTTTCTAGATATGTTTTCTAAAAAAAATAATCCAAATATGAAAATTAAAAGAAAAAAAGATATTCGGTTTGCTAAAGCCAAATCATCAAAAGATATCCATGAATCATAAATTCCAGTGGTTAAAGTCGATATTCCAAAAAAAGATACTGCACCAAAATCTGATAAAGTCTCCATAGCAACTAAAGATAATCCAGCAATAATTGCTGGTCTTGCCGACGGTAAAATAATATTAAAAAATGTTTTTTTTGTTGAAAAACCAAGGTTTTTACCAAGTTCTAGCAAATTTTGAGATTGATAATGAAATGAGGTTCTTGTTAACACATAAACATAACCAAATAGTGAAAATGAAATTGAAATTATAGCTCCTAGCATTCCATCAAATTTAGGTAAAACAGTATTGTAATTTCCATCACCAAATAATTTTTTCATAATTGAAAAAGCTGTTCCATAGTTTTCAAAAAAAGCAGTTAATGAATATGCATAGATATAAGCTGGAACTGCAAAAGATAAAATTAAAACCCATTTAAAAAAATTAACTCCAGGGAATTTATAAAATGAAACTAAATAAGCAGATCCTACACCAATTACAAAAGTTGTAGTTAAAACTCCAATTACAAGAATTATTGAATTGAAAATATATTCAAACAAAAATGTATTTTTAACTATTGATAAATACTCACCAGTTGGCTCAAAAAAACTGCTAAATACAGTTACAATCGGTATCGCAACTATCATAGAAATGAGCAAAGAGCTCAAAAACCAAATATTAATTTTATTACCCATTTTAACTAAGTACTAGTGGTATAAAGTAGGGTAATAAACTTTATACCAAAAGTACTTAGTGTTAACCTCTTTTATTTCCAACCAGACATTAACATTACCTCTAATGCATCAGCCTGATTTTTTTTATAGTCTCCAACTTTTGTTTTTAAATCCTGTTTAAAATTTTCACCCATTTTTTTTATTAGAGGGTGTGGTTCAACACCGTCTATCATTGGGTATTCAAATGTATTGTTTACTATATGCTGTTGTGCTTCTTCTGTTAAAAGAAATTCTAGTAATTTTTTAGCATTATCGGGATTAGGACTATTTTTTAAAACACCTCCACCACTTATATTCATATGTGTCCCTCTATCATTTTGATTTGGAAAATAAGGTAAGACCTTTTGAGCAGCTTCTTTTTGATCTTCTCCTTTTTGACCAGATAACATCAAAGCATAGTAATAAGTGTTTGCTATGGCCAAATCAGCTTCACCTGCAGCAACTGCTAAAATTTGAGCTCTATCATTTCCTTTAGGATTTCTTGCAAAATTTGAAACTAATTTTTTTGCCCATTCTAAAGTTTGTTCTTTACCATTATTTTTGATTAATGATGCAACAAGAGATTGATTGTAAATATTATTAGATTTTCTAATTACAATTTTTCCTTTCCATTTTGGATCTGACAAACTTTCATAAGTTATCCCTTTTAAATCTTCTGCACTTACTCTTTCTGGCGAATAATAAATAATTCTCGCTCTTTTGGCGATACCTGTCCAATTATCAGATCTAAAGTTTACTGGCACTGAAGCTTCAATTTGCTCTGACATAGAGTTCTGAAACATCCCTTTTGCATCAAATGTACCTAATCTTCCAGCATCTGCTGTAATATATAAATCAGCTTTGGAGTCTTTTCCTTCTTCAGTAATTCTTTTTTGCAACGCTTTGTCTTTACCTGAAACTACGTTAACTTTTATACCTGTTTTGTTGGTAAACTTTTCATACAACTGAATGTCGGAGTCGTAATGTCTTGCACTAAAAACATTTACTTCACCAGCTAAGCTCATTTTGGCAAAGAAAAATAAAATTAATGCTAACAATGTTATTTTTTTCATTTGTATCTTTTTCTTTACCCTAGTTTGTTTGCGAATGAGAATTATTCTCAATGCGAATGATTATCAATCGCATAAATTGACGCATATTTCAAGACTTTTTTTATTATTGCTAAATATAGGAAATTTTTATTTCCAGTCGCCTATTTTACTAAATAAGAAATTTCTAAATGCTTGAACTCTAGCAGTATTTTTTAATGACTGAGGATAAACAAAGTGCGCTTCTGTTATTGGCCCCTCTACTTTCGGAAGTACTTTAATTACGTTGTATGAATTTGATACTAAATATTCTGGAAGTGCAGCCAATCCTACCCCTGACTCTACTGCTAACAAAAGCCCCATTACACTATTTACCTTCATGATTGATTTTCTTTTTTTACCATCATGCATGCCAATTTTTAGTGCCCAGTCTGGATTATAAACTGGAGATGGCGCTCCTTTTCCAAATGAAATAAATTTATGTTTATTTAAATCATTTATTGTCTTTGGCATTCCATTTTTTTCTAAGTACTTATTTGATCCATAAATATAATATTTAATATCAACTAGCTTTTTTTGAATATAATTAAGCTGTTTTGGCCTTCTCATGAAAATTCCAATATCAGCCTGTCTTGTACTTAAATCTAATTCTTTATCATCAAAGACTAATTCAATCTCAATCTCTGGATTAAGTCTCATAAATTCTTGAATTCTAGGCGTTAACCAGTGAGTACCGAAACTTCTTACTGTTGTTATAGTTAGTTTTCCTGTTGGTTTATTCTTCTGATCACCTAGAGATGTTTCGACTTCTTTTAACTTACTTATTACTTCATGAGCAGTTTTAAAAACATATTCACCATTTTCTGTAAGTGTTAATCCTCTTGCGTGTCTTTCAAAAAGCTGTACTTTTAGATCTTGCTCTAAGGACTGTATCTGTCTACTGATTGCAGATTGGCTGAGGTTTAAATTTATAGTAGCATTTGTAAAACTTCCAGCTTCCGCAACTGCATGAAAAATTTTTAATTTATCCCAATCCATTATTTATTTACATCCACTAATACTCTTCCAGAAATTTCACCTTTTAAAATTTTAGGATAAGTTTCAATTAGCTCCTCTAAACCTGCTGTTAAAACTGATTTTTCAAGCAATTCAAAATCAATTAATTTTGAGGCTTCACCCCACATAAATTCTCTTCTTTTTATGCTGCAATTAGCAGAGTCCATTCCCCAAACCTTAATACCTCTTAACATAAAAGGAAGTATATTGGTGTTAAGTTCATTACTATTTGCATTTCCACATACAGCTATAATTCCATTGGGCTTTGTTTGTGCAATTGCGTTTGCTAAAATTTTTCCTCCAACAGTGTCTACAACTCCGTCCCATAAACCTTTATCTATTGGTCTTGGGTCTTTATCAAATTCAGCTCTATTTATAATGTTTTTTGCACCTAAGGATTTTAAATAATCTGACTTACTTTCTTTTCCAGATACTGCTGTTACATTGTAACCTAATTTTGTTAAAGCCATTATCGCAACACTTCCAACACCTCCAGTTGCACCTGTTACTAAAACATCGTTAACTTTTTCTCCAAGCAAAATACTTTCTCTTGCTTGAATTGCAAAAGCACTCATTAAAGAAGTTAAGCCTGCAGTTCCTAAAATCATTGCCTGCTTGCTGCTTAAGCTATCAGGTTTTTTAACTAGGAAATCTGCGTTGACTTTTGCTATCTGAGAATAACCACCAAAAAATACTTCTCCAACTCTAAAACCAGTTAATATTACTTCGTCACCTGATTTAAATTTTGAATTTTCACTTTCAATTACTTTTCCTGAAAAATCTATTCCTGGTATGTGCGGATACTCCTTTACTAGTCTTCCACCATTCTTTAGAATCATTCCATCTTTAAAATTTAAATCAGAATATTCTACCTGAACAGTTACATCCCCATGTTTTAAAAAACTTCTATCTAAAGATTTTACTTCTCTAGAAAAATTTTCACCTTCTTGATTAAGAACTATTGCTTTGAATTGATCAGACACTTTAATCTTTTAGCGTAGTGCTAATAAATCGTAAATATCTATTTTGAAAACTTAAATCCTCTTTAAATTGACCTAAATAATAATTTGTTACTGTAGTTGCTTGTTCTTTTTTAATTCCTCTCATAGTCATACACTGATGAGTTGAATCTATTGTAACTGCAACGCCTTTGGCATCTAATGATTCCATTAAAGTATTTGCAATTTGCATTGTAAGTCTCTCTTGAGTTTGAAGTCTTTTAGAAAATACCTCAACTACTCTTGCAAGTTTACTTAAACCTACGACTCTTTCTTTCGGAATATAAGCAACATGAGCTTTTCCAATAATTGGTGCCATGTGATGTTCGCAATGACTTTGAACAGAAATATTTTTTTGGACAACCATGTCATCATATCCCTCTACGTCACCAAAAGTTTTATCCAAAATTTTATTTGGATCTTCTTTATAACCTTTAAAATATTCTTTAAATGCTTTAACAACTCTTTTTGGAGTTTCTAATAAACCCTCTCTATTTGGGTCTTCACCCATCCATGTTAAAATTGTTATAAAAGCTTCTTCAGCATCTTTGTCTGAAAATTGCTTATTTTCATTTAACTTGTTGTCTGTGTCTTTTACTAATTTCATAGCGGCTTTTTATACAGTAATTACCTAATTTTAAAAATATTTATTATATCTAGATATGTGCTACATAATCACCTTTTATGTTCAAAAAAAGAGAAAATATCTATGATATCGAGGAAGGAAATCTTCTTTCTCCAAAATTTGATAATGATGGCTTAATACCTGTCATTACTATGTGTTCAAAAACCAAAGATATTTTAATGCACGGCTATATGAATGTTGAAGCATTAAAAAAAACAATTGAAACTAAAGAAGCTCACTACTTTAGTAGATCTAGAAAAGCAATCTGGCACAAAGGTAAAACAAGTGGTTTTATTCAAAAAGTAACTGAAATCAGAATTGATGATGATCAAGACTCAATTTGGTTAACAGTTGATATAGGAGATGGTGCTAGTTGCCATGTTGGATATAGATCTTGCTTTTACAGATCTATTCCAATGGGACCAATTGATAATGGACGTAAAGTAGAAATGAAATTTCTTGAAAAAGAAAAAAAATTTGATCCTGAAGAAGTTTATAAAGGGCAACCAAATCCAACTAAGATATAAAACTATGTCTGAACAAGTAAATTATCAGGTAATAAGAAGTTTTGGTCCATCAGTTTTTAAAGTTAAAATTCCGGACTCAATATTAAATCATTTAAATAGTTATGTTGAAGAAATTATTCAAAATAAAAAAAAACAAGCAGAACTAAACTGGGCACACAAATTAGCTGGAGATGTTACTGAAGAATTTATTTTAGAAAAAGAAATTATCGAAAAAAGTGGGTGGTTAAAATTTTTATCTATTTGTGTTCAAAAATGGATAGGTATAGAAACTCAAAAAAAAATTACAAAATTTAATGTAGATCGATCATGGATAGTAAGGCAATTTCAAAATGAATATAATCCAACTCACTGGCATAATGGTCATATCTCTGGGGCAGGTTTTTTAAAATTACCTAAAAGTTTTGGAGATCATAAACAAAAAGGTAAAGATAGCGATTACTCAGGAGGAAAATTACAATTAATTCATGGCTCCAGAATGTTTTTATGCGATTCTACACTAACTATCAAACCTGAAGTTGGAGATTTTTATTTTTTTCCAAATTATTTAATGCACACTGTTTATCCTTTTAAAAACACAAATGAAGAGAGAAGATCTATTTCATTTAATGCAACTATAGACAACAATATTTATGATGTTTATGGAGGAAATTAAAAAACAAAAAAATGTTCTAGGCGAAGATCTAGAAGAATGCTCCAATGATCCATTAACAGGTTGGTTTCGCGATGGTTGTTGTAATACTGACGAGAATGATCATGGACTACATACAGTTTGTGCTAAAGTTACTACCGAATGCTTAGAGTGGATGAAAGAAGCAGGTAACGATTTAATTACTCCACATCCTGAATTTGGGTTTCCAGGTTTAAAAGATGGAGATGGATGGTGTCTGTGTGCTAGTTGGTATGCAAGAGCAGTTGAAGCCGGTAAAGGATGTCCAATATTTTTGAAAAGAACTCACGAAAACACTCTTAAATATGTACCTATTCAAACTTTAAAAAAGTTTGCAATAGATTTGTCCTAATTTACATATTTCCATATCTTGGTCCGCCGCCACCTTCTGGTGTCACCCAAGTTATGTTTTGTGAAGGCTCTTTAATATCGCAAGTTTTACAGTGAATACAATTTTGCGAATTAATTACAAACTTATTAACATCATTTTCTTTCTGCACTTCGTATACTCCAGCAGGACAATATCTTTGTGCAGGTTCATCAAATTTTTCTAAAGTGTATTTAATTGGTAAATCAGGATCTTTAAGTTGTAAATGGACAGGTTGATTATCAGCATGATTAGTTCCTGTTAGATAAACTGAACTAGTTTTATCAAAAGTTATTACATTATCGTACTTTGGATAATCTATTTTGGGCATTTGACTGGCGGGTTTTAGTGTTTCATGATCTGCGTGTTTATGTTTAAGAGTGAACGGAAGCTTTCCTCTAAACAAAATTTGATCAATTCCTGTAAAGATAATCCCCAAAATTAATCCCCAACTAAAACTAGGTTTTACATTTCGGGCCTCAAATAATTCTTTATATAACCAGCTATTTTTAAATTTATCTTCATAATTAGATAAATCTTTATTTTCTTTTAAGTGTTCATTAATAGTTTCGGCTGCAATCATTCCACTTTTCATTGCAGTATGAGAGCCTTTAATTTTAGGCATATTTAATGTACCAGCATCACATCCTACTAGTAAGGCACCTGGCATAAACATTTTAGGTAAACTTTGAAATCCTCCCTCAATTAATGCTCTTGCACCATATGAAATTCTTTTTCCTCCCTGTATTATTTTTTTAATTGCCGGATGAGTTTTAAATCTTTGAAACTCATCATATGGAGATAAATGGGGATTTTTGTAATCCAATCCAATTACATAGCCTAAAAACACTTGTTTATTTTCAGCGTGATACATAAAGCTTCCACCATAAGTGTTGTTATCAAGTGGCCATCCAGCCGTATGCATGACTAATCCTTCTTCATGATTTTTTTCATCTATTTCCCAAATTTCTTTAAAACCAATTCCATATTGCTGAGGATCTTTTCCTTTACTTAGTTCAAATTTTTGAATTAATTGTTTTCCTAAATGGCCTCTGCAACCTTCAGCAAAAACTGTTACTTTTCCTAAAAGCTCAATGCCTGGTTCAAAACTATCTTTTTTGTTACACTCTTTATCTATACCCATATCTTGAGTGGCTACTCCTTTAACAGACCCGTCATCGTTATACAAAATTTCACTTGCTGGGAAACCTGGAAAAATTTCTACACCCAATGCTTCTGCTTGTTCAGCTAACCATCTACATAAGTTAGCTAAACTAATAATATAATTTTTATGATTTTGTTGAACTGCTGGCAAAAGCCAAGTTGGCCAACTTAAAGATTTTGTTTTTCCTAAGAATAAAAATTTTTCTTTTGTTACTTTTGTTTTAATTGGTGAGTTAAGTTCTCTCCAGTTAGGTAATAACTCATCTAGAGCTTTTGTTTCAAAAACATTCCCACTCAAAATATGCGCTCCTATTTCTGAAGCTTTTTCCAGCAAACAAACATTTAAATTTGAATCTAATTGTTTTAATTTAATTGCAGTTGCTAATCCTGATGGGCCACCACCAATGATTACAACATCATATTCCATAGATTCTCTAGACATAATCTAATTTTTAACTGTAAGGATTATTTTTGTATAGTGTTTAATTTGTTCAGCTCTTCCATGAACTGAGGCAAAGCTTCAAAGAGATCTGCTTCAAGACCATAATCAGCCACACTAAAAATTGGAGCTTCACCATCCTTATTAATTGCAACAATAACTTTACTTTCTTTCATGCCCGCTAAATGCTGAATTGCGCCTGATATTCCAACAGCTATGTATAAATCAGGCACAACAACTTTTCCAGTTTGCCCAACTTGATGATCATTGCTTATATAACCTGCATCAACTGCAGCTCTTGATGCTCCAATAGCTGCTCCAAGCTTATCAGCAATTTCGGTAATTAATTTAAAGTTATCTCCACTTTGCATTCCTCTTCCACCTGACACAACAATTCTTGCTGTACCAAGTTCAGGTCTGTCAGATTTAATTTCTTCTCTTTTTACAAATTTTGTATTTGAAAATTCTTCACCAGCATCAATTTTCTCAATTGGTGCTGAACCTCCTGAGCTTTCACAAGGTTCAAATGAAGTTGGTCTAATAGTTACACATTTTTTATTATCATTACTTCTAACTGTTGCAAAAGCATTCCCAGCATAAATTGGTCTAACAAAAGTATCAGATGATATTACTTTTATAATGTCACTAACTTGTGAAGTATCAAGATGAGCTGCAATCCTTGGCATTAAATTTTTACCGAATGTATTTGCTGAACAAATAATATGAGAATAATTTTCTGCTAGCTTAAAAACAACTGGTGCATAGTTTTCTGCAGTGAAATTTTCATAATGTGCTGCTTCAACACTTAACACTTTTTTAATTACTGGAAGTTCAGATAGCTGTTTTGATGCCTCTTCACTATTATTTCCAATTATCACAGCGTGAACTTCACTATCAATTTGTGAAGCTGCTGTAGCTGCATTTAGTGTAAACGGTCTTAACTCTTTATTATTATGTTCTGCTATAAGTAAAACTGCCATTATATTACCTTTGCCTCATTTTTTAATTTTTGAACTAATTCTGCTACATTAGCCACTTTAATACCTGCTTTTCTTTTTGGTGGCTCTTCTACTTTAATTTGCTCTACCCTTGGAGAAGTATCAACACCTAAATCAGATGCAGAAATTTCTTCAATTGGTTTTTTCTTCGCTTTCATAATATTTGGAAGAGAAGCGTATCGTGGTTCGTTTAATCTTAAATCACAAGTTACGATAGCAGGAACATTTATTTCAATCGTTTCAAGTCCCTCATCAATTTCTCTAGTAACTTCTAGTTTGTTATCTTTTATATCAATCTTTGATGCAAAAGTTGCTTGTGGCCAATTTAATAATGCACTTAACATTTGACCTGTTTGATTACAATCATCATCAATTGCCTGTTTACCCATAAAAACTAAATCTGGTTTTTCTTTTTCAACAACCTTTTGCAAAATTTTTGAAACAGCTAATGGTTCTAGTATTCCATCTGCTTTGACATGAATTCCTCTATCCGCACCAACTGCTAAAGCTTTTCTAACAGTTTCTTGTGCTTTTTCCTCACCGACAGTAATTGCAACTACCTCTGTTGCCTTTCCTACTTCTTTAATTTTCACCGCTTCTTCAATTGCATTATCATCTGGTGGATTAGTTGACATTTTTACATTGTCTGTAACAACACCAGTGCCATCTTCTTTAACTCTAATTTGAACGTTGTAATCAATAACTCTTTTTACTGCTACTAAGATTTTCATTAAGCTCTCAATAAATTGTTTTCTGAATCATACGGACTTTCATCTAGAACTGTAGCGTCAAACATTTCACCCAATATATCAACTTGTAATTTGTCGCCCACATTAGAACAATCAGGTTTTACCATCGCAAGAGCTATTGATTTATCTAATCTAAATCCAAACTCTCCGCCTGTTGCTCTTCCAACCACTTTACCGTCTTTAAATATAGGGTTATTTCCCAAAACATCTGCATCTTTAGTATTGTGAACTTCTAAAGTTACTAATTTATTATCAAAACCTTTTTCTCTCCATTTATTAAGTGCTTCTAAACCAATAAAGTTTCCTTTATTTGGATGAACAAATCTATCTAGTCCTGATTCATATGGAGAATATTCAATCGACAATTCTGTTCCTACTAATTTGTAAGATTTTTCTACTCTTAAACTATTCATTGCTCTGATACCGAATGGTTTAATTCCTAAATCTTTACCAGTTTCCATTAATTTATCAAAAATATGATTTTGATACTCGATTGGATGATGAAGTTCCCATCCAAGTTCACCAACAAAATTTACTCTCATGGCATTAACTGGCGCATATCCTACATTCACATTTTTTGCAGTCAGCCATTTAAAGTTTTCATTAGAAAAATCATCTGTTGAAACTTTTTGCATTAGTTGTCTTGCTTTAGGACCAGCTACTACCAATACACCTGTACTATTTGTTAAATCTTCAAAAATTACAGATCCGTCATCTGGCATCCATTTTTGAATCCAGTCATGATCTAATCTTAAATTTGCTCCAGCTGATACTAAGTAGTAACTATTCTCGGCTTCTTTCATGATTGTAAATTCTGAATGCACACCACCTTTGGTATTTAATGCATGACATAGATTTATTCTTCCAATCTTTTTTGGAAGTTTGTTTGCAACTAAATAGTCTAAAAACTCTTCTGCTTTAGGTCCTCTTATTCTACATTTTGCAAAAGCAGTCATATCTAAAATACCAACATTTTCTTTTACGTTTTGACATTCCTTTTTAATTGCATCAAACCATTTTGATCTTCTAAATGACCAATCATCCTTTTGCTCCATTCCATCTGTTGCAAAAAAATTAGGTCTTTCCCATCCAAATTTTTGACCAAAAACTGCTCCTAAATTTTTCATTCTTTCGTAACATGGAGCTGTTCTTAAAGGTCTAGCTGCCGGTCTTTCTTCATCTGGATAGTGAACTATAAATACATGGCTGTACGCTTCTTCATTTTTAGCTTTCAAATAAGATTTAGTTGCATAGTTTCCATATCGTCGTGGCTCAACTCCCAACATATCTATTGTTGGTTCTCCATCTACAATCCATTCAGCAAGTTGCCAACCGGCACCACCTGCTGCAGTTATTCCAAAACTATGACCCTCATTAATCCAAAAATTCTTAGGTCCCCAAGCAGGTCCAACAATTGGATTTCCATCAGGTGTATAACAAATTGCACCGTTATAAACTTTCTTAACTCCAACTTCTCCAAAGGCAGGAACTCTATGTATAGCTCCTTCAATGTGTGGAGCTAATCTATCTAAATCTTCCTGAAATAATTCGTATTCAGAATTCTTTGATGGTCCTTCAACATAACAAGCTGGTGCACCATCTTCATAAGGTCCTAAAATTAATCCACCTGCTTCTTCTCTCATATACCATCTGCTGTCACTATCTCTTAAAACCCCCATTTCTGGTAAACCATCTTTTTTTCTTTGTTGAATAGCAGGGTGTGGTTCAGTTACGATGTATTGATGTTCAACAGGAATGACCGGAATATCTAATCCAACCATTTCACCAGTTTGCCTTGCAAAATTTCCAGAACAAGAAATTACATGTTCACACTCAATTGATCCTTTATCTGTTTCAACAATCCATCCATCTTTTGTTTGTCTCATTGATATAACAGTTGTGTTCCTATAAATCTCAGCTCCTCTATTTCTTGCGCCAGTAGCTAAAGCTTGTGTTAAATCTGCAGGTTGGATGTATCCATCTTCTGGGTGTTGAATTGCTCCAACTAAATCATCTGTATGACACAGGGGCCATATTTCTTTTACTTGTTGTGGAGTTAAAAATTTTACATCCACTCCAATTGTCCTAGCAACACCTGCGTACTGATGGTACTCATCCATTCTATCTTTCGTACTTGCTAAACGAATATTTGAAACAACACTAAAGCCAACATTTTTTCCAGTTTCTTCTTCTAAAGTTTTATAAAGATTTACCGCGTACTTATGGAGCTGACCTACAGAGTAACTCATATTAAACAAAGGCAATAAACCTGCAGCATGCCACGTTGAACCAGAGGTTAACTCTTTTCTCTCAACGAGCACTACATCTGACCAACCCTTTTTTGCTAAATGGTAAAGAGCACTTACACCTACAACTCCGCCACCAACAACTACGACTTTAGTTTTTGTTTTCATTTCGTGATTCCTACTAAATTTTTATTAGTAACGAAACAAAAATGTATCTGGGGATAATCAAATTGAGCTACCAAGAGGAATTGGACTTGAGACCATTGTGGTCATCCAGCAATCTTTTAAAACTCCTTCGTCTGTATATTTTTCAACCTGCCAATTGAACTTATGATAAATCTTATCCTTATCTAAAATGATGACCTCAAATTGAGCCCATTTGTCACTACTGCCAAGTTCTGTGATAGTGTGGCTTAGATGATTAATCATCATTTTATAGGAGGCTCCTTTGATCATTCGCTTAAAATTACCTAAGGGACCTGTTACTCTTTTATTGTTAGGGTGAGCAAAGGTCCAGGTTTGTTCTATCCCTCTATCTTTATATTCTAAATCATTTTGTTTGAGACCATTAAGTTGAATTTCAACAACTTCTTTTGGAGTAATATTTTTGTTTGGGTTTATCAACTCTGAATATGAATAAACAGTAGTTAATAATAGAATAAATAAAGTACTAAATATTATTTGCAGTTTTTCTAACATCTTCTAAGAACTCTTGTCTTTTTGAGTTACCTACAAAAGGTACCGCAAAATATCTTCGATAGGTAATGTTATATATGCCACACATATGAAATACCCCTCTTTTCAATCTTCTAATAGGTAAATTTAAAAAAAATGTGGTTATAGCTAGTCTCGGTGAACCATATGTACAAAAAATTACAGCTTTTTTATTTCTTAAATTGCCAATTGGATAACCATAGTTTCCAACAAGTTGTTTAAATCTAAATGCCCAGGGTGGTGCCAATACTTTATCAATCCATCCTTCAACTATCGCTGGCATTCTAAAATTCCATATTGGTGCAACTAATACAATTGTATCGCACTCTTCTATTCTCTTACGATGATCTAAAACTTCAGCACTTGGCTCTTCTCCGGCAAATACAGGATCAAATTTTTCCTTATATAAATCTACAACGTCTACTTTGTTACCTTTTAATTCGGAGTGTTTTATAAATTCATTTTTAATTGCTGCGTTAAACGAATTCTCATTGTAATGACCGTAAACTAAGAAAATTTTCTTCATGATTTTTAATTAACAAAAAAAAACAAAAAAACTATAAAATTATTGATTATTCTGAAGTTTTGTACTTACTATAGTTAATTATATAGACAAATAAAATAGGCAAAATAAGCGTTAGTAAAGTTACTACAATTAACAATATCCCTAGTTCCGAATAATCTGCAGTAGTTTGGATTTCACCTGAAACTTTATCTTTCACTTCTCTAGTAACTGTAAAAATTTGATTTAAATATTTAGTTCCTAAAGCACTTGCTGAAAGAGCCAAATTTGTGAAAGAAGCAAAAACTGCAAAAAAAGTTGCTTTAAGATGTGAAGGAGCATTTTTAGCAATCCAAGCTAATAATGGGATCATTGATACTTGTCCCAATGGAGACTCAAGTGCTGTATTAAGTATCGCTATAAATTTAGCATCAACTACACCTCCAGTTAATGAGGCAGTCCAGTTATGAAATCCGTAGTACATTCCAACACTTGGTAAAAATAAAATTGCACCAGCTATACTTAATACAACAATAATTTTTGCAATTGAGTTATTAGCCATAAATGGTCTTAGTAAAACTATTCCAGCCAATGTTAAAATTGAAGCTAGTAAAGATAAAATTGAAAAAAATTGTTCGTTAAAACCAAGTTCATCAATTTCAAACCAAGTTAAACCAGGCCCAGGCCCAGGCATTGCTCTAAATATAAAGATAATTACCGCAGTACCAACAATTGTTAACCTCAAATTCTCTGGTAACTCTTTGATGAGTTTAAACATCAAAAATAAAATTATGATAACCGAACCGATAAAAACAATCTCTTGAGCAAAAGGAACTTTGAAAGATCCAATAGACAAAGTGAAAATAACAAATATTAAACTTCCTCCGAGTATCCACCAATTAATTTTAGTTTTCTCAGATCCTCTTTCCTCTTTAAGTTCAAGTCCTTTAGATTTTAAATTTTGAATTTGTTTATTCCTTAAATATTTTGCTAAAAATACTCCTAAGATTGAAACAACTGGGATAACTAATGCATATATATAAATTTTACCGTATAGAGCAATTTTAGCAGTTTGTTCTAGGCTATCTACATCTCTAAATAAAATTACATTTACCAAAGCTACCAAAACTGTTCCGCCAATAATTGCAAATCGACCAAGAGTTTGCATTGTAGTATGCATGATCTTAACTTGATCTTTACTATAATCGTTTCCACTCTCATCGGTTAGTGGCACAGCTTCAACAGTCATAGCATCAGCAACGACATCTTGAATTACATAACCAACAGGAGCTAAAATTACACTGATTACAAACCATGTCTCAACGGTGAAAATTTCTGACATGTCTTCTGTATGAATTATAAGCCCATACATAATAAGTAAACTTAATGCGATTAAAGAGGCACCAAAGTAAACCATATAATTTTTTCTATCCCATATGAGATCAACTAAATGTCCTAGAGGCATTTTTAATGCCCATGGAATTCCAGCCCAAAATCCAAGTCCAGCTAAAAAGGCTGCAGATAAATTTAAGTAGTCTTTAACAAAAAAAGTTCCAACTATTCCAGTTAATCCAGAAATACCAGCTGCAACATAAACCATCAAAGGAGGTAAATAAGTCCATTTAAATTGTCGACCTAAATCTAAAAAAGTACCGTCTAAAAATTTTAAAACTTTATTCATAAAATTAATTACTCAAAACCGGGAAAGCCTGTCTTATTTTTAAAAAAAATTTTTGATATTCCATTTTGGTACATTTATTTTCTACATATTCTATATTATTTTTTTCTACTAGTTGCTTGGCATTTTCGTCTCTTATTCCAAGTTGCAACCATAATACTTTAGCGCCAATTTTTACTGTATCCTCTGCTATACCAAAAGCTTCTTTGGAAGGTCTAAACACATCTACAATGTCTATAGGATATTTGATCTCTGTTATCGAAGCATAAACTTCCTCACCTAAAATTTTTTTACCCTTGGCTGAGGGGTTAACTGGATAAACTTTATAACCATACTCTTGCATATATTTCATGACTATGGTTGACGTTTTTTTTAAATCACTACTAACACCAACCATTGCAATAGATTTAGAATTTTCTAAAATTCTCTTTATGTCACTCATTCAATTATTAATTTTCTTTTTTAATTTGTTCTTCACAGAACTTTCTTGCTTCATTCAAATCAGTAATTTTAGTCTCAGATAATTTTTGACTTCCTGCAATACAAGCATCTACTGCTCTTTTAAGATTATGATCTTTAAAATTTAATACAAAGTACATTCCAAAAATAACAAATAAAATAATGAGAATATTTTTTTTATTCTTCATTATTACTCATGTTTCCAGTTTGGTTGTCTTTTTTCTAAAAAGGCTGAAATACCTTCTTTGGCATCCATTGCCATCATATTAACAGTCATCATTTTGCTAGTGTAAGCATAAGCTTTACTTAAAGGCATTTCTAATTGTTTATAAAAAGCTTGTTTTCCAATTTTAATGGTCAAATTTGATTTAGATGCAATTTTTTTTGCAATTTTTAAAACTTCATCATTTAATTTTGAATTAGGAAAATGATCATTTATTAAACCAATTTCTTTTGCATAATTTGCTTTAATAGGTTCTCCAGTTAACAGCATTTGCATCATTGGTTTACGATTAATTTTTCTACTAACAGCAACCATTGGTGTGCTACAAAATAATCCAATGTTTACACCTGGTGTTGCAAATAAAGAGTCTTTTGCACTATATGCGAGATCACAACTTGCAACTAACTGACAGCCTGCTGCAAAAGCAGCGCCATGAACCTTAGCAATAACTGGTTTTTTTCCCTCAACAATTTGCAACATAACCTTGGAGCAAAGATTAAATAACTTTTGATATTTATCTTTATTTTTTAGACTTCTAACTTCTTTTAGATTGTGACCAGCGCTAAATCCTTTACCTGCGCCCTCTATGATTATTACTTTAGTTTTTTTATCAGCATCTAATTTTTTTAATGCCTTTAATAAATCTAAAAGATTTTTGAATGATAAAGAGTTATAAGTTTTTGGTTCATCAATAATAATTGATGAAATCTCAGAATAAATTCTCTTTATTTTAATATTACTAGTCATTTAATCAGTTAATCCGTCGGATCTAGCCTGATTTCTTTCTATATGAATTGGTAAAACTTTACCATAAATTGCTTTTGAGTGTTCTGGGGTATTAACTCTATAAGGGTCTAAGACATAAGCTGGAATACACATATACCTAGATTTTTGACCTTCTACTTTTGTTACTCTATGCAAAGTAAATCTTCCTTTAAAAATTTGAAGATCTCCAGGTCGTAATTTAAGCTGTCTTACTCTTGATCTATCTCCTTCTAAAACTTTTTTAACCTCATCAAAATTTTCGTTTCCTGGCGCTCTAATATTTGGACAATATTCAAAAACACCTCCTTTTTCAGGTTTCTGAATCATCAAGCTTAGAGTGAATTCACAACTATCAAAATGCCAAGGAAGAATTCCATCTGGTTTCATAACATTGTACGCATGACAAGCCAAAGGGTCCGCCCATCTATAAATAGGGGAAATACCTAAACATGCAGAAACAAATTTTAAAAGTTCTTCTGTTTCATAAAGATATTTCATTTCTGAATTTTTTGGGAAACAATTTGAATTTAAATATCCATTATACCTCTCCATAAAATTTCTCTTTGGATGTTTTTCAGGTAAGCTTGTGTCATCTTTAGCATAAAGATATGCATTGATGCTTTCTTTTGACATATAAACTTCATCAAGTTGTTTTTCCAATTCTGTATTAATTACCTTTAAAGATTTAGGCAAAATAAAATTTGTAATAGTTGAACAACTATATTGGTCTAATTCTTCCTTACATTTTTTTACTAAATTTTTAATGATTGGAGAATTTAAATCGTGAATAGGATATTTTTTTAAATCGACAATAGTGTTTAATCTATCGTTCATTAAAGGTTATTTTAATTTACCCTCTTCTCTCATTTTAGCTCTAATTTTAGTAGCTGAAATTTTTTGAGTTTCTTCATCGAGAACTATTTCCTCAATTCTATATCCAACACCTCTTCCATAACAAATATTTGTAATATTAGGTACAACCATGATTTTAAATCTACCTTCAAACTCAGGATTTAATCTTTCTTCAATATTTTTTTTTACAGTTTCAAAATCAAATGGATTATCATCCACTCCTTGTACATCTCTTATTTGAATACAAACTTGTCCTGTTTTTTTAATTATCTCTTTGAACAAGGCATAGTGCCCATCATGAAATGGTTGCCATCTTCCTAACATTTGCGCTGTAGGTTTTTTATTATCCCATTGATATGTCATTTTTTAATCTCCTCAATTATTAACGGCGCCCATTTCTTAGCATCCTGAGTTGTTACATGGTAGTCAAAATTTTTTGGATTAACAAACATTTGATTGGTATCTTCAAATCTACATTTCTTTATTGTATCTACCCAAATTCTAAAATCTGCTGGAAACATACTTCTTGCCTCTGGTGTAGGAGCAACAAAGTCTGCAATTACAAAATGACCGTCACCCTTTAATTTTAGAGCAAATTCTGCCATTCTTTTAGCTTGTCTTACTCTACCTTCCTCTGAAAAATCCCAATCATCAGCTGCTTTTCTAACTTCATCAGCATTTAATCTTTTAGCATTTAAAAGAGGTGCCATTTCATCTGATAGAGTTGTTTTGCCTGCACCAGGTAATCCCATTACTAAAATTATTTTCATTAAATGTCTTCTAACGGATGATGGGACATTAATTCAAGTCCATTTTCGCCAATTAGGTATTGTTGCTCAAGTTTAACACCTTCTTTACCACCTACTTTACCAATATAGCTCTCAACTGTTATGGTCATATTTTTTTGAAACGTTCCACCACGCTCACCACCATCTGTTGGATATCTAATTGCAGGCCACTCATCACATAAACCAATTCCATGAACCATTACTGAGTATCGGTTTGGATAATATTCCTTAGGTAATACCCAGGATTTTTCTGTAAATTCCCTAAAATTCACTCCATTTTTTATTAATCTAGAATTAAAGTCTATTTGCTCCATAGCCATTGAATATAATTTTTTTTGTTCATCATTAAATTTATTTCCTACAACAAAAGCTCTAGAAATATCTGCACAATATCCATAAGGGCCTACCATATCCGTATCAAAAGCAACTATTTCTCCTTGTTGAATAACTTTATTACTACTTTCTTGCATCCATGGATTTGTTCTTTCACCAGAAGATAAAATCCTACACTCAATCCATTCACCTCCATTTTCAATGTTTGTTTTATGTAGAATTGACCACAATTCATCTTCTGTCATTCCAGGTTTGAGATCAGATCTCATCTTAGATACACCTTTTTCTGCAACTTCTATTGCTGCTTTCATACAAGTTAATTCATCAGGTGATTTTATTAATCTTGCTTGTTCTAAAATTAATTTTGCATCTACAACTTCAATACCTTCTTTATTTAAAGCTGCAACCGCAGGACCATTTAAAACATCGATTGCAATTTTTTTTGATTTAAAATAATTGTTTGATAAATCTTTTACTTCATTTATCCATTTTGATAATTGTAAATTTGCCTGGTCTCCATTGCTAAAATAATCCCATGTGATTGCGGGTCTTATTTCATCAATTAGATTTAAATGCTTTGATAATATTTCACAATTAAAATATTCATAAAGAATTGTTGGCCCATTGACTGGAACAAAACAATATCTTGTTAAATTATGCATATTATAGACACTCATGTTGACTGTATCTAAAGCATAACGAACATTCACTGGATCAAATAGAATACAAGCCTCTAAATTGTTTTTAACCAATTCTTTTCTAACCCTATCTAAACGATATGATCTTAACTTATCGAAATCAATCTCGTCTTCTCTTAATCTTTTTTTAGTAATAAAATTTTGCCTTGGTTTAATTTCTGGAGCTATTTTTCTTTTAAATTTCATGATTTTATAAATAATATATTAAAATTCATAAAAAGTATATTTCGCTAAAATTTCCTCACCTGGTTCAATATCTTTTAATGAAACTAAATAAAAATACTTTAAATTATTATTGTTTTTATCTTCAGGTGTCTCTTTGATTTTCTCTTGAATATTCTGACCAAAGTCATATTTAGGGAAAGTGTTTGATGATAATTTAGTTACATTTGGATTTTTTGAGTGATTATAGAAACCACCAAGAGGAGTTCTAATATACATGTCTTGAAAATCATCGTCTTTCACATGTGATATCCCTATAAAAGAATTTTTCTTAATTTTGGTTTTAGAAAATAAGCCCAAACCATCAATTTTTGAGTCTTTTATTGTAAGATTTTTTGGCAACGGTCTATACATCTTTCGTAACCTTGTACAAACCTAACCAAGCATTTACATCTTTGCTTGCAATATAATCAGATTTAAAAAATTCTACTTCTTCCCATTTATTATTTTGTTTTAGTAAATCAATTTTTTTATCAAATCCATACTCTTCATGAATTCCTTCATTTATAGTAAAGCAAATCAATCCATCTGGTTTTGTTATTCTTATAAACTCATCCAATGCATTCGGTTTTACATGCCCAAAAGTAAATGTTCCAACGCACATAACTCCACCATAGAAGTTGTCCTCAACTTCAATTGGTTGATTTAAATCAACCTTCATTAATTTTTGATAAAGATCTTTTGGTACAGTATCTAGTAAAGTTTGAGATAAATCGGCTCCATGAAAATTTTTAAAACTGTATTTTTTAAGTTCCAGACCAACTAAACCTGTTCCACATCCAGCATCAAAAATTAAAGTATCTTTATTTTTCTCATATTTGTTAAATGTTTCTGCAGTTTCTTTAGGTCCTGTATAGTTCCAATCAAACATGTCTTTATTGTATTTATCTTTGTCTCCCCACTCATCGTAGTACTTCATAACTTCATCAGTAGTTTTAAGCTTATAAATTGGAATTTTGTTTCCTACGTCTTTTTGAGCCATTAGCCTCTCATTTTTTGACCACTTGGATCATAAAGTGGTTCTTTAATTATTGAACAATTAAATAAATCTCCGTTTATCTCTACTTGAATTTTATTTTCAGATTTAATGCTTTTTTGATCAACAAAAGTAAAAGCTACACTTTTATTTACAAAATGAGCAAAACCACCTGAAGTTACATAACCAATACTTTGATCTCCATTCATTACCGCCTCATTATTTGTTACATCAATATCATTTGTTTCAACAATTAAAGGTATAAGTTTGTTTGAAGAATTTTCATTTTGTGCACTTTCTTTACCAATAAACTCTTTATCCCAATTAATAAAAGCATCTAGGCCTGTCTCTTTTGCAGTAAAATCTGGTCTATAATCTAATGTCCAAGCTCCCCAATTTTTCTCCAACCTCATCGACATTAATGCTCTTCCACCAAAGGGTTTAATATTAAATTCTTTGCCAGCTTCCATTAATTCTTCATAAAGTTTTAATTGATAATGAGGTGCCACATAAATTTCATATCCAAGTTCACCAGTAAATGAAATTCTATTTATTATTGCTGGAACTCCCCCAACAAACATTCTTCTGGAGTCTCTAAATTTAAATTTTTCATTTGAAACATCGTCTCTTACGATTTTTTCTAAAACCTTTCTTGAGTTAGGTCCTGCAATAGACAATCCATGATACTCATCAGATCTATTAGAATAACTTAAATTAAATTTATCTAAATGACTCTCAAACCAACGTCTGTGCATTTCTTGAGCAGCTCCAGAACCAAATACCATGAATTCATCTTCATCCAAACAAGCAACAGTTAAATCTCCACACAATTTTCCTCTATAAGATAACATTGGTGATAAAGATATTCTTCCAGGTTTTGGTAGTCTTCCGGCCATTATATGATCTAAAAATTTTCTGGTATCAGGTCCTTTGAACTCATGTTTTGAAAAGTTAGCAACTTCAATTAAACCAACATTCTCTCTAACATTAATAACTTCTTTTGACACATAGTCGTGTGATCTTGATCTTTTAATTGTAGGTTCTTCATGAGCATCTTCTTTACTTTTTGCAAACCACAACACATTTTCCAATCCAAAACTGTCCCCCATTACAGCTCCTTGATTAACAAAACGATCGTATAGCGTAGTAGTTTTTTGCTTTCTTCCCTTTGGTAAAGTTTCATTAGGAAATGTCATAATAAATCTTCGTTCATAATTTTCTGAAGACTTTATTGTTCCATATTGAGGGGATGCATAATCTCCAAATCTTGCAACATCCATAGCCCAAACATCAATTGAAGGTTCGCCATCAATAATCCATTCAGCAATACATTTTCCAACACCACCCCCTTGGCAAAATCCAGCCATCACACCAACTGCAACCCAATAATTTTTCATTCCTGGTACTGGACCAATAAGAGGACTTCCATCTGGACCAAAGGTAAAAGGACCATTTACTATATTTTTTATTCCTGCACGCTCTAATGCTGGCATTCTCTCAAAACCAATTGCTAATCGATCTTCAATATTATCTAATTTTGGCTCCAGTAATTCATGTCCAAAATTCATTGGAGTTCCCTCTACTTTCCAAGGAGTTGATTTTGGTTCATAAGTTCCAAGCAACATTCCTTTTCCTTCTTGTCTAAAGTAAATATTTCCCTCAAAATCTGTTCCAATAGGCAATCTTTGGTCACCCATTGCTTCAATTTCTGGAATAGGTTCTGTGATTAAATAATGATGTTCCATGGGTTGAACTGGAAGATTTAATCCTGCTAATTGGCCAACTTCTCTTGCCCAAAGTCCTCCTGCATTAATTACTATTTCAGCATTTATATTTCCTTTTTCGGTAAAGACATCCCAAGTTCCATCTTCTTTTTGTTTCGTATCTTTCACGACAGTGTGAGTGTAATATTTTCCACCATGAACTTTTGCAGCTTTTGCAAAAGCATAAGTAACTCCTGATGGATCTACTTCACCATCAATAGGATCCCATAAAGCTAACAAATATCTAGAGGGATCAATTAAAGGATGTTTCTTTTTTACTTCTTCTAAAGAAATAAACTCTTGATCAAGCCCCATGTATCTTGCTTTGGATCTTTCTCTCTTTAAATAATCAGCCCAAACTTCATTTGAAGCTAAATAAAAACCTCCACTAGGTTTAAATCCTGTTGAATGACCAGATTCTTTTTCTATCTCTTTATAAAGACCTATTGTGTAAGCCATCATCCGAGAGATATTTGGGTCAGAAGAAATTACATGAACATTTCCAGCAGCATGCCACGAAGAACCTGAAGTTAATTCATTTCTTTCAAGTAAAATACAATCTTTTAATCCAAATTTTGATAAATGGTAAAGAATAGAACATCCTACTACACCACCACCTATGATTACAACTTTGGCATGCTTTTCCATTAATATTTTATTTCCTTGTTTACTTCTTTCAAAGATTTATCAGTACCGTGATGAAAATGTTTACTCATGTCTGGCATGTATTTCATTGAAATTGGTTTTTTACCAATCGCAACTGACATTTCTCTAACGTGGTGAGCCTCAGCGCCACAACATATTCCAATAAAATTTATTTTATTTTTTACACAATCTTTTGCAAATTCTGCCATTTCAAATCTATTACAAAACAAATTATCTAAAGCAACTGGAAATGCATTTCCACCAGGAATACAGTCACATCCGTGATCAGTGATATTTAAGAAACCAGGTTCTTCTTCAGTAGTTCTGTAAGGGACAGGAAGTCCTGATACATGGCATGAAACTTTGTCTCTAACTTTTTTTAAAAGCTTCATTGTCATCTCGGGTCCTCTGTAACAATTTAATCCAACAACATCAGCACCTAAGTCTTCCATCATCTTGCATGCATCTTCAGCACTATGTCCTTCTCTAGTTTTGTCTCCTCTAGGAATTGCAAAATTACAAACTGCAATAAGTTCAGCATCTTTAATTGCTTTTAATGCAATTTTCATTTCATCAGTCCAACTTATTGTTTCGGCAATAACAAAGTCAACACCAGCTTCTTTTGCCCAAGCTACTTGTTCTTCATACATTTGTTGACACTGTTTATGAGTATTTGCATCACCAGGATCAAATACATTGGTGTTTGCTACATCTCCACATACCAGCAAATCTAAATCTTTAAACTCAGCTGCAGCATCTTTTGCAATTTTGAGTGCATTTTTTTGCATTGGTTCTAATAAATGTTCTTTGCCAATTATTCTAAGCTTTTCTCTATGACCGTAATAAGTAAATGCCTGAACAACATCTGAACCTGCTCTAATAAATTCTCTATGTAATTGTGTTACTACCTCAGGATGTTCTAAAACTACTTCTGGAACAAATGGACCCGCTGAAAGATAACCTCTTCTTTCCATTGCAAAAAGATAGCCCTCAGCACACATTATTGGACCTTCATTTAATCTTGTAATTAGATCTTTTTTCATAATTTACCCTCTCATTTTGTTAAGTTGGTTGCAACCCACTTATGAAACATCAAAGTAGGAGTATCCATTACAGGTGAAAAATTCCCACCATTGTAAGCTGGGGAATTTCGCCCGTTTTGCATTCCTTCTATTGCAGTCACATCTTCATTCATAACTTCTTGCCAAAATGCAAAATTTTTTTCTCTTATAAGTTTAAACTCATCACTGGAGGCGCTTTCGTCTCCAACATAATATAATTCAAAATGTTCTTTAGTTTGATTGTTAGAAATTGGCTCTAACCAAAATGCATAGAAATGATCAATATGTATTCCTAACATTACGTTTGGATATAATGATACATATTCAGATTTTTCAGAAAGTTCAGTTGGCCAGTTAGGAAAGCATTTAAATTTAATGTTTCCGTCGAACTGTTGTGAATATTTATTACTTCCTTGTCCTGAAAAATTAAAATTCTCATCTTCAATGTGATAGTGATCTGAAATATTTGAAACTTTATTTAGTTCTGGATGTATCCACGGTAAATGATAGCTTTCACAATAATTTTCAATTGCAAATTTCCAATTACTATTAACTGTCATATTAAAATATCCGTTATCAGTCGAATGTCTTATTAATTTTTGATCTTTTTTAGAAATAAACTTAGACCATCTATCCTCTAGAGGTTTAATAAAATCTTCAAATGGTTTTGCATTAGAATTAATATTTATGAAGATTAAATCCATCCAAACTTTTGATTTTATCTCTTTTAGGTTGCTATTGTTTTTATCAAACCCTTCAATCTCATGTTTTCCAAGTCCTCCTATGTGTGGTGTAACAGTTAATTTTCCATTAAAATCATAGGACCAAGAATGATAAGGGCATCTAATTACATTTTTTAACTTACATTCCTGATCAACTAATTTAAAACCTCTATGACTACAAACATTATGAAAAACTTTTACTTCGTTCTCTTTGTTTCTAACCGTTAGTATTGGTATCCCTAAAAGATTAAAAGGCTTTGCATCACCAGGATTTGGAACAGAGCTTGCAACACCAATCATTGTCCAATTATTTTTAAAAACTTTTTCTTTCTCAAATTCTAAATAGTCATCATTTAAATAACATTCATTTGGCAATCCATGTGCTTTTTCTATTGGATTTTTAACAACTTCTATTTTTTTAGGATCTAAGATGTCTGATAATTTTTTATTTAAATTCATAAACCTCCTTTAATTAATTAAAAAATTAATTTTTAGGTTTAAAAATTACGACTCTCTAATAATGATTTGTTGAAAAACTGTTTTGCAATTTAAAATATAAACAAACTCTTTGAAACAAAAATTTGCTGAAAATTTCATAATAAAACCATAACTAAATTTATTGCACAGTTAAAGACAATTTAACTTCAACTTATGATTGAATTTAATTTGCAATATTTCTCTCAATATGTTCAATTTGATTTTTAAATGAATCAAATATTGGGAGATATAATGAAAATTAAAAGAATACTTCTTTCCCTAGCTGTTGTTTTTGGTCTTACTTCTTTTGGAAGTGTGGCTAATGCAGCTTGTGGAACTATAACAATCGCTAATATGAACTGGGCTTCAGCAAACTTAATGGCTGAAGTTGATAAAATCATACTAGAAGAAGGATATGGATGTACTGTTGAATTGGTGCCAGGTGCAACTCAGCCAACTTTTGCATCTATGCAAGAAAAAGGTGAACCAGATGTTGCTCCAGAGTTTTGGGCAAATGCTGCTAAAAGAGAGTTAGAAGCAGCTGTTGCTGAAGGTAAACTTCATTCAATTAATAAAGCACCAATCACTGGACTTGGTGAAGGTTGGTGGGTATTACCTGCTACTTTAGAAAAGCATCCTGAATTAACGACTGCTGATGCAATCTTAGAAAGACCTGATCTATTCCCTCACCCAGAGGACCCTTCAAAAGGTGGATTCCATATTTGCCCTCCAGGATGGAACTGTGAATTAAGTAACAGAAACCATTTTAGAGCTTGGGGTATGGAAGAAAAAGGTTGGATGATAGTAGAAACTGGCTCTGCTGCAGGACTTGATGGTTCAATTGCTAAGGCAGCAGAAAGAGGTGAAAACTGGTTTGGTTACTACTGGTCGCCAACTGCTATTATAGGTAAATACAACATGCAAGCTGTAGATATGGGTGAGTATGCTGGTAAAGATAACTGGGATAATTGTTTGTCAAAACCAGAGCAAGAATGTGCTAACCCTTTAAAATCTTCATGGGTAAAATCTGAAGTATATACTGTTGCAACTGATAACTACAAAAAAACAGCTGGAAAAGAAGGTATGAAGTATCTTGAAAACAGAACTTACCCAGGTCCAGTAATGAACGGTATGTTGGTTTGGATGGGTGAAAACCAAGCAGAAGGTGCAGATGCTGCAATTGAATTCCTAAAAACACAAGAAGATGTTTGGACTAAATGGGTTTCAAGTGATGCTGCTGCAAAAATAAAAAAAGCACTTTAAATTAATGTTATTATCGAACCCGTTGTAAAACGGGTTCGATTAGTTTAAGTATAATTTATGGATTTCTTTACTAAAATTCCTGTAATGGATAGAACAGCTTTAAGAGAGCTTAAAAAAGGTATTGATTTTAGTTTTAAAGAATTTTCAAGAGCCTATGGAGATGGAATAGAAGGTTTTTTTGATCCCCTATTATATTTTTTAATTTGGCTCGAAAAACTTTTAGTAAATAGTCCTTGGCCTATTATTATTGCAGTTTTTGCCCTATTAGCATGGATAGGTTCAAGAAGTATAAAATTAACTATTGGGACGATGGTTTGCTTTTTGATAATTGGATATTTTGGAATGTGGAAAAACTGTATGGCTACAGTTGCTATTATATCAGTTTCGACTTTAGTTTGTATTGTTGTTGGTATTCCAATAGGAATTTTAATGTCAAAGTCACAAAGAGCAGAAAAAGCAATTTTACCAATATTAGATATGATGCAAACTATTCCAAGTTTCGTTTATTTAATTCCTATTATCATGCTACTTGGTATAGGAAAAGTTCCAGGTCTATTGGCAGTTTGTATTTATGCCTTACCCCCAATTGTAAGACTAACCAATCTGGGGATTAGAGAGGTGGATAAAGAAACTTTAGAGGCAAGCGAGGCTTTTGGGGCAACCCCAATACAAAAACTAAGGTCTGTTCAAATTCCTCTTTCATTGCCCACAATATTTGCGGGCATTAACCAAACAATTATGATGGCTTTAGCAATGGTAGTTATAGCATCGATGATTGGTGTTAGAGGTCTAGGAGTGCCTATTTTACAGGCTATTTCTAACCAATATTTGGCGTTGGGAATGATGAATGGTTTAGCAATTGTAGCCTTAGCAATTATCTTTGACAGGGTCACTCAGCAGTACGGCCAAAGAATTCAAAAGCACAGAGGTCAGCTTAAAAAGTAGACCAATTGTCATAATCGAATTTTCTAGACTCATATTTCAAAATCAATAAAGATCCAAAATATGAATTTTTCTTTGGAGATTAGTCCTAAAACAGATCTTGAAACTGTACCTCCACTAAGTGATGTTTATATCACTATGCTTCCAGGAGGAGATTATAAAGAAACCGCAGATAAAGCAGTAGAACTTGTTAAAAAAGGATTTAATCCAGTTCCACATTTTCCAGCAAGATCAATGCATGATGATAGTGAACTAAAAGATTATGTTACAAGATGCAAAGATGGAGGAGTGAAGCAAGCACTAATTATTGGTGGAGGAAGAGAGCCTCTTGGAAAATTTGATAGTTCATTTCAACTTTTAGAAACAGGTTATTTTGAAAAAATGAAAATAGGAATAGCTGGACATCCTGAAGGGAGTCCTGATATATCCGACACAGATTTAGAAAAAGCAATGATAAATAAAAAGCCTTACGCTGATTATATAGTAACACAGTGGTTATTAGATCCTCAGCCTATCATTGATTTTATTTCTAAACAAAGCGTACCAGTGCATGTTGGAATAACTGGGCCCTTGAAAATATCTAGCTTAATTAAATTTGCTAATATCGTTGGGGCAAAAAATTCCTTAAACTTTCTTAAATCTAATTTTAGTAGGGCGTTAGATTTATTAAAACCTAAAGACCCTAATGATTTAATTGGGAAAGTTAAATCGCACACTGATAACTTCCACATTTATACATTCGGCGGCTTGAAGGAAACTAACAAGTGGTTGAGGGAGAATAGTTATGTCTAATGAATTTGACTATACTAAATTAAAACATGTTACTTCTGTTGATCAGTCAGACAGAGAAGTACCATACAACTTAAGACAAAGTGGGCCAACAAAAGTTGAAATGTTAATTTCAACAAGGGTAAGAAAATCACCTTATTGGCATTTATCAATGCAGGCAGGTTGTTGGAGAGCAACGGTATACAATCGTATTTATCACCCAAGAGGCTATGTAAAACCTGAAGATGGTGGAGCTATGGTTGAATACGATGCTATCGTAAACCATGTAACAATGTGGAACGTTGCTGTTGAAAGACAAATAAGAGTTAAAGGTCCAGATGCAGAAAAATTTACTGATTATGTGATCACTAGAGATGCAACTAAAATTTCACCAATGAGAGCAAGATATGTAATTTTATGTAATGCATACGGTGGAGTTTTAAATGATCCAATTCTTTTAAGAATATCTGAAGATGAATTTTGGTTTTCGTTATCAGATTCTGATATCGGAATGTATCTTCAAGGTGTAAATGCAGATGGCAGATTTGATTGTACAATTGAAGAAATTGATGTGAGCCCAGTTCAAATTCAAGGTCCTAAATCAAAAGCATTGATGAAAGATTTGTGTGGAGATCAAGTAGATTTTGACAACATGCCTTTCTATGGATTAGCTGAAGCTAAAATTGGCGGAAGAGATGTTGTAATTTCACAATCTGGTTTCTCAGGAGAAGCTGGTTATGAAATTTATCTAAGAAACTCTACTTTATATGCTGAAGATATGTGGAATGCTGTACTTGAAGCTGGAAAAAAACATAGCTTAATGGTTATTGCTCCCGCTCACCACAGAAGAATTCAAGCGGGTATTCTTTCATGGGGACAAGATATGGATCAACAGCACAATCCGTTCCAATGTAATTTGGGTTATCAAGTTTCTTTATCTGGAAAAGGAGAATGGAACAAAACTGCAGATTATGTTGGTAAGGCTGCACTGGAAAAGATGAAAGAAGAATTAAAAGCAGGTAAAAAACCATACAAACTTCAACTAGTTGGTATGGAATTAGGTGGTAAACCTATTGATAATTATGCACCTGACTTTTGGTTAGTTTCTCCTGAAAGTGGTGGAGATTCAGTAGGATTTTTAACATCACCATGGTGGCATCCTGAAAAGAAAACGAACATTGCAATGGGATACGTTCCTTTTGATGGAACATTGAACGCAAATGGTTTTCCAAAAGGAAAAGTAGGAACTAAATTTAAAGTTCATTTACCTGCAGAATATTCAGAGACACCAGGAACACCTGTTGATGCTGTAGTAGTGGATATTCCATTTAAAGAGTCTTTCAACGCAAATACAAGAGAAGTTGTAGAAGGCTAAATCTATTTTAGGGGGAGTTATTTAAACTCCCCTAAAATTCAATGACAAAAGGGTTTCTAATCGCAGTTTGCATTATTATTGCGATTGCTTTAATAGTATTCCCATTAATTGTTTCTTATAAAGCTCAAAAAAATAAAAAAGATAAAAATTAATGTTTGGTGAATTTTTAAATATCATTTTCAAGTCAATAAAATTAGATAAGAAGCTTTATTCTGATAACAGAAATTTTGGCGAATCTTCAATATATTTTGCAGGCTTAATAATGATTTTAGATGGAGTTGCTGGTGCAGTAGCAGCTAACACTGTCATTAAAACTGCAATAGGAATGTCAGGTCTAACAGCAATAGTTACTTGGTTAATATGGGCGATCTTCATTTTTGTAATAGGTGTTAAACTTTTTCCAGATAAACAAACTAAAGTATCATTTAAAAAAGTTCTAACCGCAGTTGGTTTTGCTCATGCTCCTGGTTTATTAAGATTTTTTGCAGTAACTCCAGATTTAATGATACCTATAATTTTTCTTACTCAATTTTGGATTTTTGCAGGTTTAATCATTTCAACAAAAGAAATTTTAAATTTAAAATCTAATTTTAAATCTTTTGGTATAGTCTTATTATCTTTTTTGATAATAGCTTTTCTATCAATTACTTTCGTGATGAGTAGAATGAACATGCTTCCAACTAATCAGATTAGCTAGATTGGAAAAATAGTTTTTGAAACTCTACAAGATTTACAAATTTTAAAACCAGTTAATATTAAATTTTGCGATACACTCTCATCCTCTTCTTTACACTCATCACAGATATTATTTAAATCTTCAATGTAATCTTGGTCATGAATTTCATCAAAATTATCAGTCATTATCTGTTAGGCCTGCACCTGCCCCATCCTGTTTTAAACTCTCGGTTTCTTCAACAAAAGTATCTTCAGACAATTTGTACAAATTCTTCCACTCTTCCTCCGAAAAGTTATCAATATTTTCCAGAAAACTGATCTCTAAATGATTTGCAACAGATGGAAATTCGTTATTAGCAATATTAGAATAGATATTTAAATTTAAATTTAAAATAATTTCTTTTTTATCAAGATTTATGTGAATTTTTTTACCAATAATTTCTGATGCTCTGCTTACAAAAGCTAAAAATATTGAAGGGTAAGCAACGTTATTAAGTTCTATTTTTTTTAAGAATTCTAAAGATTTTGATTGGTCTAAAAAACTAACACCGAGGATAATTGGACAATAAGATTTTGCTGAAGGTTGATTTTTTTCTAATATTAGATTTAAATTTTGAAAACTATTTTCTTTCCTTTCAGAAAAATATTTATTTATATCTTTAATTCCTGGTAGACCAAATGCCTCTAAAAGTCTTACACACTTTGCTGTTTCTTCAGCAACCCCCCATGAATATCCGCTAGCTTTAGTTGCTCTTTTAACAGTAGTTTCAATTTCACTTAATGATTTCATGTTAAATGTTATTTTTATAAACCCACTGCTCATCGTAATTTTTTAACTCATGAGGTAATGGCGCTCCTTGAAACATACAAATTCTTAACCACTTGTCAGATCTCGGGTCAAATTTTAAAGCCCCAAAGAAAGATAGCTTCAATCTCAACATATCAATAGGCATTATGTTTTTACCAATTGTATTATCTTGAATTTCTGAATAAGGAAATTTTTCAACTATAAAAACTCTTCTAATAACATGTCTCAAATTAGAGTTTTTTATTAAAAAGTCAGATACAGTTTGACTATTTTTAGAAACCAAAAGTATTTCATAAAGCTTTTTTATGTCCCTAGCTATGGCTAAAGGTTGTTCTAATTCAGAGCCATGTTCTTCAAATCTATCAGCTAATCTTGGCTCTTCTTTATTTTTTGAGATAAACCAAAAATTTTGATTATTTTCTTTTTTTTCAAAATTTATTTTTAAAATATTTGGATATTTTTTTTCAATTATATTTCTTAAATCTTCAACAGTTCTATGAGCTGGTATATTAAAATATTTTTCTTCATCAGAGCTCATTTCTTTTACTAAAGGTTCAGTTATTTCACTATATGGTTCCATCATAATGGACACTACATACTCAATACATTCTTCACACGTTTGTTTCTCAAGCAACTCATAAATACTGTTGAAAGGATATTCTCTTGTAAAATCAAAATCATTCTCAATAAATTTTAAAAATTTTTGAACATCTTTTAGTAGATTATTAATTTTTTTTTTTTGATACTCACTATCAGTGTTCCAGCTTGTGATATTTGTTAATGATTTTTTTACACAATCAACAAACAGTTCACTATCTTTTTTATTTACATTTTGAATCTCTCTAATTTTTTTTAATGCTATTTCTCTACTTAAGATCCAGTTATTCAAAAGTGTTGGATGATTAACAATAAAAGGAGCCATTCCTAATCCAGTAGAATTTCCAATGCCTAAATTTTTACATATTTGCTCATCTAGTTTTATTGCTTTTTTTGGATTTTTATTAAAAGCAACATGATTAACCTGGTCAAAAGTGAACTGTCTTACAAGATAGACTAGCATCATTTCTAATCTAAATGGTCCGTTAATTTCCTCGCGATTTTTAATTCTAAACCTATCCGCTAAACCAAATTTACCAGAACCATAAACAGCAGTAGTTCTGTATAAATATCCAACTTTTGATAATAAATTTAAATCTGGTTGTAATCCTTGACTTAAATTCTCTGTTACATGATTAAATAATCTTACGGATTTATTTGCTCTTGATAATGTAAGTTCTTTATAAGAAAGTCTTCCAACTTCTTGTTTAGGAACTTCATTTTTCAATCTTTCAATATCTTTTTTACCTGGCACTCCATCATGAAGAGTAAAAGCTGCATCCCATTTAGTAGCTATAACTCTGTCTGATCTTTCTTCATCTTTAATATGATTTGCAAAACAAACTAAAGAATAAACTCTTTTGTCTTTTTTAAATGAATACACTGCCTCACCATAACCATTTTCATCTAAATTAAACAAATCTTGTTTATATTCCCAGTCTTTAAATTCATTCAAAAAACTTCTTAAAAAAGATAGTTTAGATTGATGAAAAGATCCCAAACGAGATAATTTCATAATAGTATTTGGATCTCTTAGTTCTATTTTCATAACTTAAATTGATTTATAAAAATTGTACCAATTATTTCCTAGTATCCCATGTGTCTCATTATCTGAAAATCCAATCTTTTTGAGACCTTTTTCTATATTTGCAAATCCTCTTGAATCTTCAAACCAGTCAGGTTGTTTTGGAAATCCTGGTTTATTTTTTGATCCTTCTCCGTAATTTTTAATTTTAGTCCAAGTACCATTTCTCATCCACTCAACTACGCTGTCGGGTTGATCAAGGCAAAGATCTGAACCTATACCAATTTTACTTGCTCCCATAATTTCTGCGGTCTTTGCTACCATTGCACAAAAACTATCAACAGTGCAATTACTATTATCTTTCAAGTGATGTGGATATAAAGATAAACCTAACATTCCTCCACTATCACTTAACATCTTAAGCAAATCTGAAGACTTGTTTCTTTTTGCAGCATGCCAAAAAGAAGGGTTTGCATGTGTAATCGCAATTGGTTTTTCACTTATTTCAATTGCATCCATTGTGCTTTTTTCTGCAGAATGAGACATATCAATAGCGATACCTACTCTATTCATTTCTTTTATTGCTTCTCTTCCAAAATTAGTTACTCCACTATCGATTTTTTCATAGCAACCAGTAGCAAGTAGAGATTGATTATTGTAAGTTAGCTGCATAAATCTACATCCAAGTTTATGAACTTTTTCAACCAAACTTATATCATCCTCAATTGGTGAACAATTTTGAAAACCAAAAAATATTGCAGTTTTATTTTCAAGCTTTGCTTTTTCAATATCCTTAAAATTTTTTCCTAGAAATATAAGATCAGAATTTTCCTCAAAAATTTTTTCCCACTTATTTAATTCTGTTATTAGCTCATCATAATCTTCATGGTAAACTATAGTTACATGAACTGCATCTAAACCTGCTGCTCGATTTATTTCAAAAATTTTTCTAGACCAATTGCAATATTGCAAATTATCGATTCTAAAATTCATAACGGACTAAGATTAATCAATCTAAATTGAAATACTATTAATTTTATTGAAATTTTTGATGAATTTTGAAATAAACTTTAAAACCATTTTTCATGAAAAAAAATACTAATAAAAAAGTTTCAATAGTTATGGGTAGTCAATCAGACTACAAAACTATGCAATTAGCAGAAAAAACTCTCAAACAATTAGGTGTTTCGTTTGAAACTAAAATTGTTTCTGCTCACCGTACCCCAAAGAGAATGTATGATTTCGCATTAAAAGCAGAAAAAAATAATATCGGAGTAATTATTGCTGGTGCTGGTGGATCAGCACATTTACCAGGAATGATTTCTGCGTTAACTCAAATTCCAGTTCTAGGGGTGCCAATTGAAAGTAAAAAATTAAAAGGTTTAGATAGTTTGCTTTCAATTGCTCAAATGCCAAAAGGAATTCCTGTGGGTACTTTAGCAATTGGAGAAGATGGCGCAATTAATGCTGCATTACTTGCTGCTGAAATAATGGCTATTAATAATTCATCGATCAAAAATAAGTTAAAAAGTTGGCGATCAAAGCAAACTAAATCTGTTAAAAGAGCTCCAAAATAGAAATGTCTAATATTACTCTTGGGATTATTGGGGGCGGCCAATTAGGAAGTATGCTTGCAATTGCTGCAAAAAAATTAGGAATAAAGATAATAATTTTTTGTGATGATTCAGAAGCGCCAGCTCAAAATTTTTGTGACGAATTTATTGGTGCAAAATATGACGATAAAGAAAAAATAAATGAATTTGTAAACAAAGTTGATATCGTAACTTATGAATTCGAAAACATTCCATATGAAACATTAAATGATATCAATAAGTTAAAACCAGTCTTACCAAAACCTTCTGTAAATAGATTAATTCAACATAGGTTAGCAGAAAAAGATTTTGTAAATAAATTAAATATAAGAACGACTAGATACGTTTCAGTTGAAAATCAATCCGATATTGATGTCTTGGAAGATTTTTTACCAGGTATAATAAAAACTACGACATTGGGATATGATGGTAAAGGACAACATCCTATTTCATCATCAGAAGAATTAAAAAATCTTAAATTAGATTTATCAAGAGGATACATTTTAGAAAAATTAGTCAAACTTAAAAAAGAGATATCAATCATTATAACTAGGTTTAGTAACAATAAATATGAAATTTACGAACCTATAGAAAATACTCATGAAGATCAGATCTTAAAACACTCCAAAATACCAGCAGATATAAATGAAAAAATATTTAATCAATCTAAAGATTGGGCAATTCTTATTGCTGAAGAACTTAAATATGTTGGCACTCTATGTGTAGAATTTTTTATAGATAGAAATGATAATCTCTATGTAAATGAAATTGCTCCAAGAGTTCATAATTCTGGACATTTAACAATTAATGCTTTTAATGTAAGTCAATTTGAAAATCACATCAGAGCTGTTTGTGGACTTGAGCAGATACCTCTAAAAAAATTATCAAATGCAAAAATGATAAATCTACTAGGAGATCAAATATCTCAATACAGAAATTCTCCAAAACTTAAAGATAATGAATTCTTTTTTGATTATTTAAAAAAAGAAATTAAAGATAAAAGAAAAATGGGTCATATCACAATTCTAGAATAAAATGTTAAAATCAGTTGAAGGAAATTTTGATGATGCAGAAGTTCACAAGCTTTTAACCAAGCACTTTGTTGAACTTAGAGCTGCCTCGCCCGAGGGAAGTGCTCATGTTTTAGACATTCTTGGTCTTAAAGTTCCATCAATTAAATTTTGGAGTTTATATAATGATGATCAATTAATGGGATGTGGTGCATTAAAATTTTTAGATAAAGGACACGGAGAATTCAAATCAATCAGAATTCATGATAATTTTAGAAAAAAAGGACACGGTATTATTGTTATTAATCATCTAATAAGTGAGGCAAAAAAATTAGATATTAAAAGATTAAGTATTGAAACAGGTGCTGGAGATTTTTTTATTCCTGCTAGAAAACTCTTTAAATCTTGTGGTTTTGAGCCTTGTGAACCTTTTGCTCATTATAAAGTAGATGTTAATTCTGTTTATTTGACTAAATTGATTGCTACAGATTGACAATAAGATTGGCTAATCTCTCAATTTTGTTGACAAAACCCATTAAAATCTAAAGAAAGCCTAAATTACTTGATTAAAAATTTAAGTAATAATTAATATAACAAAAAGTAAGAAGAAATAATATGAGTCTAACAGGTAAAGTAAAATGGTTCAATCCAACCAAAGGTTTTGGTTTTATTGAAAGAGAAGACAAAGAAAAAGATGTGTTTGTACATGTTTCAGCAGTAAGAGATGCTGGTATGAACGGTTTAGATGAGGGTCAAGCTTTGACTTTCGATGTTGAAGATGGTCCTAAAGGTCCTTCAGCAGTTAACTTAAAAACTGCATAATTTCACACTTCCTATTGGCTGAAAAAATTTTATTTTTTAATAAACAATTTTATTCAGCCAGTACCAGATCTTATAAAAAACAACTTTTAGTCAAAAAAATTAATTATATAAGTTGTATTTAAAATAATAAATAATTTATGATCGGAATTTTAGGTGGAATGGGTACTCAAGCTGGTCTTGATTTTTGCAACAAGCTTGCAGTATTAAATAGAGGAAAAATTGATCAACAGTATCCTTTATTTGTTTTGTATAACAAATCAAATATTCCTGGAAGACCAGAGTCTATAGGTACTCAAACAAAAAACTTATCAAATCTAAATACAAATAAATCGAATAAAACAAAATATAATAAAGTTTTAAAAAGTCTTCTTCAAGGTTGTAAGTTATTAGAAAAAAATAAATGCAAATTTATCGTTATCCCATGTAATACAGCTCATTACTGGTTTGATGATCTACAAAAAAAAATAAATATTCCAATTATAAATATGCCAAAAGAAGTTTTTAAATTTACAAAAAAGAATTGTAAAAAAAATTCAAAAGTTGGTTTATTGGCTACTGAGGGTACTTTAAAAACTGGAGTGTATAATAAATTTTTTGATCAGAGTTATCAATTAGTTAACCCATCTAAAAATCTTCAAAAAAATTCAGTGAATAAAGCAATCAAATTTGTAAAAATGGGTAATGTTAGAGCTGCTGAAAAAGCTATCAAACCAGCTATAAAATATTTGCTAAAAATGAAATGTAAAAAAATAATTTTAGGTTGTACTGAGTTACCAATTGCAATATTTGCCTTTAAATCATTCAAGAATATTAAATCTTCAAAAATATTTTTGGATCCAAATTTAATTCTTGCCCACTCTGCAATGCAGAAACACAAAAGATAAATCGTGACAACTAAAATTGATAAGCCCTACGTTTTAAGAGTTGCTGAACTAATATATTCTAAAATTATTGAGATAAAAAACCAAAATCCTGAAGTTACTAACATTCAAGCATTTGAGATTTTCATGACAACAAAAGATTATGATTTTATTAGCTCAGGAGAATTTCATGAAAACTGGATATCAGAATTAAAAGAAAACAATTTTATTGATAAAATTACAGGTAAGAAAATTAACGAAGAAACATTAAGACTTTTGGAAATTCAAAAAGACTCGATGGTTAAATTTTTGCTAAAGATACCAAAATTATATTATACAAAAACTCATTTTCCTCTAGAAATATCTCAAAGAGCCTTTAATCATCTCTGGAGAGTTTGCGAAAGTTATGAAATGTGGTGTCAAGAAACTAAGCAAACAAAATTAATTAAATTAAATCTTAATTAATTTAAAATTATTTTTTTTTAACTTCCTTAAGTCCTTCAATAAATTGTTTTATATCAGCTATAAAGTTGTTTGTGCCATTAGTTGTTTCAACAGTTTCTTTGAAATGTGTGATAGGATATTTACCTGTCTCTTTTTTAACAGCTTTATTAGCTCCATAATGAAAACCTGCTTGCGCAACATTTCCTGTGGAAATAATTGTCATTCCCGGACCAAGAAGAGCAGAAGATTGAAAACAACCTGTTAAAAAAATAAAACTAAAAAGAATAAAATATAATTTTAATTTTCTCATAGACAGATGCTTCAAAAGTTATACATCTGAAGTTTCAACTCAAGATAGAATTTGTTCAAATTGAGTTTTATTATCGAGACTAAGAATATTATTAATTTATAACACAAAAATGGCTAAAATTTTTCCATTTATTTTTATTCTACTTTGGTCATCAGCATTTATAACTACAAAACCAATCATTGATTACAGCGATCCTTTTGCTGCATTAGCATTTAGATTTGCACTAGTGGCATTGGGTTTTTTAATTTTTTCTATTTATTCAAGGCAGAAAATAATTGTAAGTAAAAAAAACTTTTTACAATCTTTTTTTAGTGGAGTTCTTTTTCATGGGTTTTATTTAGGAGGTGTTTTTTATTCAATTTCTATTGGAATGCCTACTGGCCTTGCTGCTTTAATTGTTACACTTCAACCAATACTAACTAACGCATTAAGTGGACCAATACTAAAAGAAAAAGTTTCCGTTAAACAATGGGTAGGTGTTTTACTAGGATTTGTTGGAGCATCATTGGTTCTCGGTTTTGAAATTGGATCAAAAATTCCAACTGCTGGATTAATTGCAACCATTATAGCTTTGATAGCAATAACAAGTTCAACTCTTTGGCAAAAAACAATAAGCAACAACCTACCCTTATCAGTAAGTAATATGAACCAAGCACTTGGGGGTTTTTCATTTCATTTATTAATTATAGTTTTCTTTTCTGATCCTTACATTGAATTTTCAAAAACATTTATAATTGCGATGAGTCATCAAATTTTTTTAGTGTCCTTTGGAGCATTCACAATACTTATGTTCTTAATTAAAAAAAATTCTGCAAGTAAAACAGTTTCAATATTTTTTTTAATTCCTCCTATATCTGCATTCATGGCATGGTTATTTTTAAATGAAAAATTATCTAATTTAGATCTTTTAGGATTTTTTATAGCTACTATTGGTGTTTATATTGCTACTAGAGATAAATAATTACTTTGCAATATATCCAAATTCTAAAGATGCGTCTGTTATTGAGTGATAAAGAGAATCTCCAAAACTTCTTAATCCGAATATTCTAAATTTATCTGGATCATCATCAAGCATATCAATAGTGACTGACATACCGTTATAAGTAGAATTTAAACATTGATTTTTTTCTAGCTCACCAAAATTAAATGGGCATCCTTTTTTTAAAACTTCCTTAGCCTCCTTGCCTTCAATTTCAATTATTGCTTTTGAATGAGATAGGTCTGTTATTGCAAATTCATTATCATTAAATTTTTGCTCTATTTCATTTAAAGTTTCCTTTTTCTTAGAAACTAAAATCCAATTTCTTGGACCGTTCCAAAGTATTCTTGAGTTATCATTGGAGCTAACTAAAGATGGATTGTCTCTTAAATTTAGGCCATCTACCTGCATGTTGTCTAATGATGAGTTTGAACTTTTATACTGAACTATCTGTAAAATTAATAAATTAGTAGTTTCAGATATTGAAAGTAAATTGTTATCATCTTTACCTTCGAAATCTCCAAATTGACCTTTTGCATGCACATGATTTAAAGCTGAAATTAAACTCATGATCTAACTCTTTCTCCTTTTGGATCAACATAATGTGATGAAACTATCTCTACTGGAATAACTTTGTTTTTTAATGGAGACATTACAAATAATTTTTCTCCAATCATATTTTTTCCATCTTTTAATATTGCTAGTGAAAATGGATTATCATTCTCAACACTCCAACAAGAGGCTGAGATATGACCTAATTTTTTATTCGGTAAAGGAGCGTTAGCGTCTTTAACTAAGTGTGAACCTTCTGGAATACTAGTTTTTTTATCCAATGGAACAACGCCTACAATTCGCTGTCTATCCTCAGCTACAAAAGCTGATCTCTGTAGTGATCTTTTTCCAATAAAATCTTTCTTTTTACTCAATAACCCTTCTAAAGCATTGTCGTAAGGAATTGTTCTTCCATCTAATTCAGAACCTGCAACATGCCCCATTTCAATTCTAAGTGTAGACAATGCTTCAGTTCCATATGGTTGAATTTGAAACTCTTCTCCAATTTCAATTATTTTTTCCCACATAAATCTTCCGTTATCAGACTCAACATTAACTTCGTAAGCTAATTCACCTGAGAATGAAATTCTGAAGATTCTTGCTTTAACACCAAATAAATCACCTTCTACATATCCCATAAATGGAAGACCTTCATTAGATACGTCTGTTTTAGGAAACAATTTCTGTAATAAATCTCTTGATTTAGGGCCAGCTATAGCAGCTCCTGCCCATTGCTCAGTTGTTGAAACTACATTTACATTAAGTTCAGGCCAAACAAGTTGCAAATAATACTCTAAATGCGAAAGCACATTAGCTGCTTGAGCAGTAGTTGTTGTCATGTGATAGTGGTTTTCTGAAATTCTAGTAGTTGTACCATCATCCATCACTATCCCATCTTCTCTTAACATCACTCCATATCTTGCTTTTCCAACAGGTAACTTCAACCATGCATTTGTGTATACTCTGTTTAAAAATTCAGCAGCATCAGGACCCTTAACGTCGATCTTGCCAAGTGTTGTCACATCACAAACACCAACGTTTCTTCTTACATTTTTCGCTTCTCTTTTTGAAGCTTCGAACAAAGTTTCGTTCCCTCTTTTATAGTATCTTGGTCTTAACCAAACTCCTGCATCAACAAAAACAGCGTTATGCTCTTCATGCCAATTGTGAATTGGAGATTTTCTTGTTGGTTTTGAGTGCTTTCCTACTTCTCTACCAACAATAGCACCTATGGAAATAGGTGTATAAGGAGGTCTAAAAGTTGTGTGGCCAACGGACGGAACAACTTTATTTTCAATCTCAGATACTAATTGTAATCCATTTAAATTACTTGTTTTTCCTTGGTCTGTTGCCATACCTAGAGTTGTATATCTTTTTACATGTTCAATTGATCTATAACCTTCTCTGAGCGCAATCTCTACATCAGAAACAGCAACATCATTTTGGAAATCTAAAAATCTTTTATAACTTTTTCCTTTTGCTAATGGAACGCACCAAAACTTATCGTGTTTAGAATATTTTTTTTCAACTACATTTGGAATAGATATTTCATTATCTTTCTCGGTAATTTTTTTTGATAATTCTTTTCCTTTTTCAAAGGATGTTTTTAAAGTTTCTTCTAGAGTAAACACACCATTAGCAGCACCCAAAGTTGTTTCATTTTGTTTTGAAACTCCCGGAACAAACGCATCTATCTCTTCATTAAATTTAGTTTTATTTCCTGATTGTGAAGCCAAATGAATTGTAGGTGTCCAAAATCCAGAAACACATATACAGTCACAATTTATATTTTCTATTTTGCCAAGTGTTTTCTTGTCTTCAGAAATAGTTGCCACATCAGCTGATTTTACTTTTTTATAACCTTGTGCTGCAACTACTACATATGAATTTTTAATATTGATTCCTAAATTTTTTGCTTCATCAATAATTTCTGATTGTGGATTTGATCTTGAATCTAAAACTATAGGCTCAACTCCATGTTTTTTAAATTCAATTGCAGTTTCATAGCCACTATCATTGTTTGTAAATACCAAAGGTTTTTTTCCAACTAAGACACCATAAACTTTTAAATATTCTTTAGCTGCAGATGAAAGCATTACTCCAGGAGTATCATTGTTTCCAAAAACAATTGGTCTTTCAATTGATCCAGATGAAATTAGAACTTCTTTTGCTCTGATGTACCAAAGTCTTTTATTAGGATGATATTTTTTAGTTTTAGGTAAATGATCACTAACTTTTTCAGACATTACCAACATGTTGTGATCGTAGTATCCAAAAACTTGAGATCTATTTTTTACGGTTACATTTGGCATCTCTTTCAATTCTGAGATAATACCGTCTGCCCAATCTTTTCCGGATTGATTACCTATATTCACATCACTCGTTAATAGTGAACCACCGTATCTTGGTTTGTCCTCAGCTAAAATAACTTTGGCTCCATTTTTGGCTGCAGAATAAGCGCTCGCTAAACCTGATGGTCCAGATCCAGCAATTAAAAGATCACAATACTCATATTTATGTTCATATCTCTCTTTATCGTGTTTTGTTGAAGCTACACCTAATCCAGCTGCTTTTCTTATAAAAGGCTCATAAATTTTATACCAAAAGCTTTTTGGCCACATAAAAGTTTTATAATAAAATCCTGCAGGTAAAAATATCTTTAAAAAATTATTTATTGCTCCAATATCAAAATTGACACTTGGCCAACAATTAACACTGCTTGCCTCTAATCCTTCAAATAATTCTTGTTCAGTTGCTTTAATATTTGGCTCCGTTTCTCCATTTCTATAAAGTTGAACAACTGCATACGGTTCATCAACCCCTGCACCAAAAAACCCTCTTGGTCTATGATATTTAAAACTTCTACCAACTAAATGAACACCATTTGCCAATAAAGCTGAAGCTAATGTATCACCTTCATAACCAAAATAAGATGTACCATTGAACTTAAAAGAAATTTTTTTATTTCTATTTATTAAGCCACCTGTTTCTATTCGATAACTCTGAGTCATTAAGCAATTTCTTCGTTAGCCTTGTAAGTTTTAAAAATTTCGTGTGTTGCAGTATCTCTTTCAACTTTTATCCACTGTCTACAACCAGATAAATGCTGCCAAAGTTCTAAATGTTTTCCTCTAGGACTTACTCTATTATATACGAAATTATCCCATTCTTGATCTGTAACTTCTTTATTTAGTTCTGGTCTTTTAACAGTAGCATCTCCACCATAAGAAAATTCATTTTGAGATCTCATTCCACAATGTGGGCATTTAATATGTAACATTTACGAAATCCAAGTTTTTGTACCAAGACCTTTTTCATCAATAAGATGACCAGTACTAAATCTGTTCAAACTATATCCTGCATTTAATTCATGAACTCTATCTTGAGCAATAGTATGTGCAAATGTCCATCCTGATGCTGGAGTTGCTTTAAAGCCTCCATAACACCATCCACAATTTAAATACAAACCTTCAATGTGAGTTTTATCAATTATTGGTGAACCATCCATTGACATGTCCATGATCCCACCCCAAGTTCTTAACATTTTTAATTTACTTAAAAATGGCATCATCGCAATTCCTTCAGTTAAAACATGTTGTAATGTTGGAAGATTACCTCTTTGAGCGTAACTATTGTAACCATCAAGGTCTCCACCCATTACCATTTCACCTTTATCTGATTGACTAATATAAAAGTGACCTGCACCAAAAGTTACAACTTTATCTAAAACTGGTTTAACTGGTTCAGAAACACAAGCTTGTAAAAGATGAGTTTCAATTGGCAAAGTAATATTTAATTTTTCTGCCAAAATATTTGTACTACCTGCAACGCATAGACCAACTTTCTTTGCTTTAATATTTCCTCTAGATGTTCTGATACCTTTTATTTTTCCTGCAGAAACATCAAAGCCTGTGACCTCGCAATTTTGAATTATATCCACTCCCATCGAGTCGGCTTGACGTGCATATCCCCAAGCAACTGCATCATGACGAGCAGTTCCTGCACTTGGCTGCATCAATCCACCAAAGATTGGAAATCTTACGTTATCTGAAAAGTCAGCCATTGGAATTAATTCTTTCACTTCTTCTCTATTTAAAAGAACGGCATCGATTCCATTTAATCTCATCGAATTCCCTCTTCTTGCATATGCATTCATTTGCGCATCTGAATGTGCGAGATTAATAATTCCTCTTGGAGAAAACATTACATTGTAATTTAGGTCCTGACTCATCTTTCTCCATAAATCCATTCCAAACTCACTGAAGAGACCATTTTCGTCATGCATATAATTTGATCTTATAATAGTAGTGTTACGTCCAACATTTCCACCACCAATCCATCCTTTTTCAATGATTGCTACCTTTGTAATTTGATGTTCTTTAGCAAGGTAATATGCTGTGGCTAGACCATGTCCTCCACCCCCGATTATAACAACATCATATTCCTCTTTCGGATTTGGGTCTTTCCAAGCTAAATCCCAATTTTGATGACCTGTTAGTGCATTTTTAACTAAGCTAAAAATAGAATACTTTTGCATATGCAAATTTTATATTAATGAATTTAAATAGTTCTTATTTTTTTTATATATATTTTTTAGAAGTTTCCAAAAATGTCAAAAAAGGATAAGAAGTCGACAGTTAAATATTTTATAATTTAAAGGATTATTAATGAGTGAAATAAAATCAGATATTCAAATAGCTAGAGAAGCTAAAATGCAACCAATAAATGATGTTTTAAATAAAATTAATGTCCCTGATGAAAGTACAGCTTTCAGTCCTATGGGTCGACATATTGCAAAGATAAACTTGGAATATTTAGATACACTAAAAGATAAACCAGACGGTAAATTAATTTTGGTTACTGCAATTACACCTACGCCAGCCGGTGAAGGTAAAACGACTACTTCTGTTGGCCTGCACGATGGATTAAATAAAATAGGTAAAAAATCTATTGTTTGCTTGAGAGAACCAAGTCTTGGTCCTTCTTTTGGAATGAAAGGTGGAGCCGCTGGTGGTGGTTACGCTCAAGTTGTGCCAATGGAACAAATAAATTTACATTTCACTGGAGATTTTCACGCGATTACTTCTGCTCATAATTTATTGTCAGCACTAATAGACAATCATATCTATTGGGGAAATAAATTAAATGTTGATGTTAGAAGAGTTGTTTGGAAAAGAGTTATGGATATGAACGATAGATCCTTAAGATCAATAGTTGTAGATCTTGGGGGTGTTGCAAACGGATATCCTAGACAAGATGGCTTTGATATTACTGTTGCCTCTGAAATAATGGCTATATTTTGCTTAGCAGTTGACTTAGGGGATTTAGAAAAAAGGATTGGTAATATTACAATCGGATACACTAGAGACAAGAAGGCAATCTACGCAAAAGATTTAAATGCGCAAGGACCAATGACAGTTCTATTAAAAGATGCAATTAGACCAAATGTAACTCAAACTTTGGAAAATAATCCTGCAATAATTCATGGGGGACCTTTTGCAAATATTGCTCATGGATGTAATTCTGTAATTGCTACTAAAGCAGGTTTAAAATTAGCAGATTATGTTGTAACAGAAGCAGGATTTGGAGCTGACCTTGGGGCAGAAAAATTTTTAGATATTAAATGTAGAAAGTCAGGAATAAAACCAGATTGCGTAGTCATTGTTGCAACAATTAGAGCTTTAAAAATGCATGGTGGCGTTGCAAAGGATGATTTAAAAAAAGAAAACGTTACTGCCCTAAAAGATGGAATGGTTAATTTAAGAAGGCATATTAATAATATAAGAAAATTTGGCTTACCAGTTACAGTTGCTGTTAATCATTTTATAACTGACACCGATGAAGAAATGAAAACCCTGTTAGATTTTTGTGAAACTCAAGGAGTAAAAGCATCAAAATGTACTCATTGGTCTCATGGAAGTCAGGGAACATTAGAATTAGCCAAAAATGTAGCTGAAATTTGTGAAGATAATAAAGATACTTTTAAATATTTATATGAAGATGATATGCCTTTATTCAAAAAAATTGAAAAAATTGCACAAGAAATCTATAGCGCTAGTGAGGTAGTGGCTGATACAAAAGTAAGACAACAATTGAAAGACTTTGAAGAAAAGGGTTTTGGTAAATTACCTGTATGCATTGCAAAAACACAATACAGTTTTTCAACTGATCCTGGTTTAAAGGGAGCTCCTACTGGACATGTACTACCAGTCAGAGAAGTAAGGCTTTCATCAGGTGCTGAATTTGTTGTTGTTGTATGTGGTGAGATTATGACAATGCCTGGACTTCCTAGAGTTCCAGCAGCTGACTCGATTAAACTAAATGAAAAAGGCGAGATTGAAGGATTATTCTAAGTTAAGATAGTCTAGCCAATTCTCTAATTCTCTCATTCTGGAAAGTTTATCTAGTTTTTTATTTTCTATTTCTATAATCTTTATGTGATCATTTATATGATTTTGATCTTTAAAGGCGCCACGTTTTATTAGTCTGTCTTTTCTGAATATAATTAAATTAATCATTTTATTATATGTAATTTCTGGATGATACTGAAGGCCCCAAACATCACAATTTCCAATTTTAAAATTTAAACCTTGAACATTATTAATTGGGTTCGAAGCTAGCAGAGTTGAATTTTCTGGTAGAGTTACAACTTCATCAAAATTAAATGCTGGGGTGTTAAACTTTTTATTTTTATTTTTATATAATGGATGATTTAAGCCATTTTCATTAATTTCAATATCTCTTGCAATTCCTCGATGTGATCCCTTCTCACTTTTTTTTACTTCTCCTCCTGCAGCAGTTACTGCAACCTGCATTCCCCAACATATCGCTAAAACTTTTTTGATTTTTTTTTGACATTCTCTCATAAATTCAATTTGTCTTATAATTTCAGGGGTATTGTTATAAATATTTAAACTACTTCCGCCCCAAATAAGACCATCATAACTTTCTAGGCTATCTATATTCTCACTTATATTTTCATCTGAAGATGGATTAACCACATCTATATTTAATTGGTCAGTAAAATAGGAAAGGCTATGTTTTAAGCTTTCTGTATGAGTTTGAATACCAGCCTCTGAGAAACTTTGATTTTCCTCTTTTATATTGCCCTCTACAACCAAAATTTTCTTCATTAAAATAATTCTCCTGAAATACTTTTTTTGTACATCTCTTTTAAATCTTCTTGTGTTATTTTTTTTGGATTGCTTCCTGTAGATGGATCTTCAAATGCCATTAAAGAAAGTTTATCCAAATCAATTTCATTACATTCCATAACATCTGAAAGTTTATGGGGAATATTTAAATCTTTACGCAAATTTAATATCCATTCTAAAAAACTTTCAAATGAATTATTTAGACTAAGATAATTACAAATAGATACAATCTTGTTTTCAATAACAGATTTATTGAAAGTTAAGACATAGGGCATAAATATTGCGTTTGTTAACCCATGATGTACATCGAATTGAGCATTTATTGGATGGCTTAGAGAGTGAATTGCTCCAAGGCCTTTTTGAAATGCAGTAGAGCCCATACTAGAAGCTGCTAACATTTCAGATCTAGCCTCTATGTTCGTGCCATTTTTATAAACCTCTATTAAAGAATTTTTAATTAATCTAATACCCTCAAGTGCAATTCCATCTGCCATTGGATGAAATCCAGGCGCGCAAAAAGCTTCAAGATTGTGAGCAAGTGCATCCATACCTGTTGCAGCAGTTATTCTTGGTGGAAGATCTTTAGTTAAATTTGGGTCTAAAATTACAATAGAAGGTAAAATTTTCGGATGAAAAATTATTTTCTTTATTCCTGTTTCTTCATTAATAATGGCTGAAGCCCTTCCTGTTTCTGAGCCTGTTCCTGCAGTAGTCGGAACTGCTATGATTGGAGAAATTTTATTTCCATCAGCTCTTGTCCAATAATCACCTATATCTTCAAAATCCCATATAGGTCTTTTCTGACCGCACATAAAGGCTATTCCCTTTCCAACATCTAATGCACTACCCCCTCCAAAAGCAATTACTCCATCACAGTTTTTTTCTATATATAAAGAGACCCCTTCCATTACGTTTTTTCCAGTTGGATTTCCTGAAAATTGTGAAAATACTTGTAAATGATCGAAGTCTTTTTTTAATTTTTTAATTACTTTTGAAGTCATCGGAAGATTTAAAAGATCTTTATCAGTTACAAAAAGTGGACTTTTAATTTTTAAGTTCAAACAGGCGGTTGCAAGATCTTCTTTTTTACCTGATCCAAACCAAATAGTAGTAGGATAATTCCAATTCATATTATTACTCTATCAAGAATATATTTATTTGATTAATTTATCACTTAAAAATTAATTATTTATTAAATCTAAATATAACGCTGCTGACCAAGAAAAATTATTTGCGCCCATAGGTTTACCATTCTTGCAACTATAATATTCATGAAATCCTTTTTTTTCTACCAATCTAACAGTACGTTCTTTAATTTTGTTTGAGTATTTTTCGTCTTTATTCATTAGACCCTTGTATATAAACCAGTTACAGTTAATCCAAACTGGGCCTCTCCAATAACGTTTTTCCTCAAAACTTTTGTGATTAGTTTTTATTGAAGAAAAAAAATATTTTTCTTTTAAATTATGTTTTTTTAAGTTTTTAATTAAGATATCGTTAATTTTACTATTTTTAATATCAGCATACAAAATCAAATAATTTGTAATTGATGGAATAAATATTTTTTTTTTATTTCTTAGATCAAAACAAAAAAAATTTTCTTTTTTTTTATCAAAATATTTTAAAATATTTTTCTCAGTAATTTTTATATAATTAATAATTGTTGAACTATCTAAATTAAATTTTTTTAAAAGTGTTATTAAATCTTTATTAGATTTAAGAAATATAGAATTAAATCCAATATCAACTACATTAAACAATGAGGTTTTGAATATTTTTTTTGGATTATACTTCTTTTTTTTTAAATAATTTTTGATTGTAACATATCTATCATAATCAATATTTAGAGGTCTGTGTTCGGGATTAATAACTTTATTATCAGCTCTTTTATATTGAATATTTTTTTCAATTTTCACCTTTTTCATTGGTTCGTCCCATAGGGAGGAATTGTCGTACCCACTTTCCCAAGGATGAAGTATTGAAACTAAACCAGTTTTTTTTGGATCTCTATTTTTAATAAACCAATCATGAGATTTCTTAATTTTAATTACAAATTTTTTAATTTCTTTTCTTTGTATTTTGGTAATTTTGTTTTTATCTATTATTTCTTTTAATATACTTGCAAGTACTGGAGGTTGGGTAATGCCAGATGAGCGAATTTTATTTCCACAATTCCAAGCAGTGTGATTAGGATAATAATTTGTCTTTGTATTATGAAACAATATATGTGGAATCATTCCATCCTTCCATTGACCATCTAAAAGTGTCTTAATTTCTTTTAATGCAAAATTTAAATTAAAGTAGGAATACCCTAATGCAATAAATGCTGAATCCCAGTTCCATTGTGCAGGATATAGCTTGTTATTTGTAGGTAGAGTATATCCCCTTTTTCTATTTCCAATTAAAATTTTTTGGGCATTTTTAATATACCTATTCATTATCCTTTTACGCTCCCTGATGTTAACCCGCTAACTAAATATTTTTCAAAATAAACAAAAATAAATAAAATTGGTAAAGTCACAACAACTGAACCTGCCATCAAATATTGTCTTGGAGTTTCAGCTCCGACATTTAAAAACTGTATCGCTCTTGATAGCGTGAATGAGCTAGGACTATCTAAGAACATCAGTGAAAATAAAAACTCATTCCAAGCAATCATAAATACATACAATGCTACAGAAGCAATTGCAGGTAAACTTAAAGGTAAAATGATTTTAACGATAATTCCAAACCAATTTTGCCCATCCATTATACCTGCTTCTTCAAGCTCTTTTGGAATACTTTTAAAATATCCCTGGAGCATATAAATTGCTACAGGCAGAGTTGTAGCTGTATAAATAATCAATAATCCAAATACAGAATTTCTTAACCCTAATTGACTAAAAACAGTGTATAAAGGAATCACCAGCACTATAGCAGGAAACATATAAATAATTAAAATTGAGGTAGACAAAAAATGTTTACCAAAAAAATTTAATCTTGCAACCGCATAAGCTGCTGGGATCCCAAGTAATAAAGTAATTATAACTGTGCCTATCGATACAATTGAACTATTCAGCATGTATTTGCCAAAATTATATTCTGTGAAAACTATAATATAGGATTTGAATAAAGATTTTATATTTTGTGTAAAATCGATACTGAAATCTAAAGGATTAATTAATAAAAGAGCCTGTGTTTTAAAACTTGTAACTAACATCAAGTAAAATGGGAATAAAATTACGAAAGAAAAAAAGATTATTCCAAACAAAGTTAAAAAATCAAAAAATATAATTTGTACAGAAAAATTATAACTAAAGTTTTTTTTATTATATTTAGATAGTTTATTAACAAAAAATAATAGTATCAGAAAAGTTCCTATATAATGCCAAATAGGTAAAGAACTATTTATAAAATAATCAATCAATACAAACACTGATGATAATATAATCACTATAGATAGTTTGTTTAATTTTTTACCCAAGAAAATTGAAACACAAGAAATTATAATTCCACTTAAAAAATAAAAATTGAAATTTAAAGTTTTAAGTTCAATTCCTTGTAACGTAGATAGTATTTTCCAAATAGAAACTAGAGAAAATAAGAAAAACGAAGAAATTATACTGAAAGTGATAATTGATTTAACTCTCATTGGCCCTTTTTCCTATCAGTTTAAAATAAATTAACATGAAAAATAAAAGTAATAGTACAATCACAATCGAAACAGCTGATCCCATTCCAATATCTCCTATTGAAAACCCCTGTTCATAAACATTTATTGGAAGCGTTCTCGTTCCTGAGGCACCACCTGTTAAAAGAAAAATATCTTCAAACTTATTAAAGTTCCAAATAAATCTAATCATAAATAAAATAGAAATCACTGCTGTTATCTGTGGCAGTGTTATATTAATAAATTTAGTGTAAGGACCAGCTCCATCAATATCTGCTGCCTCATATAGTTCTTTAGGAACTGCTTGAAGTCTTGCTAATATAAAAAGAAATGCTAACGGAAAATATCTCCAGATTTCAAAGATAATAACGGTTGTTAAAGCTAATCTTAATTTAAATTCAAAACCAAAAACAAAAATTGATACATACTTTTGTCCCAACAAATTTATTGGCTTATCAATGATATTATAATTGAGTAATAAATTATTTAAAGTACCACTATTAGGATCTAATAGGAGTTCCCAAGTAAAAGCCAGGGCAACAACAGGAGCTACATAGGGAAACAATAGCGTGCTCCTAATAAAACTTCGACCTCTAAAATTTTGATTTACCATTTGGGCTGATAAAATTCCAAAAACAATTGCGCCAACTGTTCCAAAAAAAGTATAATAAAACGTTGTTAATAATAAATCTTTAAATTCATAGTTCGTGAATACTTTTTTAAAATTTAATAAAGTAAAATCACTTGTTAAAAGAATGTTGTCTGCTTTTCCTTTTAATTTTGTTTTATTTAACTTAAATTGTTTTTTATCAATTTTTTCACCGTTTTTTGTTTCAAAAAAAATTACAAATTGCTCTCTATATTTTTTAGACCAATCACCAAAATTACACTGAACTTTATTTGAAATAAAATTACATCTCTCATCTAAATCAACTGGCTGAACATTGTTTGGAAATTTATCCTGAAATTTAACATCTCTAATATCTTGAATTAAAGAGCTATTTCTTAATTTATAAATAATTTTAATTTTTGAGTCTTCGTTTTTAACAGATTTAACTATTTTTTTTGCTCTTGGCTCTGGAATTCTTATATCTTTTAATTGAACTTCTTTAAAACTAATCCAAACATTGGAAAAAATTGGAAATAATACTATTGCAAATACAATAAGAACTGCAGGCAAAGTTAAAGCATAGGCAGTTCTTTTTTCTATTTTTGAAAGTGAATTACTCATAAAAAAAGCGGATAAGTAATATTATCCGCTTTTTTAAAAAATTAAAATTAATTGAATTGTGCTAAAGATTTATTGATCATATCAACTGCTTCATCTACATCAATTTGATCATCAATATACAACCTTGTAATTCTATTTAAGAATTGAGAATTGATTACTTTTGAAGCTCTAGAGAGTTCACCTTCTTTAACTCCCCATCTACTAGCAGTATCCAAACCAGCTACAATATTATTGATAACATCTGATGAATACAGATCTGATAAAGCAGCTTTTCTATCTACACCAACAGGCAACTTGCTCCAAGCTTTTGTAAACGCTTCTGGATCGGATGAATTTCCTCTTCTAACTGGAAACTTACCCTCTGGTGCAATTGATAAAGTACTCGTATAACCTTCGTCCATAGAATACATTACAAATTGTTTTGCTTCATCAGTATCAGCATCAGCTGTAATACCGAAATATCTTATATCTGCCCAAGCAGCACCATCTGAATTGTTAGGTCCACTAAAATTAGTTATGAAACCTGTTTTTGATGCTAGCTCTGGTGATGTAGGATCACTATTTATAGTTGGTGGAGCTGAATCTCTTAATCCAGCAAGCTCATCCATAATAAATGGTGACCAAATAATCATTGGAGTTTTTCCAGCAAAGTAAAGTTCTCTTGATTGTTTCCAGTATAACTCTCCTGGAGGACTTGCTTTTGCTATTGCTTTATAAAATTCTAATGATTTTTTAATTCTCCAGCCTTGTTTTTGAATTCCACCCTTTTTAACAATATTTACTCCTTGTGCTAAAAAAACATGCTCCAAAACTTGGCTCATAAAGTTTTCATCTGTTTTTGTTGCAGCAACAAATCCAAACATATCGTTAGATGACAAAGCATCTATTGCTTTAATTATATTGGCATAGCTTGTTGGTGGTTCTAATCCAGCTTCCTCAAAAAGATCTTTTCTATAAACAATCATTTGAGTCCAACCATCAACAGGAACAGCTGCTATCTTTGTTCCTTTTTTAGCCATTTTTAAAGCGCCAGTTGCAAATGTATCTTTACCTAATTCCTTAACAACTTCGTTGTTGGCATCAACATCTAAAATTCCTGCTTCAGCCCATGGCAACACATACTGTAGTGTATGATAAATTACATCAGGTAAATCACCTGCTGCAGCTGCAGCTGTTGCTCTTTTACCTAATTCTTTTTCATCGATTGGAATAACTTCAACTGCAATACCAGTTTTTGCTTCAAAGGCTTTAGCCATATCTTCTTGCTTCGCCATTCTTGCTGGTTGAGTTTCAGTTGTCCAAAACTTGATATCTGCAAACGCAACATTGTTTATAAAAAATGCTACAGCAGATAATAGTATTAAAGTTTTTTTAAACATAATTACCTCTTATTAATTTATATTTTAAACTTTAATATTTTTTGAATAAAATTCCTATGCAATAATGTCATCACTGTAATGGGGTAATTTCAAAAATTTTTTAAAAAAAACCTTTATTTAAAGGCTAAATTATTGTTGTCGAATAAATGACATTTGTTTAGATCGAATCCTAAACTAAGACTATCTCCAACATTGACTTTACTAGCTCCATCAGTTTGGACTACTAATGGCTCCCCCTCTTTTTCTAGATATAAAAAAGTAGAAGAACCTAATTTTTCAATCACGAATACCTTACTCTCCCAACATTTTTCACCACTATTTATTAAGATATGCTCAGGTCTGATACCAATCTTTACATTATCACCAGGTGAAACTTTATCTGAAGTTTTTGGAACAATAATTTTTTCTTGTCCTGAAATTTCTACTTCGGTTCCAGAATTATTAGAACTTATAACTTTAGAATTAATAAAGTTCATCTTTGGTGAACCAATAAACCCACCTACAAATAAATTTTCAGGTTCGTTGTAAAGCTTTAAAGGTGATCCTTTTTGAGAAACAATACCTTGATCTAATACAACTATATCATCTGCAAGTGTCATTGCTTCTGTTTGATCGTGTGTAACATAAATCATTGTTGCATTTAATTGATCATGCAATTTAGCTAATTCTACTCTCATCTGAACTCTTAAGGCTGCATCTAAATTAGACAAAGGTTCGTCAAACAAAAATACTTTTGGTTTTCTTGTTATGGCTCTACCAATTGCAACTCTTTGTCTTTGTCCTCCTGACAATTGTTTTGGTTTTCTCTCTAAGTATTCTTCAATTTGAAGAATTTTAGCAGCCTCCATAACTCTTTCTGTAATTTCTTCTTTAGATTTTTTTTCAATCTTTAATCCAAAAGCCATGTTATCAAACACAGTCATGTGTGGATACAAAGCATATGATTGAAAGACCATTGCGATATTTCTTTCTTTTGGCGGAAGATCATTAACAACTTGTCCATCTATTGAAATTGTTCCTGAGTTAATCTCCTCTAAGCCAGCAATCATTCTTAACATTGTTGATTTACCACATCCGCTTGGTCCAACTAACACAGTGAAAGATTCACTTTTAATATCTAGAGAAATATCTTTGATCACATGTGTAGATCCAAAAGATTTATTTATGTTTGAAATATTTATCTCAGCCATTTTGAGTTAATATTTATATTGTAATTTTATTTTATATTTGTTTATATTTAGAAAGCATATTTATAAACTGGAGAAATTACAATGAGCAAAATTGCAATTATTGGAGCAGGACCTTGTGGTCTTTCAATGTTAAGAGCATTTGAACATCTGGAGAATAAAGGTGAAAAAATTCCTGAAATAGTTTGTTTTGAGAAACAAGAAGATTGGGGAGGTTTGTGGAATTATAATTGGAGAACAGGTAGTGACCAATATGGAGATCCAGTTCATAATAGTATGTATAGATATTTATGGTCAAATGGCCCTAAAGAATGTTTGGAGTTTGCTGATTATTCTTTTGATGAACATTTTGGACAACCAATTCCTTCTTTTCCGCCAAGAGAAGTTTTGCAAGATTATATTCTTGGAAGAGTAAGCAAAGGTAAAATTAAAAATAAAGTTAAATTAAATACAAAAGTAACCAATGTAACTTTCAGCAATGAAAAATTCGAAATAACTTATCAAGACAAAGCTAAAGATGAAATTTCAAAAGATACATTTGATTATTTAGTTGTATCTACTGGCCATTTTTCTGTTCCTTTTATTCCTGAATATAAAGGAATGAATTCTTTTCCAGGAAGAATAATGCATTCACATGATTTTAGAGATGCAGAAGAGTTTAGAGGAAAAGATGTGATTGTTTTAGGAAGCAGTTATTCAGCTGAGGATGTTGCTCTACAGTGTAATAAATATGGGGCTAAAAGTGTAACTATTGGATATCGAAATGCACCTATGGGATTTAAATGGCCTAGAGGTATGAAAGAAGTTCATTATCTAGATAGATTGGAAGGGAAAAAAGCAATTTTTAAAGATGGTACTGAACAAGATGCAGATGCAATAATCTTGTGTACAGGTTACCTACATCATTTTCCATTTTTAGATGAAAGTATTAAGTTAAAAACACATAACAGATTATATCCGCCGAAATTATACAAAGGAGTTGTTTGGCAAAATAATCACAAACTTTTATATCTTGGTATGCAAGACCAATTCCATACTTTTAATATGTTTGATTGCCAAGCATGGTTTGCAAGAGATGTGATTATGGATAAAATTAAAATGCCAAGTGCTGATGAAATCAACAAAGATATCAATAAATGGGTTGCTATGGAGGAAAAATTAGAAAACCCAGATCAAATGATTGATTTTCAAACTGAGTACACAAAAGAACTTCATGATATATCTGATTATCCAAAAATAGATTTTGAATTAATTAGAAAACATTTCAAAGAATGGGAGCATCATAAAGTAGAGGATATCTTAACTTACAGAAACAAATCGTTTTCATCACCTGTTACAGGTTCTGTTGCACCTTTACACCATACTCCATGGGAAACTGCGATGGATGACTCGATGAAGACTTTTTTAAATAAATAATTAATAGTTAACTTTTAATTTTTTATTTTTTGTGATTGCACTTAAAAGTGCATGCATAAGTGGTATTTTATTTTTATTAATTTTTTTCAATATATAGGGTGCAATCTCTTTAGCTAGATCTGCGCCCTCAACTGTATCATTTTTCATAAACTTATATTTTGCAATTCTAAAAGTATAGCCTTTTCCTAAGTATTCCCCCATTTTACTGTTTCTTCCTCCAACAGCACTAACATACAAGTCACCTACTCCAGCTAAACCATGAACTGTTTCTTTTTTTCCTCTAAAATATTTTATTAAATATTCCATTTCATCTAACGATTTTCTAAATAAAGCTGAGGAAGTATTTTCACCTTCACCTGATCCAATAATCATTGAATATATGTTTTTAATTGCAGATGAAAATTCAACACCTTTCACATCACTTGAATATTCTGTTTTGTAATATTTAGTAGAGATTAATTTTCCTATATTTTTTGCAATATTAATATTCTTATTTGCTATCACAGTGTAACTTTTGATTTTTTTTGCTAACTCTTTTGCCAAACAAGGTCCTTTTAATACTGAAATATTTAAATTTTGATTTCCTTTGCTTAGTTGTTCAGACATAGTAGTAATTTTCTTAACACTTTGATCAAATTTAAGACCTTTGGTTAAAACAAGAATAGAGATTTTTCTATTTATATTTTTTAAATGATTTTTAACCATTTCAATTCCAATAGAACTTACAGCAACAACAACTAAGTCCCATTTTTTATTAAGTAAGTCTGATGAAAATTTTTTGATAGAAACTTTTTTTGACAATTTAAGTTTTAATGCTGGATGAAATTTGTTTTTTGTTATTAATTTATTTAAGAGATCTTTACTGTAAGGCTCGGTCAAAGTTACTTTATGATTATTATCAGCAAGGGGAAAAGTAAATGCGGCACCCATTGCGCCCGCTCCTATTATTAAAACTTTTTTCATAAGTCTAGTTACGCTAAAGTTTTTTTAATTGCTAGTTTCCATCCTGCTAAAAGTTCATTTCTTAATGTTTTTTTAATATTTGGTGAGAAAACACGATCTTTTTTCCACATATTTTTGATTTGATTTAAAGATTTATATTCTCCTATTTGAAGTCCAGCCAATAAAGCTACACCCAAAGCAGTTGTCTCTAATATTTTTGGTCTAACTACTTTTAAATTAATAATGTCAGCTAAAAATTGTGTGAACCAATTATTTGCAACCATTCCACCATCTACCTTAATTATTCTTGGTTTCAAACCATCCTTGTTCATTGAGTCAAATAAATCAAAACTTTGATAACCAACAGATTCTACTGTCGCTCTCACTATACTTTTCCAATCACTGTCCCTTGTTAGTCCTGTGATTACTCCTCTTGCATCTGGTCTCCAATAAGGTGCTCCCATTCCGCTAAAAGCTGGTACAACAAAAACACCATCATTAATTTTAGATGATTTTGAAATCGTTTCAGTTTCAGATGCTTTTTTGATCAAATTTACTTTATCTCTTAACCATTGAACCCCTGCGCCAGCTATAAAAATTGAACCTTCTAAGGCGTAAGTATTTTTATTATTTAATCGATAATAAATAGTAGTCAGTAATTTATTTTTTGAATTAATTTTCTTTGGGCCGGTATTCATAATAACAAATGCACCAGTGCCATATGTACTTTTTATAGATCCTTTTTCAAAACAAGTTTGTCCAAATGCTGCGGCTTGCTGATCACCAAGAACTGCTGAAATTGAAATTTCAACTCCTGTAATTTTTTTATCTGTTTTTCCAAAATTATCTGCTGAATTTTTGACTTCTGGTAAAATCTTTTGTGGAATATTTAGTTTTTTTAAAATTTCTTTGTCCCATTTATTATTATTTATATTATACAGCATTGTTCGGCTTGCATTAGATGCTTCAGTTAAATGCTGCTTACCTTTTGTTAATTTCCAAATTAAAAATGTATCTACAGTTCCAAACAATAAATCATTTGAACCAAGTAGTTTTTTTGAAATTTTACCATTGTCTAAAATCCATTTAATTTTAGTTGCTGAAAAATATGGATCTATAAATAATCCAGTTTTATTTCTAAATGAGTTTTCATAATTTTTTTTCTTAAGTAATTTACAATAATCTTGGGTTCTTCTATCTTGCCATACAATTGCATTATAAATTGGCTTTCCTGTTTTTTTATTCCATAAAATTGTAGTTTCTCTTTGATTTGTAATTCCGATTGTGAGTATGTTACCTTTTAATTTTTTTGCTTTATTTATAACTTGTTTTAAAGCTTTAAGAGTTGTGGACCAGATCTCATTTGGATTATGTTCAACCCAGCCATTTTTTGGAAAATATTGTTTAAGTTCATATTGTGAAACAAAAACAACATTACCTTTTGTATCAAATAAAATTACTCTTGAAGATGTCGTTCCTTGATCGATGGAAATAATAAATTTTTTCAATGGACTAAGCTATACCTAAATATTTTTTTCTTTTCTCAACCCAAGTTCTTATTAAATTATCAAAAATCAAACCTATGAAAGCAACACAGATACCTAAGGTTAATCCAATTCCAGCACCATTTTTATCTGATAATGCCTTTAAAATGTATTGGCCAAGATCTTCTGTTCCAATAAAAGCTCCAATAATGACCATAAATAAGGCAAATACAATTGTTTGATTTATTCCAAGCATCATATGCGGGAAAGCCAAAGGAAATTCAATCTTAGTTAATCTTTGAAATTTATTAACACCAGACATTGTTGCAGCTTCATGTAAACCAGCGGGCACACTTCTTAATCCTTCAATAGTATATCTAGTTGCTGGAATTGTTGCGTAAACAATTACTGCAATTAAAACTGAAGTGTCTGTAATTCCAAATAACATCATTACTGGAATTAAGTATACGAATGATGGAAACGTTTGAAAAATATCGCAAACTCCTAACATAAATGCTGCTGACTTTTTATTTTGGAAACATAAAGTTCCAACTGTAAAACCTATTAAACAAGAAACAACAACTCCAAAAGTTGCCATATATAATGTAACAAGTGCTCTATCCCACCATGGACTTAATGCTATAAATAAAGTTAAAGCAGCAACAACTAAAGCTGATCTAATTCCTCCAATTAAATATCCTGCTCCAACAGCCAATACTAATGTGGCAACAGCTGGCATTCTTAAATATAAAGCTCTCATTGGTTGAAGCACTTCTGTAATTAACCATGTATTAAATGCTTTTATGTAAACAAAGAAAGTATCAAAAATCCAATCAACACCCTTATTCCAAAAATCAGCTGTTGAAAGTCCTTTATTGTGTGGAACTTCAAATAAATAATTAAATGTATCTTTAAAAACAAATGTACCAATATAGGCAAGAATAATTCCAACAGCTATTGATCCACCAAAAAATATAATATTTTTATTTCTTTGGAAAAAAGTAAGATTGCCAAAATAATCTTGTTGTTGATTTGCCCAAGCTAATGACATCTTGTCTAATAGAATTGCAATCAAACTGATACATAAACCTGCTTCAAGAGCTAAACCAATATTAAGTTGGTTTAGAGCAAGCAATAGGTTGAACCCTAATCCTTTAGCACCAATAAAAGCAGAAATTACTGCCATTGAAAAACAAACCATGATAACTTGGTTAACTCCAATTAAAATATCTCTTCTTGCTGTTGGAATAAGTACTTTTAACATTAACTGCCAGTTTGTACAGCCACTCATTCTTCCTGCTTCAATCACTTCTGGAGGAACTGCTCTTAGTCCTAAAATAGTTAATAAAATCATTGGAGGGACTGCTACAACCATTGTAATTATAACTGCAGCATGATCACCAACACCAAATAAAACAAGTGCAGGAACCAATACTGCGTATTGAGGCATCGTTTGCATCACTAAAAGAATTGGATACAAAGCTTTTTCCACTCGTTTACTTTTGTAAGCTGTAATACCTAAACCTAATCCAAAAATAAATGAAAGCGGAGCTGCAACCAAAATAAAAGAAAGAGTTTGCATTGAAGGTTTCCACTGACCAAATATTGAAATATAGATCATAGTTAAACCAGCAAATAATGCTAAACCTATACCACTTAATCTATAAGCAAGTATTGCCGCTCCTGCTGCAACGATAGTCCATGGTGTACCAGGTAATTCTAACCAAGGATAAGCATCTATAAAATCCCAGCTAGTGAATGCTACTATAGTTTCTAATCCACCAAGTAAAATTTCTCTAATCAACTCAATCAAAAACGTCATAAAAGACGTTAAATTTCTACTAATCTCTAATAACAATGGTCTGGTTTTAAACTCTTGAGTATCTTCATTCCAAAACTCCATTGGCATCCACTCATTCATTAAGAAAAATAAACTGTCGTTTATCCAGATAGGCAACCAACCAAGTAAAGGTGGCAATCTCCAAAACACGTCAAACGCATAATATCGGACCTCTTTACCTAGAAAAAAATAAACACTTTGGTTTGGATCTTTTACAAATTCTGCTTGGCCTCTTATAAATTTATATGTTTCAGGAACTTCAATTGCAAAACATAAGGCAAAAAATACAACAAGCAAAAATATCCATTGAAACAACTTTGGGTATTTTTTTAAATATTCCATGGTTTAGCTAATATTTTTTCTTCCTCCAAAAACTGTATCAATAATTGTTGAAGGTTTTATTGAGCCAATAATATTGTTATTTGAGTCAACCACTCCTACAATTTTTTCTTGAGTGAGAATTTTTTCTGCAACGTTTTCTATAATGTCGTCTTTTGAAACTTTAATATCTCCTAAATTATCTTTATTGGAACTATCCATTACATCTTCAATGACTAAAACTTTCTCTCTTGGAACTTCCTCAGTAAATTTTCGTACATATTCGGTTGAAGGATTTAAAACTATATTAGCAGGTGTATCTAACTGCTCTATTATTCCATCTTTCATAATAGCAATTCGATCTGCTAATTTTAAAGCTTCATCAAAATCATGGGTAATAAACATAATAGTTTTTTGTAATTTTTCTTGCAGTCTTAAAAACTCATCTTGCATTTCTTTTCTTATTAATGGGTCTAATGCTGAAAATGGTTCATCTAAAAACCAAATATCAGGTTCCACTGCTAAAGATCGTGCAATCCCCACTCTTTGTTGCTGACCTCCTGAAAGTTCTCTTGGAAAATAATTTTCTCTTCCATCAAGTCCGACTAGTTTAACCATTTCCATTGCTCTACTAATACTATCTTCGGTCTTAGTACCTTTTATCTGAAGTGGAAAAGCAATATTTTCTACAACTGTTTTATGAGGTAACAAGGCAAAGCTTTGGAAAACCATACCCATTTTATTTCTTCTAAGCTCAATTAATTCCTTATTGTTTAATTGAAGCAGGTCTTGGCCTTCTATAAAAATTTTTCCTCCAGTTGCATCTGTTAATCTTGAAATACATCTTAGTAATGTTGATTTGCCTGAACCAGATAAACCCATCACCACAAGCATTTCTCCTTTTGCAACTTCAAACGAAGCGTTGTTAACTCCAACTATGCAACCATTTTCTTGAAATGTTTTTGCATCCACATTGCCGTTTGACTCTTCAAGCATTTTTTTGGCATTCTCTCCAAAAATTTTATAAACTGACTCACACTTAATAACGGTCTCAGACATAAATCTTAATAAAGTTATATGAAATTCAATAAAATTTAAACGTTAATTATTGTAACCTTTCATCATTAAAAGTTCTTAATATAGTAAACTCTTGTATCAATACCTGTACTTAAAAAACTCAAAGCTTCTCCACTAACGGTAATAGTTTCGTCAACTCCTACATTGTTTCCACTTACTGTAAAACCTGCATAACACTTGCCTTTTTCTTGATCCCATTTGACAAAAGTTTCATCAATTTTATTTCCGTTTATTGTGTAAATCTCATGTGCTCTAAAATTTAAAAAATTAGCACCCATAATTGCTCTTTGTGGAATTAATTTTGTAGCTTTACATACTTGCTCATACACCTCATCAGTTAATCTATAATGGTCAGTTCCATCGAATGATACTAGTATCCCTGAAGGTAATTTAGATATTAACTCACTTAGTTTTCTCTCTTCAGCAATTCTTTGCTCCTCCAATTTCATTTTTTCAACAAGTTCGTCTCCACCTCCAAATATTCCATTTAGAACTGCAAAAAAAGCTATCACTATTGCTGTAACAATTATTAAGCCAATAAATTGCTTTGATGATTTTGAATTGTCTTTAGTTTTGTTTAAACTATTTTCTTTTGACATTACTCTTGCAACTTTCCATTTATCCAAGTGCCTGATTTTTGCTTACCATCTGCCCAAGTAAAAGTTCCTTGACCGTTCATGAAACCTTTGGACCATTCGCCCTCATAAGTTGATCCGTCTGGAAATGTTAAAACTCCTTGTCCACTCCATTCACTATTTTTAAATTCACCTTTATAAATATATCCATTAGGCCATGTCTCAACTCCTTGACCTTCTTTTTTTGTTGCAACCCATTCGCCTTCATAAGTTGTCTTATCGGTATAAATCCATTTACCAAAACCATTTTCACAATTTCCTTCTTTACATCCTGTGCTTCGTGCAAAAACGGAAGAACTAATTAAAAAACTTAAAAAAATGAAAATTATAAATTGTTTCATTGGTTTATTTTACACAAAATAGACTAAAAAAAAATCCCCCCCAAACAAGTTGGGGGAGATCTTAATTTTTTTTACTTTTATCCTTATTTAGTAAAAGCTTTCCAAACTGACTCATTATCAGCTAACCATTTTTTAGCTGCATCTTCGTGAGTCATTTTGTCAACATCAACTAAAGCTGCCATTGCACCAATGTGACTTGTTGAGAATGACATCTTTTTAAATGCTGCTGCTGCATCTGGGTGAGTTTTTGGGAAATCCTCATGAACTGCTTTTTTCAAGTATCCATCAGGAGAACCACATTTACCATCACCACCATCTTCTGGTCTGCAACCTGCTGTGTATGGAGGGAAGTCAATAAATGTAAAACCAGCACCATCTGTAAAGTTTGGTGTCCAGTTAAAGATTATAGTTCCTCTTCCTTCTTTTTCAGCCGCTGCTAATTCTGCCCAAAGTGCATCTGCACCTCCAGCAAATTTAACCCACCAAAGATCACCTAAACCTAAAGCTTCAACTCTTTGTGGAATTAAATCACCATGCCAACTTTGAGGTCCTTCCAACATTCTTCCTTTTCCATCTGGAGAGTCAGGTGTTGTAAAGTTTTTAGCGCAGTCTGGATTTTTTAAAGCTGTCCAATCTGGTAGACCTGGGCATAAACCTTTTTCAACAACCCAGTTCGGGTAACCCATATCTTCCAGAGTTCTTGCCTCATGATCACCCCAGTCAAGTAAACCACCTTTATCTAAAGCAGTAGTAAATGATTTACCGAATGCAGACTCCCATACTTCGTGAGAAATAGTTACGTCTCCAATTCTGATTGATTCATAAACTGCTTGTGAGTCAGCGTTTACATATTTTACGTTGTTACCCATGCTTTCAAAAATTCCACCAATTACATACGCCATTACAATTTGTGATGACCAGTTATGAGTTGGGATTACGATGGGCTTTTTGCTATCAGCGTTAGAAATTCCTGAAAAACTTACTACAGAAATAACTAGAGCAGATAATAATGACATTATTTTTTTCATTTTTTCCCCTCTATTAATATTAATAACAACACTCTATGATAAAAAGATTAGTCAGGTAAAGGATAATTAGTTCTAAAAAATATATATATATTTAAACAATAAAATTGGTGATAAAAAATATATCAATAATAAAAAATTTTAGAAAATGTTTGGAACAAGTAAAGACATTAAATACCCTGGTTTAAATATTTTACCACCTGGAGTTGAAAGACATGTTGTTAATGGAGGTGCTCTTACGGCTTTTCAAATTTTTCCAGATGATGAATTAGAAATTATTAATAATGAAGGTAATCAAATTTGTGAAATCATTTGTTTTAATAAAGACGGTAAATCTGATGTCGGAATTTTAAATTTAAAATCAAACAATGAAAAAAATTTCATTAAAAATATTCTTAATGGTAAAGATGAAACAATATTAGCAACAAATCATCAACTAAAAAAAAGAAACTTAAATATTTCAGATTCAAAATCTTCAATCATATTTGATGCAGATACTAAAGCAGGAGAAAGTATCAAATTTAAATCACAAGATAAGTGTTATGCTATTTTTGCTGCACCTGGAGAAGATATGGATGTTACAAATCAAAATCCTCCAGGTGATTTAACAATTTTTATTAAGAGATTTAAAATCGTTAACGATAAAGAATTAAATGTAATACCAGATCCTGTCTTTGAACCATTATATGAAGAAAATATAAATAAAGAAACTTCTATATCTTACCAAGTTAAAGAAGGAGATTATATTCAGGTAATCAGTCCAACTGGAAGACAGTGTTCTGACTTCGTAGCATTTGATACAAAAAAATTAGAAAAAGGAATAGAAAAAGGATTAGATTGGCAAACAACTAGAACTTTTATGGGAAATACTTTCCCTGGTCCTGGATTGCATTCAAAATTTTATGATACTGATCATGAACCCTTGGTAGAGGTAATAAGAGATACAGTTGGTAAGCATGATACTTTTAATCTTGCTTGTACTTCAAAATATTATGAAGATGCTGGTTACTTTGGTCATCCTAATTGCTCAGATAATTTAACTGAGAGTATGTCTAAATATGGAGTTCAAAAACAAAAAGGATGGCATGCTATTAACCTTTTTTTTAATACTTCTGCTGCGGGTTTAAATTCTGTTATATCTGATGAGTCTTATTCTAGACCGGGAGATTATGTAATGTTTAGAGCTTTAAAAGATTTAACAATTGGAACAACAGCTTGTCCTAGCGATATTGATGCATGTAATTCGTGGAATCCTACTGATATTTTTGTTAGAACTTATGATAAAAATAAAGAATTCAGTAAATCATTTGCGTTTCGAATGAAAACAGACTCAGAAAAAAAATTAACTAGAAATTCCGGATTTTACGAAAGAACTTCAAAGCTTACTAGAAACTTTGTTGATGCAAGAGGTTTTTGGTTACCGAATGATTATACTAAACATGGTTTAGTTAATGAATACAATGCTTGCAGAAAAGACGCTGTGTTAATTGATTTATCTTCATTAAGAAAATTTGAAATAATAGGTCCTGATGCAGAAGAGTTAATGAACTACACACTTACAAGAAATATAAAAAAACTTTCTGTAGGTCAGGTGGTTTATTCAGCTATGTGTTATGAAAATGGAATGATGTTTGATGATGGAACTCTCCTAAGATTAAGCGAAACAGGTTTTAGATGGATTTGTGGTGATGAATATGCTGGAGAATGGTTAAAAGAAATTGCTAAGAAAAAAAATTTCAATGCCAATGTTAAAAATTCAACAGATCAAATAAGTAACGTTTCTTTACAGGGACCGAAAAGTAGAAAAATTTTAAAAAAAATTATTTTTACACCACCTACTCAACCATCGATCGATGAATTAGGATGGTTTAGGTTCACCATTTGCAGAATAGAAGAACTACAGGGAATTCCTTTAATTGTTTCAAGAACTGGTTACACCGGAGAACTTGGTTATGAAATATGGTGTCATCCAAAACATGCTCCTAAAGTTTGGGATAAATTAATGGAAGCAGGAAAAGATGATGGTTTAATTCCTGCTGGTTTTGCTGCTCTTGATAAACTTAGAATAGAAGCTGGATTAATTTTATTTGGAAATGAATTTGATGGTCAACAAGACCCCTTTGAAGCAGGGATTGGTTTTGCAGTTCCCTTAAAAACAAAAGAAGAGGACTTCATTGGTAAAGAAGAATTAATAAAAAGAAAAAACAATCCACAGAAAAAATTAGTTGGATTAGAATTAATTGGAAAAGAAATTGCAGGTCATGGTGATTGTGTTCATATTGGTAGAGTTCAAGTAGGTATTGTTACAAGTGGATGTCTATCATCAACACTAAATAAAAATGTAGCTCTTTGTAGAATAGATGCTAAATATTCAGAAATTGGAACTGAAGTTGAAGTTGGAAAAATTGATGGTCACCAAAAAAGAATTAGTGCAAAAGTTGTTGGCTTCCCATTCTACGATCCAACTAAGTCTAGAGTGAGATCATAAAAAAATGCCGAAAGAAAAAAAAACCCTATTAGATTTCTGGGAAGAACAAATGAAACAATCCCATACTGCTAGTAATTATTTTTTCAGAAAATCACCTTCTCACTATCACATGATGTTGTTAGTTATGTCAGCTTTCAAAGAAGGAAAAAAATTATCAGTTGAAGAATTAAAAACAAAATTATTTAAAACTTCTCGACCAAAATCAGCTTTAATAATTAATGAAGCTGTCGAAAAAGGATTCTTTAAACTTGAAAAAACTTCAACTGATCAGCGAATTAAAAATATAGTTCCTAGCGAGTCATTTGTTAAAGAGTTTAATGATTATTTAAATACTCTCAAAAACATCAGTTATTAATAAATTTTTGATAACTGCATAAAATATCTAATTTTTATATATAATATTTATTTCTATAAATAAGTATATTAATTACCCTTATCAAAAAATAATGTTTTGATATGACGACATTACCTTCAAAAGCAAAAGTAGTAATAATCGGTGGTGGAATCCACGGTTTAAGTACTGCATGGAAACTTTCAGAAACTTATAAAAATCCTGGCGATATAGTTGTGTTAGAAAAAAAAGATACGGCTGCTGGTGCAAGTGGAATTGCATGTGGAGTTGTAAGAAATAATTATTTTCAGCCAGCAATGAGAGAGTTGATGGCTCATTCAGTTTCAGTTTGGGAAAGTGACCCTAAAGCATTTAAATATAATCCAGTTGGATACTTGCAAATATCTCCAGAAGTAATGCATGAAGATGTAGCAAGTATTTATGAACAGCAAAAAGCAATTGGATATGAGTCGGTTTTTATTGAAGGAGAAAAAGATTGCACAAATTACATGAAGGGAATTTTTGATGATTGGCAAGCTCAAGGTATCACATCTGTACTTCATGAAAAAAAAGGTGGATACGCTTTTAATAAAGATTCAATTAAAGCCCTAGAGAACAAATCTACATCTAATGGAGTTCAAGTTATGAAAGGTGTAAGGGTAACTGGTTTTAAAAAAGGAAGTAACAGTCAAGCAGTTACAGGAGTTGAAACTGACAAAGGAACTATTGAGTGCGAACAAGTAGTTGTCGGTGCAGGACCATGGGCAAGAGATTTTTGGAATATGTTAGAGCTACCAAAGACAGCTCACATAAAAGCTAAAGATGGTAAAATGCATGAAACTGATATGTGGACTTACTGGATGCTTCAAGAAGGAGTTATTGGAGTTGAGCCTGATTTCTTGAAAACAAATGATGGTAAACAACCACCTGTAGTTCACGTTGACTCAACAGCACCATTATATTCTGATAAAACACAAAAATTATTAACAGACAAAATTTGGGGAATTTATTATAAACCTGATATTGAAGGTTTAGGTGTACAAGGTGGAACTTCTCCTTACATTGTTAAAAAACATTTTGATCAAGTAAATGTTGATCCTTATGGAATTGAGTCTCCAGAGTATCAAACGACAGATGCTTTTAGTGAAATGTGGTGTTCAGCACTTGCACATTGCCAAAAAAGGTTTGAGGGAAAATCAGATTTATACAGAAAAGGACCATCGGGTGGTTTGGGATGTATGACACCTGACTCTTTTCCAATCTTCGATAGATTTTTTGAAAACGTCTACATGATTGCTGATGCTAATCACGGATATAAAATGATTGGTGTTGGTGAACTTGTTGCAAAAGAAATTCTTGGTACTGAAAGTGATTTATTGAAACCGTTTAGATTCAACCGTTACGAGAAGGGTGAACTTCATCCTACTTCTAACAGTCCGTTCCCTTGGAGTTAAACTCTAAGCCTAGACACAAATAAAATTTTCAGCTACGTTTGAATAAATTAAATTCATTGAGAGGTGAAAATGACAGATCTAGAGAAACACGTTAACCAACCGGGTCGTGCTAAATTAGTAAAAGATGTAAGAGCAAAAATTAAAGAGTTAGGAATAACTTATATTTATTTTCAATTTATTTCAGTAACAGGAAGAGTTGTGGGAAAAGGTATTCCTGCTGATCATTGGGAAAGAACTGCTGAAAAAGGTTTTCAATTAGTTTATGGTTCTACTGCAAACTTATTTTTAGATCGTCACAATAATTACATCGGTTATGGTCCGGAGGCTATGGAGCTTGTAGGTATTCCTGATCCAGAAACTTTTGTACAATTACCTTGGGATAAAAGAGTTGCTCGAGTTTTCTGTACTTGTTTTAGAAATAGAGAAGAAAGAGAAAATCCAGGCGGTCACTTAACTTCAGACTGTAGAGGAAATTTAAGAATTTTCATGGATGAATTTAAGAAAAAACATGGTCTTGAATTAAGAGTTGGTACTGAACCTGAAATGATGTGGTTGACTAAAAATGAAGATGGAACACCGTCAGGTAAAGGTTTCTCAAAACCTTTCTGTTACCATATTGATCAATTCGAGTCATTAAGACCGGTATTTATGCAAGTAATAGAATATGCAAATGCTATGGGCCTCGATATGATTCAAGGTGACCATGAAGATGCGCCAGGTCAATTAGAATTAAACTGGACTTATGATAACGTTTTAAGAAATGCGGATAGATTATCTACTTACAGACAAATTTGTGCACAAGTAGCAAGAGAACATAATTTAATTGCTTGCTTTATGACAAAACCTTTTATGGGTGTTTCTGCAAGTGGTTGCCATACAAACATGTCTTTATGGAAAGGTGGAAAGGTTAAAGTAAATAAACTTGGTCATAAATCTTTACCAGGAGTTGATGGAGTTTTTAGTTATGTTGAGGGTGGAACAAACACTTTCATGCCTGATACTAAGGATATGCAAATGCCAGGTAAAATTGGTTTACAATCTATTGCAGGTATAATGAAACACTTGCCAGCATTAACAGCTCTTGGATCTTCAACTGTAAACTCTTACAGAAGATTATGGGATCAAGGATTTTGGGCACCTGTTTATGCTGACTGGGGATATCAAAACAGAACTTGTGGTTTAAGAGTTTCTGCTCCAGGAAGATTTGAGTATAGATCAGTGGACTCGATGCATAATCCTTACTTGTTAGGTGCTGCTTTATTAAAAGCTTGTGACGAAGGAATAAGTAAGAAAATGAAACCAGCTGCTCCAGAGTCTAGAAATATTTACGAAGCTCAAAAAGCAGGTAAAGATGTTAAAAAACTTCCATTAAGTTTAGGTGAAGCTTTGGATAGACTGGCAGAGGATGAAGTAATCAAATCTGCAATGCCAGATGAAATGTATAAAGTTTTCCATTGGTACAAAAATGATGAGTGGGAAAGATTTCTTGGCGCAACAACGCAATGGGATCTGGATACTTATCTTGATTGTCTACCGTAGGTCTTAAAAAAATATAGAAAGGGTATAAAAATATGTGTGGGATAGCAGGATTAATTCATAGAGGAAAATCCTCAAATGTTGGAAGCGAATTACAAGGAATGCTTCAAGCGTTAAAACATAGAGGTGAAGACTCAACTGGATATGCTTTGTATGGAGATACAGATGGTAAAAATTTCATCATGCGTTTCAAAGTTGGTGAAAACGTTGGAGAAGGAAGTTCATCTATTATGGAAGATGTTTCTGTATATGATGAAAGAAAAAAAGTTGTAGATCAAACTCTAGCTGAGATGGGAGCTAAAGTTATTAAAGAAGAAAGAACACTTCCCTACTCTTTAAGATATGAAATTGATTATGATGTAAAAGACCTTCTGGAATTTTCTCAACGTATAGAAAGTATTCCTGGTGTAGAAATTCTTTCGATGGGTAAATCTTTAGAAGTTATTAAAGATCTTGGAAACGCTAAAATGGTTTGTGATAGATATAGCTTAGATAAAGTTGTTGGAACTCATGCTATTGGTCATGCTAGAATGGCTACAGAGTCTGGTGTAGATATTAAATCTGCTCACCCTTTTTGGGGTTACCCATTCAGTGATGTATCTGTTGTTCATAATGGACAGTTAACTAATTATTGGAACAATAGAAGAGTTTTAGAAAATAAAGGTATGAGATTTATGTCTGAATGTGACTCAGAATTAATTGCAGTTTACATTGCAGAAAAAATGAGAGATGGAGCAACTTTAGAAGAAGGAATGAAAGCATCTTTAACAGGTTTAGATGGTGTTTTTACTTACTTTGTTGCAACAAAAGACTCTTTAGGAATGGCAAAAGACACAATGGCTGCAAAACCATTGGTGTTATACGAGTCTGACGATTTAGTTGCAATGGGATCAGAAGAAATAGCAATAAGATCAGTGTTACCACAAGAAATTGATACATATGATCCATTTGATGGGGAGGTGAAAGTATGGCAAATCTAAAAACAGTATCAAAAAAATCAAAAGCCCAATCAATGGGTATGCACACAGAGGTATTAACAGGAAGAACTCAACAAAAATTCTTCAACCCTGATGAAGCAGAAAACTTTTATTACTTCGGTACATACGATGTAGATTTCAATAAAAGAACCGATCTTGATGTTAAAGACATGACAGCTCCTGAAGCTAATAAAGAAATCGATAACTTAATGAGCCAAGGATATGGGACAATAGTAATAAAAAATCCACAAGGTAAACATAGTCTTGGGGTTGGTATTTTAAATAAACTTAATTTAATTTTTGAGGGAAGTTTAGGATATTTTGGAATGGGTTCTTGCGATGGTCCAATTGTTAGAATTAATGGAAGAGTTGGATGGTCATGTGCAGAAAACTTAATGGCTGGTAAAGTAGTAATTGAAAAGAATGCTGGATCTTGTTTTGGTGCGGCAATTAGAGGTGGAGATTTAATTTGCAAAGGTAGTGTTGGTGCCAGAACTGGTATTGACATGAAAGGTGGAACTATAATTATTGGTGGAGATGCGGGTGCATTCACAGGTTTTATGATGCAAAGAGGAAGAATAATTATCCTTGGAGACGTTGGAATTAACCTAGGCGACTCTATGTATGATGGGACAATTTTCGTAGGTGGAGAAATTGGGTCATATGGTAGTGATGCTGTAGATTCAGAATTAACATCTAGTGATCAAGACTGGCTTAAAAGAAAATTAAAGGTTGCTGAAATCGGTGAAAATTTTGATGTAAGTAAAATGAAAAAAATTGTAGCAGGTAAAAAACTTTGGAATTATGATAATTTGGAACCTACAGAGAAGAAGGGAGCAATATAATGCCTAAGAAAAAATCTAAAAAAGTTAAAAAAAATGGAAAAGGTGTTGGTGGAAAAGCTGATGTCCATGCGCATGAAGAAGGTAAAAGAAATAAAAGTTTATTAGGTCATAACGCTATCTTTACTCCTGAAGTCATAGACGACATTCATATCAAATCTCAATTAGGAAGATACAGAATGCGAGGAATGGCATTGATGAAAAAAATTCCTACTTTTGATGATTTGGTTTTCTTACCTGGAACACTAACTAGATTTGTAATTGAAGGTTACAGAGAAAAGTGTGAAACAAAAACTGTTATTGGACCAAGATGTGAAAATCCAATTGAATTAGATATTCCAGTTTATATTACAGGAATGAGTTTCGGAGCACTTTCTTATGAAGCAAAAACTGCTTTAGCAAGAGGAGCTACTATGGCTGGGAGTGCTACATGTTCAGGTGAAGGTGGAATGATACCTGATGAAAGAAGATACTCTGAAAAATGGTATTACCAATGTATTCAATCAAGATATGGTTTTAATCCACATCATGCACAATTAGCAGATGGAATTGAGGTATTTATTGGACAAGGTCAAAAAGTTGGAATGGGCGGACACTTAATGGGTCAAAAAGTTACTGACCAAGTTGCTGAAATGAGATCGTTACCATCTGGTATTGATCAAAGATCACCAGCGAGACACCCTGACTGGCTAGGACCAGATGATTTAGCTTTAAAAGTAGAGGAACTAAGACAGTTAACAAAAAATAAAGTGCCAATTCAGTTAAAGTTAGGTGCATCTAAAGTTTATGATGATGTACGTATGGCTGCAAAATGTGATCCTGACTCCATTTACCTAGATGGAATGGAAGGTTCTACTGGAGCAGGCCCACATATCGCTGCTGCAAACACTGGTATTCCAGGTATTGCTGCAATTCGAGAAGCTAGAAGAGCAATCGATGATGTTGGTAAAACTGGAAAGGTAACATTAATTTATGCTGGTGGAGTAAGAGACGGTGCTGACATGGCTAAGGCTTTAGCTCTTGGTGCAGATGCAATAGCAATTGGTACAGGATCTATGATCGCACTAAACTGTAATAAAGATATCCCTGAAGCAAACTTTGAAAAAGAAATGGGAGTAAAAGCAGGTGAATGTTATCATTGTCATACTGGACGTTGCCCAGTAGGTGTTGCTACACAAGACCCTAAACTAAGAGCAAGATTAAACCCTGATGATGCTGCGTTAAGAGTTTATAATTACCTTCACTCAATGACTTTGGAGGCTCAGCTATTAGCCAGAGCTTGTGGTAAAACAAATATCCACTCTCTAGAGCCTGAAGATTTAGCTGCATTAACATCAGAAGCATCAGCTTTAGCAAAAGTTCCGTTGGCAGGAACTAACTATACAGTTGGTGTTGATAACTACCACAAAATATAGAGGTAACTATGCCAAAGAAAAAAATTAAAAAAGTAGCAAAAACAAAAGAGATAAAAGGTCAGTTAGGTAAAAAGAAAGAGACTGCCAGAGAAAAAATGATCGGTCAGTCTATTGGTTATAGATACGATGTAAATCTTTTACCTGACTATTCTAAACTAACTCCATTTCTTAAAAAATACATAGAAGCAATGGGTTGGGATGATTTAAATTGGTTGGAAGATGTGCATATGGGCTATGAGGAAGATAGACCGGCAGTGTTCTGTAGAAATGCAAATGGTTGGGTTACAATTCCAAAATCAATTAAACTTCCTAACAACCAACAAGACAGAGACATGATTGCAAGAGAGCTTTTAGTTAAGTTCCAAATGTCTCCAAAACATCCTCTTGTTGATTTGAAAAAAGCTTATCTAAAATTTTAAATAACAATCAACAGTTGATTTATTTTTAAAAACCTAGTGCACATGTTAGGTTTTTAAGACTTTTTTATATTTGTATCGAATCAGAAAATTTAATAGGCTTCCATAAACTAATATGGAGAGAGAAAATGACTGATCAGTTGGCTGCTCTTACTACCATATTTACAGAATTCTACTACTGGGTGACAGTGGTGCTGATGTTCTTAATTCACGTCGGTTTCTGTATGTATGAGGTTGGAGCTTCTCGATATAAACACCATCAACATACTCTTATGAAAAACACAATGCTGATACCTTTGGTAACAGTAACTTGGTTTTTATTTGGTTGGTGGATTTACTGGGCTTTTCCAACAGGACCTGGATTAGCACCTTCAATAATGAATGAAAGTACTGCTCTAATCACAGACGAGTCTGCGTTTAGTGCTACTTGGTATACAGCTACAAGTGAACTTATGGCGATCAATCTAGGAGATCACATTTCTGGTGTCTTCTGGGCTGCATTCCTTCTGTTTTCTTGGACAGCTGCTTCTATCGTTTCAGGAGCTATCATTGAAAGAATTACAACTTTTGCATTTGGTATTCTAGCAATTGCAATTGGATCTGTATTTTGGACAATTGATGCTGCTTGGGGATGGCACTTTGATGGATGGATGTTAAAACTTTTGGGATACCATGATGCATATGCGTCAGGTGTAATCCACGCAATTGCGGGTGGATTTGCTTTAGGTGTTCTTATGGTTTTAGGTCCAAGAATTGGAAAATTCTCATCAAGTGGTGAACCTAGAAACATAGGGCCTAGAAATCCTTGGCTAGTTACAGTTGGATTATTTTTAATTTATACTGGTTTCTGGGGATTTTATGCTGCGTGTAACATTCCAATTTTTGACTTAGGTCCAGAATATGGAATGGAAGGTATATCTTATTGGACAGCTACAAACATATATGTAACTCCTACTACACTTAGTGGTATTACCTTTAACTTCTTGATGTCGCTATCAGGAGGATTATTGGCTGGATATTGGATTGCTAAAGGTGATCCTTTCTGGACATACTCTAGTGGATTAGCAGGTGTTATCTGTGCTTCAGCTGGAAATGACTTATATCATCCAATTCAATCAATGATCATTGGTATGATCGGTGTTGTGATTGCATACAAACTACATTACTGGGTTGAACGTAAGTTCAAAATCGATGATGCAGTTGGTGCAGTAGCGGTTCACGGTTATGCAGGATTTGTTGGTCTTGTAATTTGTGGTTTTGTTTTATGGGGCTACCCTTCATCTGGTTACAGTGTGGGTGCTATGTGGGATGGAACTACTTATGCAACAATCAATCCTCTTGGACAGTTCATCGGAGCAATAATTATGTTTGTTGTTCTTGGACTAATTCCAGGCTACATCATAGCTAAAGTTCTTAACGGTATGGGGAAATTAAGAATCCCTCGTGAAGTTGAAATAGCTGGATTAGACTATGAAATGATGGAGACTGCTAAAGAAGATGAAAAAGCAGTTGCATCTGCATCCAGGTAAAGGAGGAAAATATGGCTACAGTAACAAACTGGATAGATCACCTTAACAAACCAGCTGAAGAAGTGGTTGGTGCTGTTTACCCTGGTGCTGGATCTAGTGAAGGTATACTGGTAATCATTGCTATAATTTTATGGGTTGGTTGGCATATCTTAACTGCAAAATCTGAAAGTGATGAACTTTCAAGATTAGCAAGAAAGAGACATGGTGCTGACGATCATAAAAGCAATATTACCGATTGGTAATTAAACTAAAAATTTGGGCGCTGTTTTAATTAATAGCGCCCTTTTTAATTTAAAGTTTTATGAAAAACGAAAATGAAGAATTGAGACCCTCAAAAATGAGAGGGGTTGCGTTTCCTAAAGCGAAATACGGAGTAATTTTAGCAATAATAATTATTATAGTTGTAAATCTAATTTATTATAAAGAAACTATCTTATCTTTTTTTAAATAATTATGTTAAGCTAAGTAATGGCTAAAGACTTATTTAAAATTGCAAAACAAAAAAAAATTAAATATTTTTTAATTAGCTTTGTTGATCTTTTTGGAGTTTTGAGATCAAAACTTGTTCCAGCTCATGCGATAAAAGAAATGCAAACTGCAGGTGCAGGTTTTGCTGGTTTTGCAGCATGGCTGGATATGACACCAGCGGACTCTGATATGTTTGGGATTCCCGATCCTGATAGCTTAATTCAATTACCTTGGAATAAAGAAGTTGGATGGTTAGCATCTGATTTATGGATGAACGGCAAACCAGTAGAGGCATCGCCAAGAGTAATGTTAAAAAATCAAATCAAAAAACTAAAAACACAAAAGTTGACAATGAAATCAGGTGTTGAATGTGAATACTTTCTTATATCACCTGATGGAGATTCAATTGCAGACCCAAGAGATACACAATCAAAACCCTGTTATGATCAATCTGCACTGATGAGAAGATATGATTTAATAAAAGAAATTTGCGATTGTATGATTGAAATGGGATGGGGCCCTTATCAAAATGATCATGAGGATGCAAACGGACAGTTTGAAATGAATTGGGATTACTCTGATTGCTTAGAAACTGCAGATAGACACACATTTTTTAAATACATGTTGAAAACAATTGCTGAAAAACATGGATTAAGGGCAACCTTCATGCCTAAGCCATTTAATAATTTAACAGGTAATGGGTGTCATGCTCACGTATCAGTTTGGCAAGGTAAAAAAAATGTGTTCTTAGATGAGTCTGATAAACTTGGATTAAGTAAAATTGCCTATAATTTTTTAGGTGGAGTAATTAAAAATGCATCATCATTATCAGCATTTTTTAACCCAACAATTAATAGCTATAGAAGAATAAATGCACCACCTACAAAATCTGGAGCATCATGGTCTCCAAGTAGTATCTCTTATACAGGCAACAATCGAACACACATGATTAGAATTCCTGATCCAGGAAGGTTTGAATTAAGATTAATGGATGGATCTGCAAATCCATATTTGTTACAAGCTAGTATTTTAGCTGCTGGCTTAGATGGTTTGAAAAATAAAATTGATCCAGGTAATCCTTTGTACTGTAATATGTACGAAGACTTTGCTAAATATCCTGACTTACCAAAGTTACCAAATGAGTTAGATCAATCACTTTCTAAATTAAAAGATAATAAAAGTATGAACGAAGCATTTGGATCTGATGTTATTTCAAGCTATGTAAAATTGAGAAATACAGAAATCAAAGAATTTAAATCAAAAGAAAGTTTTGATAAATCCAAAGCAGTCACTAAATGGGAAAAAGATAATACATTGGATTGTTAGTTTATGAGTATTTTATCTAACGGTCATCAATGGAAATTGACTGAATTTGTAGATAATAAAAAAT
>CACALX010000007.1 GCA_902533445.1 uncultured Pelagibacteraceae bacterium
TATGTGAAGCAATATTATCAGCTATTTGAGAAGGATCTTTTAACTGCTTAATTGTGTTTATTGTTTCGTTCGAAATTTTCTTATTTATTGAAGTTAACTTTTCTAATCTTCTTAACGCAGTAGCTGCTAAAGGAAATAAATCCTCATCTTTTGGTAAGATGTCATTGAAATATGTATATTCACACATAATAAATTTTTCATTATCTTTAAAGTCTAAAATTTTAACTCTTTTAATTCCTTCTACTAAAACTTTTACTGTTCCATCTGGTAACTTTAATAATTGCAGGATGCTTCCCTCACAACCATACATAAATACATCTGTTTTCTTGGGATCATCAATTTCTGAGTTTTTTTGTGTTACAAGAATGATCTTCTTATCTTTTTTCATCACTTCATTAAGTGCAGAAATAGATTTATCTCTTCCTACGAACAGAGGAATTACCATGCTTGGAAAGACGACAATGTCTCTTAAAGGTAATAACGGCAATGATATTTTAACATCCATATGAATAATATGGATATTATATATTATATTGCAATAGGTTTTTGTTACTTATTAAGGATATTAAGCCGCTGATGTTTTGCCGGACTTAGATTTATTTTCACCTTTAGAATGAACTAAAATTGGTTGTGATTGACCTTTTGCAGCTCCTGCATCAATAATTACTTCCTCAATGTTGTCTTGACTTGGTAGATCATACATAGTTTTTAATAATATATTTTCTAATATTGATCTCAATCCTCTCGCTCCTGTTTTTTTACTAATTGCTTTTTGAGCTATTTCTTTAAGAGCATTTTCCTTAAATGTTAATTTTGCTCCATCTAACTTAAATAATTCTTGATACTGTTTAGTTAAAGAGTTTTTTGGTTCTTGTAAAATTTTGATCAATGATTTTTCGTCTAAATCTTCAAGGGTTGCTATCATTGGTAGTCTTCCGATAAACTCTGGTATCAATCCAAATTTCAATAAATCCTCAGGCTCTAGTCCCTTCATCCACTCTCCTGTTTTCTTATCTTGAGTGTTCTTTACATCCGCTCCAAATCCAATCGAAGTACCTTTATCTCTTTGAGAAATAATCTTGTCTAGCCCAGCAAATGCGCCTCCACAAATAAAAAGAATATTGGTTGTGTCTACTTGTAAAAATTCTTGTTGAGGATGTTTTCTGCCTCCTTGAGGTGGAACACTTGCAACTGTTCCTTCCATTATTTTTAATAAAGCTTGCTGAACTCCTTCTCCAGATACATCTCTTGTAATAGATGGGTTCTCAGATTTTCTACTAATCTTATCAACTTCGTCGATATACACTATTCCACGTTGTGCTTTTTCAACATTGTAATCTGAAGCTTGAAGTAATTTTAAAATAATATTTTCAACATCTTCACCAACATATCCTGCTTCGGTCAATGTTGTTGCATCTGCCATTGTAAATGGAACATCTAAAATTCTAGCAAGAGTTTGTGCTAATAGAGTTTTACCACAACCAGTAGGACCAACTAATAAAATATTAGATTTTGATAACTCTACATTCTTACTAGTTTTATTTTCATAATTAAGTCTTTTGTAATGATTGTGTACAGCTACTGACAGAACTTTCTTAGCATGTGATTGACCAATTACATAATCATCTAGTACTGTACAAATTTCTTTTGGTGAAGGAAGACCGTCTTGGTGTTTAACAAAAGTATCTTTGCTTTCCTCTTTTATAATATCCATACAAAGCTCAACACATTCATCACAAATAAATACAGTTGGACCTGCAATTAATTTTCTAACCTCGTGTTGGCTTTTTCCACAAAAAGAACAGTAAAGAATATTTTTATTATTTGTACTCATAATTTTTTTAAACGAATCAATTTCATTACTTTATTATAGATGACTAATACTAATCAAGATTGGATTAGTAAGTAATCAATATATTGTGTATTATGATCTTTTTTCTACTACTTCGTCAATGAGACCAAATGATTTTGCGACATCAGCGGTCATGAAATTATCTCTCTCTAAAGCAGATTTTATTTCATCAACAGTTTTGCCTGTATGTTTTGAATAAATTTCATTTAACCTTTTCTTTAATGACAAGACTTCATTAGCATGAATTTCTATATCTGTAGCTTGTCCTTGAAAACCTGCTGAAGGTTGATGAACCATTATTCTTGAGTTCGGTAAAGAAAACCTTTTACCTTTAGTTCCTGCAGCCAACAAAAATGATCCCATTGATGCAGCTTGTCCGATACATAAAGTTGATATATCAGGTTTTACATATTGCATGGTATCATAAATCCCAAGACCAGCTGTAACCAGTCCACCAGGACTGTTGATATATAAATAAATTTCTTTCTTGGGATCTTCAGCTTCTAAAAATAATAACTGAGCTGTTACCAAGGATGCAATATTGTCATTTATCTGACCTGTTAAAAAAATAATTCTTTCCTTTAGAAGTCTTGAATAAATATCATAAGCTCTTTCACCTTTAGATGATTGCTCTACAACCATTGGCACTAAATTGCTCATATGTTCAGATAATTTTGTTATCATAAGTTGATTCGATATAGTTATACAACTTGTGATTACTTTTTGCTAACTTTTTTTGTTTTTTTAGTTGCTGGTTTTGCTTTTGTTGTTTTTGTAGAAGGTTTTTTTTTCTCTGAGGCTTTTGCTGCAGGTTTCTTTTTTGTTTCTTTTTTAGGTTCATGATCATGATCGTGATTATGTTTATGTGCTTCTTTTAAGATTTTTTCCGCCTCATCTTTTGAAATTTCTTTTTTATTTGGTTTACCTTTTTCTTTTATAAGATTTAAAATTTTATCTTCATAGACTGTCCCTCTTAGACTGGCTAAAGCAGATGGATTTTTTTGATAAAAATCCATAACCATTTTCTCTTGTCCTGGCATCATTCTTAATTGTTTTTGAACTTCAGCTTGAATTTCTTGTTCACTAACTTTAATTTGATTTTTTTCACCAAATTCGTTTAAGATTAATCCAGTCTTAATTCTTGTTTTTGCCTTTTCCTCAAAAGAGTTTTTATTCTTTTTAGCCTCATCTTCAGACATACCTTGTGAAAGAATTTTAACTTCTTCATCGACTAAGTTTCCTGGAACTTCTTCAACTTTAATTTTTTCAATTTCATTTAAAATTTGATTTTTTGAAACTTGATCTAAAGAATTTTTATATTCATCATTTATTTGTTTTGAAATTAAAGCTTTAAGATCTTTCAAATCTTTAGCTCCTAAATTTTTTGCAAATTCATCATCTATTTTCACCTCTTGTACTTGTTTGACTGATAAAATTTTACAATTAAATTTTGCTTTTTTATTAACCAATTCTTTTTCAGGGTAATTCTCAGGAAGTGTTGCTTCAACAACTTTCTCATCACCTTTTTTAACCCCAATTAGCTGCTCATCGAAACCTTTCAAAAATAAATCTTTACCTAATGTAAGCTGTGTATTTTTTCCTTCACTTCCTTTAAATTCTTTTCCATCAATTGTTGCTTTGTAATCTAATGCAACTAGATCACCTTCTTTTGCTTTTGTTTCTTCTCGACCTTCTTTAAAATTTGGTTGATTCTTAGCAATTTCTTTTATTCTTTTATCTGTCTCGCTATCATCAATTTTGACAGTGTATTCATCAAATTTAATGTTTTCTAATGATTTAATCTCTACTTTAGGTAATTCTGTAACTGACAATACATATTCTAATTCTTTATCTTCACCATATGTTTTTAGATCTAATTTTGGTTGACCAGCTGGTTTAATTTTTTTTTCTTCTAGCGCTTTGGTAGATGTATCTTTTAAAACTTTGTCTAACACCTCGCCAAATACAGCTTTGCCAAACTGTCTCTTTAAAATTTCTTTCGGTACTTTTCCTGGACGAAAACCTTTTAAATTTACTGTTCCTTTGATCTCTTCATATTTTTCATCCATATAAGAGTTCATGGTCTCTTTATCGATAAAAATTTTTAGATCTTTATTTAAACCTTTTTTATTTTCAACAGTAACTTTCATAATTTATTAATGGTAGGGCGAAAAGGACTCGAACCTTCACCGATTGCTCGACTGGTTCCTAAGACCAGCGCGTCTACCAATTCCGCCATCGCCCCAGTTAAATTAGGTGCTTTATATATTATTGAACTCATTTGTCCAATCCGAATAATAGTGTAAAAGGATATAAAAATATAAAAAAATGATTGTTTCACCTTGTATTAGTATTTGTAAAACAGATCCTTCGACTGGCTATTGTTATGGTTGTGGAAGAAATAACGAGGAAAAAAGACTGTGGAAACTTGAGGAAACAACGGATGATTGGAAAAAAGAAAATTTAAATGAAATTGAAAAAAGACTGACTGGTTGGCAACTTGAAAGTTTTAAAGAATCTTATTCTTACAAAATCAATAACGGTATATCTCTTTTCAAAAAAAACTTGATTAAAGAATAAAATAATATGAGCAAAGTTAAAATTGTAAGCATTATTTATGCTATAGGAATAATCATAGGTGCTTTATTCTTTAATGTTTGGGGCGTAGATACAACTCCATTTAAAACATTGTCCGTATTTGCATGGACCGTGATATTTATAATAGCTTTATTTTTTGCAGATAAGAATGAGAAAAAATAAGTTCTAAATATTTTTTTTATCTTTTTTTATAATTTTAGAGTTTTTTTCCTGATTTAAATTTTTTTTTCTAAAGTCAAATCTTGAATTTGAAATATTTGATCTATGTCTTGCAAAAGACTGTTTTTGCGCTTGTCGCATTGCTCTTTTTGAAGACATATTTGTTACTTTAATATTCTATTTCTAAAGTATCAATTACTTTTAAATTTTTATCTGAAATTACAATCTCGCCGGATGATGGTGCGTAATTTAAAAGCTCAGATATTACTACGTAATGTGTAACAAAAATTACATTTTGTTTTTGATCCCAATTTTTTAAGAACTTTTTAAAATCTATAACTTGTTTCTTTCTATTTTTAGAAAATTTTGCACTAAAGAAAGAATTCAAAAAATTTTTTGTTTCAAATTTTTTGAAGGCTATTTCCGCAGTTTCTTTACACCTACACCATTCACTTGAATAAATTTTATTAATTGAAATATTGTTAGTTTTAAAGAAATTACCAATTTTTTTAGATTGTACTCTTCCCTCATCGTTCAAATTTCTTTGTGTCTCACATATGTTAATATCAAAATTAGGAGGATCTCCTCCTCCTGGTGCATAAGCATGACGAATAAATATTAATTTACCACCTTTTTGAAGCTCATTAATCAAAGCTTCATTTGAATCTGCTTTAATTGGAGAATTTAAAAATATAAATATAATTAAAAAATATTTTAAAATTTTCATTAATGAATAATAAATTAAAACAACTAAATAAGAAAATTATTAAATGTAGAAAATGTCCTAGATTAATTAATTTTATTAAAAAAATATCTACTAAAAAACGAAAACAAAACATTAACGAAACTTATTGGGGAAAACCAGTTCCTGGATTTGGTAAAACAAATTCTAAATTATTAATTTTAGGTTTGGCGCCGGCTGCTCATGGTGGAAACAGAACAGGAAGACCTTTTACTGGAGACAAATCAAGCGATTTCTTGTTTTCTTGTTTAAAAAAAGCAAATATTTCTAATCTATCTTATTCTGAAAGTTTAAATGATGGATTGGAATTAAAATTCACTTTTATAACCAATATACTAAAATGTGTTCCTCCAGGCGACAAACCAACTAGTGAAGAATTGTTAAATTGCTCTAATCATTTTGAAAGTGAGATCGAAAATTTAAGCAAAATCCAAACAATTGTTGCTTTAGGTAAAGTTGCTTTTGATAATTGTATTAAATATTACAAAAGTAAAAATAAATTAAATAATAAGTATATTTTTAAGCACGGGAAATATTATAATTTACCAAATAAAATCAAATTGTACGCGTGTTATCATCCAAGCCCTAGAAATGTAAATACAAAATTAATATCCGAAAAAATGATGGTTAATTTTTTCAAAAAAATAAAAAGAGCAACAGCTATTTAGATTTTAAAATATAAGGCTCAAAACTATTTAAAACTATCTCAGGAATTTTTGTAGGTTTTCCAATTGTATTTACAAACACCAAATGTATTTTTGCATCCACAATTAACAAATCATCTCTATAAATTGACTGATCCATTACAAAAGAAGTTTTTGATAAAGAGGTAATAAATGATTTTATTGTTAAATTATCTTCTAAGTATGCTGATTTTTTATATTCAATATTGCACGATTTAACTATTATTAAAGAGTTAAACTCATCTTTAATTTTTAAATTACTTAAACCAATAGCTAATAAAGCGTCTGTTCTAGCTCTTTCAAAGTATTTTAAATAATTTGCATAATAAACCACTCCTCCTGAGTCGGTATCTTCATAGTAAATTTTAACGTTAAGGCTAAAAGTTTTATGCATTGTTCATTAATATCAAATAATGAGAAATTTTTATACAAACTAAGATATAATAAATACTATGAAAGTTTATATAATTTGGTTGATTGGAGTAATTTTATGGAACTTTGGTGTTCCTAATGCTACACCAACAGAGGACGTAATTGTAGCAATCATCCTGTCATTCCTGAGTATGGGGTTAAAAAAATATACTAAACTTTAATTAATTTGCTGAAAAATAAATATTCTGAAAATAGGCTATAGATTTCATTTTTGAGTTATCCGTATCCGCCATAACTGCTAAGCCATCTAACTCATCTAAATCCAGATCGTGGAATTTCTTAAAGTCTTCTTTTACATTTGATTTAACTGTGACCCATTCATTTAAATTAGTTTTTGTTGTTGCCATTACATTATCTATAGATTTTTTTGTGTAAGGATTTGGCCAACTTTGTCCAACATCATTGTTGCTTGAAAATACATAGTTAACTGCTCTATTTGATAATGGTGTTGCACCTGTTTTTTTAACCGCAAAAACTCTAGCAGCAAAATCATGTCCTTTTTTAGTGTCTTCCTTAATTCCTGACAAATCCTTCTCAATTTTCCATGTAATATTTATAAAAGGAGTCTTGTTAAGATCAATTTTAAATTCTTTTCCAAGACCAGAAGCTGCATTATCAGCAACCGCTTTTAGGAAATTTCCATTTTCATTTGTACCGACAGTATAGATTGTCTCGTTCTTTGCTCCTCTTACTTTTCTGACAGTTAATTCTGAAAGTTCTGCTTCTGTAAACTCAAACACTATAACTTCATTTGCAACTACTGAACTGATTGAAATTAATAAAATTGAAATGATTTTAAAAAATATTTTCATAAATTAAGTTCTTAATACATTATTTAGACAAGATTTAAACATGCAAAAATCAATATTAATTTTTAAATAACTAATATGAAAACAGTTTCAATTTTTTTACTTTTAATTTATTGGTCAATAATGATATCTGCGCCAGTTATGTCTAATGACCTCAAAATGAGTAGTTCTAGAGCTATAAAGTTAAATTCTAATTCTAAGGTATCAATATAATTTTAGGTGCAACACATGTACCATCATGAATTTGTTTAAAGGCATCACCACCATTTTTTAAATCTCTAAATTCAATCCAATCTAGAGAGCCTATCTCTTTATTAGCTAATATTGCTAATGTTAGCTCAAAATCCTTATTGGTATAACAATAAGTTCCTATGACCGTAACTTCTTGAAGTGTCATTTTTCTAAAATTAAAGGTTCCAGCTGGCTGAGTTAAGCCTATGTGAATGATTGATCCACCTGGTTTAACTACTTCAATAGCTTGTTGTCTTGAAATTTCTAAACCTACTGTATCAAAAACAATATCAAATTTATTGCTCTCTATTTCGTTATGGTCTGGTGTAACATATCTTGCATCTAAATATTTGGAGCATTCATTCAATCTCAATTTATTTGGATCGGAGAGAATAATATTTTTACTATTTTTAATTTTAGACAAAATTAAACCACATAATAATCCGATTGCACCACCACCTTGGATCAAAATTTTACAATCAGACAAAGATTTTTTTAAAGATTGCTCACCAATTAATACTGCATGTAGAGAAACTGCAGTTGGCTCTGCTACTGGAGCCTCATTTTTATCTAATCCATCTGGGATTTCATAAATATTTGTATCAGGTGTCGATACAAACTCTGCAAAAACACCCTGTCTTTCAATTGGTTTATTCATCCCTAAAATAATTCTGTGAGGACAAAGATGTTCTCTTCCACTTGTGCAGTATTCACATTTACCACATGTTATTAGAGGATTTAAAACAACATCTTTACCCTTAAATTTACCATTTTGAACTTCACCACTAACTTCATGGCCTAATATTAATGGAGGAATTCTTCTTTCATCATGTCCATGATACGCGTGCATATCTGAACCACATATTCCCGAAGCGTGGATTTTTAAAATACTCTCACCTGAAACTTCAATTGGATTAGGTTCATCCCTGTAAACTAGTTCTTGTGTTCCGGTATATACTAAAGCTTTCATATTATTTTTTTGCCAACAAGTAATATGTTATCCAAGCTACAAATGCACCAATTAACCACGCATAAGACTGTAAAAACATCAAATTTGTATTCCAAATTGTTGATGCTGAAAAAATAAAACCTAAAAATAAGGAATAAATACCTTTTAAATGCCAGCCTCCTGAATAAAAATATAACCCTTCACCATCAATAGAATAAATATCATTATTACTTAATTCTTTATTTTTTATTAAATAATAGTCTGCAATCATAACTCCAAATAGAGGTCCAAAAAATGCAGCAAAGGTATCGATAAAAGATAAAATACCAATCTGACTTATTATAGTAAGCCAAAATATTGACACCACAAATCCTAAAAATCCAATAATTAAACTAGATGATTTCAAATTTAATTTATTAGGAATAAAATTTATTAATGAATATTGAGAAGGTATAAAATTTGAAACCAAATTAGTAGATAAAGAAGCAACAATAATAAAAAGCAAAGCAATTATTGTAATGGTTAAATTGTCAAATTTTCCAATAATATCATTTGGACTTGTTAAAATAGAATTTAGATCTAAAAACTTTAAATTAAGAAAAACATCAGATCCAATTACAATAAAAACTGAAAAAAAAGAAAAAACAATTAAATTTAAAATTAAAGATAAATTCCCTTTTTTAAGTTCTTTTTCGTTTTTAACATACCGAGAAAAATCACCAAAATTTACCAATATAATTGAAAAATACGCAAACACAGTTCCAGCAATAGTGATCACAGGCCAAATATTATCTTTATCAATTAAATTCTTATAATTAAATATTTCAACAAATGCTTTTGAGGTACTTTTGACATCATTAAGCAATACAACAAAAAAAAAGAACAATATTCCAGAGTAAACTATAATTGCTGAGTAATTAACTATTTTTTTATTAAAATTTATACCAATGCTAAATAAAAAGCTTTGAAATAAAATAGCAATGATTATTGAGGTCCAATCAATAACATTCAAACCTAGTATAAAAATTAAAAAAATATTATTTTCAAGAATTGAACTATCAAAACTAAATAAAGAAATTCGAATTAAATATGTAAATGCTTTTGACAAAAAATATGTTTGAATACCGAACATAAAGATACCCACCAAGCATCTCAAAAATCCAAAATATTGAGCACCTTTAAACCCTAAAGAAGTTCTAAGAAGAACAGCAAATGGTAAACCATATTTTTGAGAAGGTTTGCCAATTAAATTAGAGAGAAAATATACTAATAATGCACCGATTATAGTTCCAAAAAAAACTACAAAACTGTTTAAATTATACACAATGTACAAGGAAGCAATTAATGAAAATGCAATCACGCTCTGAATATTTACTGCCCAAAAGCTAAATAAATCTTTCCAATCCCAAACTTTATAATTAGGATTTACACTCACTAGATCCCAATTTGATAGAGAGTATTTAACTTTTTTACGACTCATAGTTAAATAATAAACTAATTAAGTGTGATACAATATCTTTTTTTAAATACTTAAATTTAAATACTTATGAAAAAATTTATCACGAATAACATTGGTTATTTTGCAATGTTGATGGCAGTTATTGGATTTGGTTCTGGTCCACCATTTGTGACTTTAGCATTAAAAGAATTTTTCATAATTGATTTACTGGCTGTAAGATTTTTTATTGCTTTTTTATTGATGCTTTTTTTCTGTATTTTAATGAGGGTAGATATTTCAATTAAAGAGGTTGGTTTAAAACCTTTTTTAATGGGATTGTTAAATCCATTTCTTGTAACACTTTCGTTTCATATAGGCTTACTATTAACAAGTCCAGTTAATGGTGTAGCTATAATTAGTACACTTCCTCTTATACAACCTTTTGTGGCTAAAATTTTTTTAAATGAAAAAATAGAAATGAAAGTAATTATAGGTGTATTTGTCACTTTAATAGGAACATATTTATTACTTACTAGTCAATTTAAGTTAGGAGTTGGGAATTATCTAGGTGACTTAATTATTTTTCTAGGAATGCTTTGCGCATCAACTAACGAGGTAATTGGAAGAAAATTTATGCAAACAAAAGTAAATCAGTTATCTGTAAATACTTTTCAATATTTTACTGGTTTTGTACTTTCTTTTTTAATTCTTTTTATTATTTGGCCAAATTCTAGTTTTGAATACACTTATCATTTAGAACTTACACCTTCAGTAATGGCTGCTCTAACTTTATCCTTTATAACCTTTGCGGCATATTTATTTTATAATTATGCTTTAAGAAGACTTCCTTTGGGACGTATAAGCTTAATGTATCCACTTACTGGTCCAATTGGAGCAACTTCAGCATGGTTTGTTATTGATGCTGAAATTAATTTTAAAATATTTTTATCTTTGGGAATAATTTTAATAGGAACAATAATTCCTTATATTAATAAAAAGTCTTAAATTAGGGAGATGGATACATTACTTCAGGTAACCAAAGTGCAATTTGAGGAAATATTATTATTAATGTTAATCCAATTAATTGGATAACCATAAATTGCATCATTCCTATATATATATCTTTTAAATCCCAATCAGGAACTACCCCTTTTAAAAAATAAGCAGACAATGCAACAGGAGGAGATAGCCATGCGGTTTGCAAATTGACTGCTACTAAAATTGCAAACCAAGTTAAATTAAATCCTAGTTCCTGCACTAAAGGCAAAAGAATTGGTAATACAATTAATACTATCGGTACCCACTCTAATGGCCATCCTAATAAGAAGATAACTGCCATCATTATTGCTAAAATCCAATATTTATTAATTTCCAAGTTAAGTAAATAATCAGTTAAAAGTGATGGAGTACCTAACTTAGAAAAAACTGCTCCAAAAAAATTAGATGCAGCAACAAGAAACATAATCAAAGCTGTAATTTCTAAAGTTTTAATTAAAGCCTCTTTTAATCCTTTGAAAGTCATTTTTTTATAGGCCAAAGCTAGAACAATAGATCCAAAAGCTCCCATACCAGCTCCCTCAGTTGGAGTTGCTAAACCAAACAAAATACTTCCTAACGCAAAAAATACTAAAGCTGCTGGTGGAACTAAGCCCATAAAAAATTCATACCAAACTTTACCCATATTCGTTGGTCTTTGATTGGCTGGTAAAACTGGACCTAGTTTAGGATTTAAAAAACATCTTAAAGTAGTGTATCCTGCGTACAAGCATGCAAGCATTATTCCAGGGATTATTGCTGCAGCAAATAAATCTGTAACTGGAATTTCTAAAACAGGACCCATAACTACTAACATAATGCTTGGTGGAATTAAAATTCCAAGAGTTCCACCTGCACAAATTAAACCGGCTGACAATCTTGTGTCATAACCAGATCTAATCATCGTCTTACCTGCCATAATTCCTAAAATTGTAACTGAAGCTCCAACAATTCCTGTTGCTGCAGCAAATATTGTAGATACAAACATAACTGCATAAAATAATGCACCTCTAGTTTTAGAAAGCATTAGTTGTACAGCATTAAACAATCTTTCCATTAAGCCAGCTTGTTCCATTAGAATTCCCATGAAAATAAAGAGCGGGACTGCCGCGAGGGTATTCTCGGTCATTATCATATTGAATTGGAGCGTCATTAGGTAAAAAACTAATTTTCCAAAACCCCAATAACCAAATACAAGGCCTAAAAATATTAAAGTGAACGAAATTGGAAAACCAACAAAGATTGCAAATAACATGCAACCAATCATTATTGCACCAATTATTTCAGGTGTAAAAAATTCCATTATGGCCATCTTCCTTTTACAAAGGCATAGTAGCTCTTAAGAACTTCAGATATTCCTTGTACCAATAACAAAAAAGCTCCAATAGGCATACAGCTTTTGAGTGGCCACATGACAGGCATCCATGTAGTATCCATTGCTCTTTGAATTCTGACTTTACCACCTAAACATTCCATTAAATCTGATCTTCCACAAATAGATGTGTAAGCGTAATCAAAGCTAACCCAGAAAAATACTAAGAAACCCGGGAAAAAAAATAATAAGTATAAAAATAAATCTACTTTGGCTTGATTTCTTACTTTCCAATTTCGATATAAAAAATCAGCCCTTATATGTATTCCTTTTGATAAAGTATATGCTGCACCCAACATAAATAAAGCACCAGCTAACATTCTACTAACATCAAACGACCAAAGAGTTGGACGGTTAAAGAAATGTCTTCCGATTACTTCATATACCATTGCAAATATTAAAGGCACTGTTATCCAGCAAACAATTTTGCCAGTAACAAGCATATTTCTGTCAATAAATTCTATTGTTTTTGCCATCCAAGGATCCATGTCCTTTGGCATTTTTGTGCTAGTACGACGTTCAGCGATAAGCTCATCGGTTATGTCCAGATTCTCACTAACGTTCTCTTTAGACTTTTTATCAACCATTGAGCAATTAATTAATTTTGATTATTAAAAAACGGGGATAAATTTAATTACCCCCGTTTTAAATTAAGTTTTATTGTTGTTTTGCAAAAGCAGTTCCGATTGAAGCGTCAGATGTTTCCATTTGCGCAATAAAAGGTACTACAATTTTTGCATGTGCAGTCATGTGCTCATAAACTTCTTTAAAGAAAGCATTTTCTGCAGCATTCTTTTTAAGAGTTGCTTGAGCAGCATTCATGTACTCAGTGAAATAATCAGCTGGTGTATCCCATAATTTTACACCATGATTTTCAGTAAGATCAATCAATGCTTTTCCATTTTCTACAGCTCTATTAGTGATGTTTCTAGTTATCATCGCTTCAGATGCAATTTCCATTGCATATTTTTGATGATCAGTTAGAGAATTATATACATCACCATTGATGTAAATATCACCATTAACTACGTTTTGGTGTAAACCTTGTAGGTAGTAGTTTTTTAGAACTTTTTGGAAACCAAAAACTGAGTCTGGCTTTGGACAACACCATTCAGCAGCATCGATAGTTCCTTTTTCAAGTGCAGGTAAAATATCTCCACCTGACATAGAAACTGATGCAACACCAATATCTTTATAAGTTTGTCCTGGAATTCCTGGAGGAGTTCTGAATCTGTATTTTCTGAAATCATCCATGCTTGTAATTGGCTCTTTGAACCAACCTAATGCCTCAGGTCCAGATGAAGCCATCACAAAACCTTTAACATTCATACCCATTTCATCCCAAAGTCTGTCGTATAACTGTTTTCCACCGTTATCAAAATACCATGCTAACCATGATTTAGTTGATAATCCGATTCCTCCACCTGCAACAGGTGAACCGAACAACATAGCAGCTGGGTGATAGTTAGACCAGTAGTGAGTCCAAGCAGCACCACCATCAACTAAACCTTTGTCAACAGCTTCTAGTGTTTCTTTCATACCAACAACTTCACCTTTTGATAAAAGTTCAAATACTAACTCTCCTCGAGTTAATTGAGTAACTCTATCAGTCCACATCTTTACGATTTGACCATCGTAAGAAGTTTTAGGAAAAGTAAGTTGGATTTTTAAAGTTTTAGCAGAAGCAGTACTAATTAATGATACCGCAAAAACTAAAGCTAAAATCATTGAAGTGATTTTTTTCATTTATTTCCCTCTCTTTATTTATTTATTAAGACTTAATAATTTTTGTAGTAAACATTATTGAAATAAGAAAGTAAAGTGATTAAAATAATTATATATAAATTTTAAATATAATTTTTATTAATTCTAAACTAATCTTCGCCTTTAGGGTCAAAAGGATAATCCCATGCATCACCACCAATTTTTTTTGAAATACCTGAGTAATCAGTATCCGCATCACCTTCCTCACAAAAATCTGAAAAAATTTTTAAAGCAGCTTTTCCTAAAGGTGTGCTTGCATTAACTGAGGTAGCTGCGTCATTTGCTAAATTTAAATCTTTTTTCATCATAGCTGCTGTAAAACCTGGTCTATATTTATTATTTGAAGGAACCCCGTCTGTTAAATCAGGTAAAGGAGTATAGTTTGTGAGTGCCCAATTGTTACCTGATGCTTCTTTGATTATTTTATGAACTTTTTTTATATCCATTTTTAATCTTTTTGCCAACATCAAAGCCTCGGATGCTGCTATCATCGAAATTCCAAGAGACATGTTGTTACAAATTTTTACACCAACCCCACTTCCTTGATCTCCCGCATGTAGTATTTTTTGTCCCATTATCTCTAAAAGTGGTGAAGCTAATTTTACTGCATCATTACTACCACCAACTAAAAAATTCAATTTTCCTACTCTAGCACCCATCACCCCACCAGTAACTGGAGCGTCAATCATTTTTATTCCCAAAGACTTTGCTTCATCTCCTACATTTAATGAAGTTTCAATATCTATTGTTGAACATTCAATAATTAAACAATCTTTAGAAATTTTTTTTAAAATTCCATTCTCTCCAAGATATAATTCATAAACATGTTTTCCCTCTGGTAACATTGATATTACAGATGATGCATTGGATAAAAGATCATCTAAAGAATTTACAACATTTAAACCTGTCTTTTTTGCAATTTTAATTGCGTGTTCTGAAACATCGAAAACTTTAACCTGTTTTCCAGCTTTTACTAATTGTTGTGCCATGGGATTTCCCATGTTTCCTACTCCAATAAATGCAATATGATTACTCATCTATATTCGAACTCCCTCTATTAATTAATACTGTTTTACTTTGAGTGAAATGATTGATCATACTATCAAATGCATATTCTTTTCCAAGACCACTCATTTTTAATCCACCATAAGAAACATTTGCTCTTGGAGCCACACATTGATTAACTTGAACAAAACCTGCATCTATTTCCTCAACAAATTGAAGTGCTCTTGATAGATTTTGTGTCCATAAAACTGCTGACAATCCAAAAGGAGTATCATTTGCACTTTCAATAACTTCGTCAAATGATTTAAATGGAATTGCACAAGCAACTGGACCAAATATTTCTTCCTGACACACAGGTGATTTTACTGGAACCCCCGACAATAAAGTAGGTTCATAAAAAAAACCTTCTTGGTATTCACCACCTTTTTTTTGATTACCTCCATGTAGAACTTTTGTTGATGAGTTTTCTTTTGCAATATTCATATAATGTAATGTTCTTTTCATTTGATCCTCTGAAATTATTGCTCCTACATCTGAATTTTCATCTAAAGCATTTCCCATTTTAAGATTTTTTAATCTATCAACAACGCCATCTAAAACTTTTTCATAAATTTTTTCTTGTATATAAACTCTTGAGCCAGCGGTACATGCTTGTCCTTGTCTGGTATATCTCATACCATCGATTACGCCAGGTATAGCAATATCAAGATCTGCATCGCTCATGATTATATTAGGATTTTTTCCACCGAGTTCTAATGTTACCGGACAAAGTTTTGGAGCTGCTTTTTGAGCAATAATTTTACCAACATTAAATGAACCAGTGAAAGTAATTTTTCTTACATCTGGATGAGACAAAAGTGGCTCTCCGCATTCTTCTCCATAGCCAGAAATGACATTTAAAACTCCTGGAGGAAGTTCTTGTTGAAAAATCTCTACTAATAGTAATGCACAGAAAGGTGCTTGTTCAGCTGTCTTTAAAACAACAGTATTACCAGCTACAATTGCTGGAGCTATCTTTGCAACAGTTAAAAATAAAGGAGCATTCCAAGGAACGATAGCGCAAACAACTCCAATTGGATCTCTTGTTGTGTAGTGTAAAGTATTTGCAATATTTGGAGGATAATTCTCACCTTTAATCTCTCCAGATAAACCAGCAAACATCCTAGTTAATTCAATTGAGGCAGAAGTTTCTGGTTTAGCTTGTGTTCTTAAAGCGTTCCCTGTGTCCAGCGCTAGTAAAGTTTCAATCTCATCTCTTCTTTGCTCAAGTTTTCTAGCACCTAATTCTACCAATCTTCCTCTTTCTCTTGCTGGTACTTTCTTCCATTCTTTAAAAGCATTTAGAGAAGATTTAACTGCAAGATCAACTTCAACCTTATTGCATTGGGGAGCTTCACCTATATTTTCTCCTGTGCTTGGATTTATCACATCAATTTTATTATTAGTAGATGGTGAGATTAATTTACCGTCTATTAAAATTTTATTTGATAATCTTTTTGCATTTTTATTTGCTTTTTCAAAATTACTTAAAAAGTCACTCATAATTACAATTCACCTTCTCTTGTTTTAGCAGCTAACCAACCACCATCAATTTTAATCTCCGATCCATTAATAAAATCAGATTCATTGCAAGATAAAAAAATTGCTGCACCAACTATATCAGATGGTAGTCCCCACCTACCGACAATTGTTTCTTTTCCCCATTGCTCACCATGAGTTGGGTCTTCTGCATATTTTTTATTAAATGGTGTAGATATTAGACCTGGACAAATTGTATTGACATTTATATTTGTTCCCTTCAAATCTATAGCAAGAGCTCTAGTTAAACCCAGTATTCCACTTTTGGCTGCAACATATCCTACACGATCAGGTCTCCCCATAAAACTAGCAATCGAACCAAAATTAATTATTTTACCTTTACCTATTTTTTTCATCTCAGGTATTACTGCCTGACAACAAATGTATGGTCCAGTAAGATTAACAGAAATCATGTCATTCCAATCACTTAAGTCATGATTTTCAAGTTTTTTAACATGTCTTATCCCAGCGTTATTAATCAATATATCTATTTGATCAAACCTATTAATTGTTTCTGATGTCAAGTTTTTAACACTTGCTTCGTTTGAAACATCTGTTTCTACATAAATTGCATCACCACTATTTTTTATGATTTCTGCAACAACATTAGAAGAATTTTCTTGATCTAAATCTGCAACAACAACTTTAGCTCCCTCTTTAGCAAGGCCTAAAGAAATTTCTTCTCCTATACCTTTTCCACCACCTGTAACAATTGCAACTTTATTTTTTAATTTCATTTTTAACACTAAATATTATTTCATGATCAAATACAAAAAAAAATTATTGTTTTTAAGCTCTAAAAAATAGGTATACTTTTAATACTATGAAAAAATTTGAGAGTATTAATAACTTTTTAAAATTAATAGGTGGAAAATGGAAAATTAAAATTTTAGCTGAATTACACATGGGACCTAGAAGATTTTCTGAATTAAAGACCAATTTAGATGGTATTACTGCGAGAATGTTAATTAGAGAATTGAGAAATTTAGAAAATGATACTCTAATAAAAAAAAGGATTAACAATAAAATAAATGATTATATTTTAACTGATTTCGGTAAATCCAGCGCTTACATAATTGAAGCTATAAACGATTGGGGAAATAATAAGAAACGTAAAATTAATAAAGTGATTGAAAATGATTATCGTGTAATTGATTTATTTCAGGAAGAAATACGTATCAAAAAGCTACAGAGTCAAAGAATTAAAAAATAGAAACTAATTGTAACTTACAAGGGGTTTATTACTTTTTATCCAAGATTGAATTCCACCTTCGAGAACATACACATTTGTAAAACCTAAATCTTCAGCAAATGCATTTCCTAAAATTTCAGCAGTTTTTCCATCATGACTTATAAAAATTAATTCTATTCCTTGGGACTCAGCACCTGCCAAGGCTCTAATTTTGTCCATTAAATAAACATTAAACTTACCATTAATATCAAAAGCTGTTTCTTGAAACGATCCTTTAATGACACCAGTCTTTTTCCATTGATTATCGAGCCTAATATCCAATGCCACAGCATTTTCTTTTATTAATTTTTCTAGTTTTTCATTGTTAATTTTTTCATAATTAGGACTCAAAACATCTAGAATTTTAAATTCAAAAATCAAATTTGAATTTGGTGGTATCAATTCACCCGCTCCCTTTTCACCATAAGCCAGCTGTGCAGGTATTTTTATTTTTCTTTTTGATCCTTTATTTGTTCCTATTATTCCTTGTTCAAATCCTGGAATAACTTCTTTCATACCAATTTGAAAAACTAAAGGTTTATCTTTACCAACATTAGTGTCAAAGACTGTTCCATCTTCAAAAAAACCTGTATATTCAATTTTTACCCAAGAATGATTTACAACTTTTAAACCATCTCCTTTTGTATCATTAATGATTTCAATATTATCTGCTAAAAGAAAGTTAGTTTTTAAAAGTATTAAAATAATTATTAAAAAAATTTTTTTCATTTAAGAGATATATTAAAACCCTTATACATTTTTTTTCTAACTTTATTACAGATTTCTCTATACTGAGGCAATCCTGCTGGATAAGGTATAAAAGTTTTTGGTTTACCTGGAATATTATCACCTTTATACCAAGAATTTTTTGCTTTCATAAAAAGAGATTTTTTAGCTAGTGTATTAATTTTTTTTACCCAATTTTCAGCTTCTTTAGCCTCAGGTTCAACTGAAAGACTATTTGATTTTTCTAAATATCTAATAAATTCTGAAATCCATTCTACATGTTGTTGAATTTGTGCAGGAACATTGGTTAATACTGAAGGACTACCAGGTCCAGATATTATAAAAAAATTTGGAAAATTTGGTATCATTAAGCCTAAATATGTTATCGGACCATTTTTCCAATATTTGTTTAATTTAATATTTTTTCTTCCAGTTAAATTTAAAGACAAAATAGGTCCTGAAAGCGCATCATAACCTGTTGCAAAAATTATTTTATCAAATTTAAATTCCTCATTCTTTGTCTTTATCCCGTTTTTTGTAATATTAACAATTGGATTTTCCTTTAAATCAATTAAACGAACATTTTTTTTATTAAATGTTTCAAAATAATCTGTGTTTAAAGTTGGTCTTTTTGAAGTAAATGGATGACCAAAATCTGTGAGCTTTTTTGCAATTTCTTTATCTTTAACAATATTTATAATTTTTTCCTTTATATAATTTGAGACTATTTTATTGGCATTTAATTTTTTAGTTATATCGCCAAAACATGCTCTAAATGACAAACCTCCATTTAGCCATGCTTTTTCTAAAATTTCTAATCTTTTACTCTCATTAAAATCAAAAATAGATTTTTTCGAAAATTTAAATGCATGACCACCAGGTGTCTTTGTAAGTAAATTTTTAATTTGTTTGTAACTTTCTTTGGTATTTTTAATAAATGTTTTTGTAAGTTTTCTGTTTCTTGCAGGAACACTATAATTTGGTGTCCTTTGAAATACTGTGAGTGATTTTGCAGATTTTGCTACAACTGGGGCAATTTGTATTCCACTTGATCCTGTTCCAATTTGTGCAACTTTTTGATTTTTAAAACTTATTTTTTTATCTGGCCATCTTCCACTATGATACCATTCTCCTTTAAAACTTTTAATACCTTTGATATTTGGAATATTCGCTGCAGATAATGATCCGACTGCACTTATTAAATATTTGCAATAAAATACTTTTTTTTTATCTGTTTTTACTCTCCATAAATTTTTTTTATCTAGATAATCAGCTGAAATGACTTTATTGTTAAAAATTATATCCTTTCTTAAGCTAAGCTTTCTCTCTACATATTTAAGATAACTCAGGATTTCTTTTTGCTTAGGATATCTTTCTTTCCACTTCCAATTTTTGTAAATTTCTTCAGAAAAAGTATAGCAATAAATATGGCTCTCGGTATCACATCTCGATCCTGGATATTTATTCCAATACCAAGTCCCTCCTACTTCTTTACCTTCTTCGATAACAAGTGTTTTTAAACCTAGTTGATCTCTACATTTATATAATTGATATAAGCCGGAAAAACCTGCTCCTATAATTATTGCATCTAAATACAAAATTTTAATTAAATTATGTGGTTTTTAAAAATTTTACTTCCACCTTTATTTTCACCACTTACTAAATGTAGTTCTCTTTGTAGTGAATATCCTACTTTGTCTTCTATTGTTTTGGCGCCCACATGATCAAAAAAAGATGTAGCCGGCATATATCTATATGTAAGTCCCGCTCTTCTTTTTCCAGAATTGTTTGCTCTTGATCCATGAAATAAATAAACATCATGCAATGAAAACATTCCAGGTTTTAAATGCACTGATTTTGCTTTGTCTTTAATTTCATCAATATTTTTTAGAGTTTGATTCAAAGTAACATTTGTGGAATCTAGTGTGTTGTGTTCTGCCAACTTTCTATCTAAATGTGATCCAGGTATATACTGTAGTGGACCATTTTCTTCTGTGACTTCATCAATTGACAGCCAAACAGTCACTGATTCCAGTGGTTTTATGGGCCAGTACTCACCATCTTGGTGCCAAGGTGTCTCTTTTCCATTTTTTTCTTTTTTACAAAATAATGATGATCCCCAAAGAATTATATCTTCTCCGATCAATTGCTTAACCTCTCCTATAATTTCTGGAAACATTGCGAATTCCAAAAATTTACTATCTCTCTCATACAAACCACTTACAAATTCATTATTTTCATCTTTGTGATCTTCAAGGTATTTGTCTAAAGCTGAGTTTAAATCTTTTACTTTATCTGAGGATAATTGAGTTGAGCTTTTTACTAAGCCATCAAAGTTATAAGTTTTAATTTGATCAACTGAAAGCATTTTAAAATATAGTGAATATTAACTTTAATGTCAAATTTTAAGTTTATTAAATATATATAATGTCTATATTCAATTTTTATATTGCTAATGTTTCAGAATGAAAAAAATTTATACTTGGTCGGCTAAACCTGCTGAACGAAATCTAACTGTTAATGATCTTAAATCTTCTAAAGGAAAAAAAAAATTTACTCAAGTTAGGGCAAATACATTTGATGAAGCTTTTGCAGCAGAAGAAGCTGGTATTGATATGATTGTTGCAAATGCAAGAAATATTATTGAAGTTAGAAAAGGTTCAAATAATTTATTCTTAACAGCGTCATTATTTTGGGAGGAATTTGTTACTAAAAAAGAAATTTTAAAAGGTGCGTTTAAAGCATTAGAAAATGGAGCTGACGCAATTTTTACTCCGAGAAACCCTAAAGTTATAGAAATGTTATCTAATGAAGATATTCCTGTTATGGGTCATCTTGGTTTAGTTCCAAGAAAATCATCTTGGTTTGGTGGTTTAAGAGCTATCGGTAAAACTCCAAAAGAAGCTTATGAGCTTTTCCAAAAATTTAAAGATTTAGAAAATGCAGGAGCCTTTGCAGTAGAAGGTGAAGTCATCCCAGAGAATGTAATGAAAGAAATTTCAAATAGAACAAGTATGATAACTGTGTCTATGGGCTCAGGTAAAAAAACTGATGTTATATATTTATTTATGGAAGATATTTGTGGTGATACTCCAATACCACCTAGGCATGCGAAAGCCTACGGAAATTTATTAAAACTTAAACAACAAGTAAATATTGAAAGATTAAAAGCATTAAAAGCTTTTAAAAAAGATGCATTAAGTGGAAAATTCCCTCAAAAAAAACAATCAGTAAATATAAGCAACCAAGAATTTAAAAAATTTTTTAATTTACTGAATTCATAGATTATTCAATTTTTTTACTTTATAAGCAACTGAAATGGAAAGCTTTGACTTTATAATTCTTGGAGCAGGATCAGCTGGTTGTGTCCTAGCAAATAGATTATCTGAAAACCCTAATCACAAAGTATTATTACTTGAGGCAGGTGGAAAAGATAACTATCCATGGATTCATATCCCAGTTGGTTATTTTAAAACTATGCATAACCCTGATGTTGATTGGTGCTACAAAACTGAACCTGATGAAACTATGAACAATATTTCTATAAGGTATCCTAGAGGAAAAACCTTAGGAGGAAGTTCTTCAATTAACGGACTTTTGTATATTAGAGGACAACACAGAGATTATGACCTTTGGCGACAATCAGGAAACACTGGGTGGAGCTGGGATGATGTTCTCCCCTATTTTAAAAAGGCTGAAAACCAAGAAAGAGGTGCAAATGAATTTCATGGTGTAGGTGGTCCTCTTTCTGTATCAGATCAAAGAATACAACTACCTTTACTAAATGAGTTTCAAAATGCTGCTGAGGAATTTGGAATTCCAAAAACTAAAGATTTTAATACAGGTGACAATCATGGTTGTGGATATTTTCAAGTAACTGAAAAAGATGGATTTAGATGTAGTACAGCGGTTGGATACCTTAAACCAATTAAAAATAGAAAAAATTTAAAAATCATAACAAAAGCTCATGTAAAAAAAATAAATTTTGAAAACAAAATAGCTAATGAAGTAGAGTTTTGGCAGGAAAATGAATTAAAAAAAGTAAAAGTTCTAAAAGAGGTAATTCTTTCTTCAGGAGCAATTGGTTCTCCCCAAATTTTACAAGTATCAGGAATTGGAAATCCTGAGCTTTTAAAAAATTTAGGAATTGATGTCATTCATCAATTAAATGGTGTTGGAGAAAATTTACATGATCATTTGATGTTTAGACCAATCTATAAAATTAACGGCATTAAATCTTTAAATAAAAAAGTTAATAGCTTGTTTGGAAAATTAATGATTGGTTTAGAATATATTTTTAAAAGAAGTGGTCCAATGACTATGGGTGCAAGCCAATTATGCATGTTTGCGAAAAGTGATCCATCTTTGGAATTACCAGATTTACAATGGCATGTTCAGCCAATGAGCATGGACACTCTTGCTGCAACAAAAAATCATGATTTTCACGCTTTTACCCCTACTGTTTCAAATGTTAGACCAACAAGTAGAGGTTATGTGCGAGTAGTTGATAAAGACTCAAGAACTTATGCAAAAATTAAACAAAACTATCTTTCTACTGATCACGATAGAATGGTAGCTGCCAAAGGGCTAAAATTAACTAGAAAGATAGTAATGGAATCAGAAACTTTTAAAAAATATTCGCCAGAGGAATATAGGCCTGGTATTCATATTAATGATGATGAGGAGCTAGTCAAAGAGGCATCTAATTTTGCACAAACCATCTTTCATCCTGTCGGTACATGTAAGATGGGGCAAGATGAAATGTCAGTTGTAGATGAAAAATTAAAAGTTAGAGGAATAGAAAATCTTAGAGTTATTGATGCATCAATAATGCCAAACATTACTTCAGGAAATACTAACGCACCTACGATTATGATTGCAGAAAAAGGTGCTGACATGATACTACAACAATAATGTTTGCAGAATTTTTTACTCCCGAACAAATTGCTATTTTAACACAAATAATTTTTATTGATTTAGTACTAGCTGGTGACAATGCCATAATAATTGGAATGGTAGCTTCAAAATTTCCTCTTGAGCAAAGGAAGAAGGTTATATTTTGGGGAATTGGTGGTGCAGTAATTTTAAGAATAATATTAACGTTACTAACAGCTTATTTGTTACAAATTACTGGACTAAGACTTATTGGAGGAATTTTACTTCTTTATATTGTTTACAAACTATATGTTGATGTAATTAAAGGATCAGACTCTGAAGAAGATATAAAAGTAGATAACTCAAGCTTTTTAAAAGCAATTTGGACTGTATTACTTGCTGATTTTACAATGAGTTTAGATAATGTTTTAGGTGTTGCTGGTGCTGCAGGTGATCATTATGGATTACTTGTGTTTGGATTAGTTCTGTCAATTGTTTTAATGGCAACTGCTGCAACATTAATTTCTGGATGGATAAAAAAATACAAATGGATTGCATGGGTTGGGTTATTAGCAATATTAATAGTAGCTGTTGAGTTGATTTATACAGATATTAAAATAATATTCTTTTAATGTATCTTCAAAAAATTAATCTTAAAAATAAGTACGCACTAGTTACTGGTGCTGGAAAAGGACTGGGCAGAGCTTGTTCCATTGCACTTGCAGAAGCTGGGGCAACTGTAATAGCATTAAGCAGAACTCATTCTGATTTAAATAAATTAGGAAAAGATATTAAAAAAATTAAAGGTAAAGTAATTAAAGTTCCTTGTGATGTAATGAATTATAAAGATCTAAAATCAAAATTAGAAAAAATCAAAATTATTGATGTCTTAGTAAACAATGCTGGGACTAATATTCCTGAGCCTTTTGAAAAAATTAAACAAAAAAGTATGAACTACTTAGTAGATTTAAATCTAAAAGCTGCATTTAATGTTGCACAATTAGTAGTTAAGAAAATGCTTAAAAATAAAAAGAGACCTGGCTCTATTATTAATATGTCTTCCCAATTAGGTCATGTTGGTATGGGCGGGAGAAATGTTTACAATATGACTAAATTTGGGATTGAAGGTTTGACGAAAGGTATGGGTGTAGAGTTAGCTAAAAGAAATATAAGAGTTAACACAGTAGCTCCTACGTTTGTTGAAACTCCAATGGTTAAAAATTTCTTTAAAAATAAAAAATTTAAAAAACTAGCACTTGGAAATATTCCAATGGGAAAAGCAGCAACTGAAAGTGATGTAGCAACAACAGTTTGTTTCTTAGCCTCACCTGCTTCCTCAATGATAACTGGAACATCAATTATAATAGATGGTGGATGGACAGCTCAGTAATAAATAGATTTTTTCTAATATTTTTCTTTTTTTTTTCAACTGCAAACGCGATAGAATTTCAAGGTAAATTCTTACAAGGTCATTTTATTTTAGGGAAAACAAATCCTGGTGCTAAGATAATTGTTGGAAAAAAAGAGGTAAGAGTATCAAAAGATGGTTTTTTTGTTTTTGGCATTGATAGAGATCAAAAATACGATCTTATTTTTACAAAAATCTTTGATGGAAAAAAAACTACAATAACTAAAAAAGTTTTAAAAAGAAAATACAACATTCAAAGAATAGATGGCTTGGAAGAAAGCAAAGTAACCCCACCCGAGTCAGTCTATAAAAGAATAAAAAAAGAAAACAATGCAATTGGTGAAGCAAGAGCAATTAATTCTGAATTACAGTTTTTTAAACAAAAATTTATAATGCCTGTTGAAGGTATAATAAGTGGTGTTTATGGTAGTCAAAGAATTTTAAATGGTAAACCTAGATGGCCACATTACGGAATTGATATAGCTGCAAAACAAGGGACGATGATAAAATCCTCAGGATCAGGATTAGTTACAATGGCAAAAGATGACTTGTACTACACAGGAGGAACGGTAATCATGGATCATGGTCATGGAATTTCTACTATTTATTCTCACCTAGAAAGTGTTTTGGTTTCTGTAGGTGATTTAATAAATCAAGGTGATATTATTGGAACTGTAGGATCAACAGGAAGATCTACGGGACCTCATCTAGATTTTAGAATAAATTGGTTCCAAACAAGATTGGATCCAATGTCTGTCTTAAAATAATTTTTACAAAATAAAAATGAATTATAAATCAAAAGAAAAAATAGGAATTATTTTTGGAATAATTGCATACTTTTCATTTTCAATTCTAGATGCAATTCAAAAAACAGCTGTAATACACTACTCTATATTTCAATTATTATTTATTAAATATACTTTTGTACTATTGTTAAGTTTGATAGAGGCAAAAAGAGCTAACAATAATAATTTTTATAAATCTAATAATTTAAAGCTTCAAATTGTCAGAAGTTTATTATCAATATTGGAGTCTGGTTTTTTTGTCTTATCTTTTAAATATTTATCTTTAGCTAATGCACATAGCATAGGTGCGTTAGCTCCTATCATTATAGTTGTTTTGTCAGTATTCATTTTGAATGAAAAAGTTTCAATCAAAACATGGATAGCAATCTTTGTTGGTTTCATCGGAGTGTTAATAATAATTAGACCTGCATCTGATGTATTTAATATCAATTCTTTCATTCCATTATTGGCTGCTTTTTTTCTAGGCCTATATCAAATAGCTACAAAAAAAATTACTGAATATGATGCTCCAGAAGTATCATTATTCTATTCTTCTTTAGTAGGTATTTTTATCACTTCAATAATGGCATTTAGTTTTTGGCAACCAGTAGATATTAAATCTTTATATTTCTTTTTACCAATTGGTTTGTTTTTTTCATTGGGTATTTATTTTCAAATATTGGCTTTGAAAAACGCAAGAGCTAGCATAATTCAACCATTTCATTACACTTTAATTTTTTGGGCAATCATTTTTGGATTTTTCTTTTACTACGATATCCCAGATTTATTTACTATTATAGGTGCAATAATAATTACAACTTCGGGAATATTTGTTATTAATCAAACATCAAACAAATAAATTAAAAAAAAATATGGCAAAAACACTTAAAGATAAAATTTCTGATAAATTAGTAAATGCTTTTTTAACAAATAAAATTATTTCACCAATACCTAGTAAATTTACAAAAAAACTTACTGAAGCGGACAAATTTAGAAAATTTTGTGAGAGCAAAATTAAAGATCCAATTGTAGGTTTTAAAGCTGGTGGAACAGGAATTCCATTAATGAAAAAACTAAAAGAAAAAGAACCATTTATTGCTTCTGTTTTTAAGAAGAATTTAATTAAAAGTGGAAAAAAAGTAAAAATAAATAAATCCACTTTAGGAATTGAACTTGAAGTTTGTTATTTAATAAAAAAAACTTTTTTTTCATCAAAAGGCAAAATAACTAACAATAATGTAACAAAATATATTTCTCACATGGCGCCTTGTATTGAGGTTGTTGGATACAGGCAAAAAAGAAAAGGTATTACCTCTTTTGGGGATTTAAGCAGTGATTTTGGTGGAAATATTAAATTTTTAATAGGACAAAAGAAAAAATTTAAAAAAATTAATATAGGTAATTTAAAAACGAATATTGCTAATAAAAAAGCTAGGCAAAGTGTAGATGGAAATACTGGTGCTGTTTATATCAATCCAATAAATTCTTTAAGATTTGTTTTAAATAAAGTTAAAAAAGATAAAACAATTTTAGATAAAGATTTTTATGTTTTTACCGGATCTACAGTTGGAGTTGTCCCAATAGTTAAAAAAGGAATACATTCTGCTAAAATTGAAAAACTTGGATCTGTAAGAGCAATAATTACATAATATTTTAATATTAAGGATAATTTTATTTATAGAATAGGTATGTAAAAATAAGACAATCATGTTTTTTTAAAATTTTTAAACTATTCCTTTTTTTCTTAAATAAAGAACTTCTTCAGCTCTTTTTATACATGCAAATTCTAGATTATCTTTGGATCTTTTTAGAATTGCATCAATAATCAATGGACTTTCATCTTTAGCGCAAGAGTAATTTTTTATAGCTTCTGAGACATCATATTCAGTAATTATATTTTCTATCAATTTTCTTCTAACGATAATTCCTTTTTTTTTTTCTAACTTGCCTGAAATAATTGATACGCTTAATGATACCAACGCACTTATTATAAAATAAATATATGCTCTTTCACTTAATTTTTTGACTTCTTCATCAATAAAACCACATTTTTCTAAACTAGATTTAATATGAGATTTATATAATTTGAAACGTGAAAAAGGAAATTCTCTACTTAAACCATCAGAAACTGCGGTATTTAAGTTTGGATAAACATGACGTGAATAAAGTTGTTGTTTTATATATTTTGCTGATTTAGTAAAAGCAAGAACGTACCATGAAAAAATTTGATCTTCCATATATCTTAATTTTTCGTCAAAAAATAAATTATTATCAGTAATTATAGAACGTCTTATCAGTCTTCCTGTTAAATCAAACAAACTTACCGTTGGTAAGGTGTTATAAAATCTTCTTCTCATTTCATCCATAATTTCAGATTTGCCCAAGTTTTGATTTGAATTGTAAATAAAAATGTTCTCTCTTTTGTTTTTTGAATTATCAATCCATTTTTTGTCACAGATTACCACATCATAATTATTTTTTACTGCTATATCGTACATTATATTGAGCGTATTTGGCTCAATTTCATCGTCAATATCAAAAAAAAATACATACTCTCCAATAGAATTTTTTAAGCCAAAATTTCTAGCTGCTGACGGTCCTAAATTTGATTTCATAGAAAATAATTTAGTATGATTTATTTTTTTTTTATTTAATAAATCAAAACTGTTATCAGTCGATCCATCATTAACCATTAATATTTCATAGGGTTTTTTAAAATTTACATTTTTTATTACCGTGAGAAAATTTTCTATATACTTTTCAGCATTATAAAAAGGAACAATGATACTTATTAAAGGTTTTTTTTGCATTAAACAGTGTATAGGCTAATTTTATTTAAAAAATTAACTATAAATTTTATATGGAATTGGTTTAGATACTTGTTCTCCACCTTCTATCATACCTCTACCATCATAACCTACAGAGCTTGAAGGATCATATGGTCTGCCATCACAAAAATCACAAGCAGGAAAAAACTGTCTACCTTTGATGAAATTTTTTAATTTAATTTTTAAATTATTTGTTTCATTTAATAGCTCAATATAGTCAGCTTGATTATTTGGAACTGCTTTCAATGTATATGCGTTTGCGATGAATGGACAGGTGTAAAGCCTACCATTTAAAAGTGTATAAAGTTGTGTGCTACAGCATTCTTTAAAAACTTCTTTTAACTTTGAAGGTGTTCTATTGTGTTGATGAATTCTACTACAATCAACCCAATTTTCAGGCGGACTTCTATTGTAAGTAATGTTGAAGTAATCAAGTTTTTCAATCATTTTTTCGATATTCTTTGATAATTTTCCATAGTCTGTAATTGTAAAATTAACCTTTTTTTTATCAAAAGACTCTAATTGATCATCTTTTGGAGCTATTGTCCCATTTGTATAAACAAATATTTTAGCTGTTGGGTTGTTCTTTGATATATCATTAACAACATCAGCCCACCCTTTGTTCATTAAAGGTTCACCACCTATTACTCTAAATTCTGAAATGTGGTCAACATTTTTATATAATTTATCTAAAGCCTGTAGTATTTCTTGATGATCTGTATTTTTAGCATCAGTATAATATTGCATAAGATTTGAACAATTTCTGCATTTTAATGAGCATTTAGTCGTTACCATAACATCCAAGCTTCTCATATAAGTTTTATCTCCATCAAAATAAAAACGATGACTTTTTTTATTAACCTCAATTTTTTCTTTCATAAATAAATTGGAAATTTGATAATTATGATTATTAATTTCATAATTTTCTAATATCTGTAAGGGTGAGTAAAACTCATTATAACCAAGTTCAAATAACGGATCTAAACATTTTTGTATATCATGATAAGCAATTATTATACGCGCATTTGGAAATCTTTCAGGTAATGAAGGGGTATGAACAACCTCTAATCCGCAAATTTTTTTTTCTGATTTTCTTTTTTCACTATCACATAAAGCTGAAATAACAATTCCCGAATCAAGACAAGCTTTAATAATTGCCTCAACCTCTCTAACTGCTGCAGCAATTATTACTGGTGGTCCTGGTTTCTTTAAGACATCTAAACAATTATAATTAGCTTTCATTTTCATACAATTTTAATTAAACAACTTAAGGTTTATTTTATATATATTTTCGAATCAAATATATACTAATGTTTCTGATAATTTAAATTATATTTCAGACCTTGCTCTTAAACGTTCATAAATCAGCCTAGCCCTAACTCCTAAACTTAAAATTGGATCAGGTGGAAGCCAAGTAGGTTTATTTCTTGCTTCAATAATTTGTATCTCTTTTGTAATTTCATTACTTGCTTTAATTGCTATTTGTTCTCCAAATAAAGTACCAACCCCAATACCAGAGCCGTTATAACAACCTGCAACAAATATATTATCATCTATTTTTTCAAAAATTTGAGAACTATTTCTTGTTCTTGAAACTATGCCTGACCAAGAAAATTGGATAATATTATCAGGTAATTCAGGAAATCTTTTTTTAATTCCAATCTTTTGTTTAAATGATCTTTTAGTTAATTCAGATTTAGCCATTTGATAAGAATTGTAAACTTCTGCAGTATTTCTAATTAATATTCTTCTATCTTTTGTCATTCTAATCGTTGCACCCATTGGCCTTACTGGTAATACACCCCATTCTTTTGGTTCGCCAATAGATTTAAATTCTTCATCAGATAACCTTCTTGTCATGCTCGCAGTTAAAGTAATGGGAAAATTATAATTTGATTTTATTCCTAGTGATTTTAAAAAACCATTCGTAGCAAAAATAATATTTTTTGTTTTAATTATTCCATTTTTGAAATTACAATAAATAAAATCTTCATTTTTAGTCCAATTTAATAAACAAGAATTTTCATACAAAAAAACATTGGAAGGTAAAGCATCAACCATTGCTCTAACTAATTTTCCTGGATGTAATAGAATACCACCCTTGGTGTAAAGTCCGATATTATAAAAACTAGTACCCAATTTTTCAGACAATTCTTTGTTTCCATATAGACTGTGTTCAAAGCCTAACTTAGATAATGTATTTGAAAAATTTTCTAAAATTTTTTTATCTTCAATTTTTGATGAAGCAAAATATTTACCACTTTCATTCCAATCACAATCTACTTGATGTTCTTTAATAAATTTTTTTACTACATCTATTCCTAATGAATAAATATCAGCTTTCTTTTTATAATTTTGCAATTCTTTATTTGATGTAAAACCATCATTCAAAGTTGTATCAACCAAATAACCAGAATTTCTTCCACTAGCGCCCTCACCTGCTAGTTGGGCATCTGCTAGTATAATTTTTAAATTTGAATTTATTTTAGCTAATTTTCTTGCAGCAGACAGACCTGTATAACCAGCTCCTATTATTAACCAATCACACTCGTCGTTTGATAAAAGAAACTTGATGTTTGTTCTTGGATTAAGGTCATTAATCCAACTACAGCTATTATCGTTAGTCACTTCCATGAAGTGACTTTACGATAATTGATAAATTTTTAAAAGATTTTAAGAGTTTAATGAAGGTTGTTTCTTCATATCTGCTTTGTTGATACCAGCAACTCTTACCGGTTTCTTCATCGCATCTCTTCTAAATGGCTCTCCAAGTTCTTGGTTTAGAATTACTTCTATAAATGTTGTAATTCCTTTCTTTTGATCTTCACAAGATTGCTTGATTGCATTTGTTGTTTCTTCCATTGTTCTAACGGTTACACCTTTTAAACCACATGCATCAGCAACTTTAGCGTAACTTAATTCAGGGTCTAACTCAGTTCCAACAAAATTGTTATCAAACCATAGAGTAGTATTTCTTTTTTCTGCACCCCATTGATAATTTCTGAAAATTACCATTGTAATTGCAGGCCATTCTTCTCTTGCGCATGAGCTCATTTCGTTCATGCTAATTCCAAAAGCTCCATCACCTGCGAAACCAATTACTGGAGTATCAGGGCAACCAATTTTTGCACCTAGTATAGATGGAAATCCATAACCACAAGGTCCAAATAAACCTGGGGCTAAATATTTTCTTGGTTTTTCAAAAGTTGGGTAAGCATTACCAATGGCGCAGTTATTTCCAATATCACTTGAAATAATTACATCATCAGGCATACCAGATTGAATTGCTCTCCAAGCTTGTCTTGGAGACATTCTATCTGCATCTCTTTCTCTAGCTTCTTTATTCCAAACTGTTCCTTCATCATCATCTTCATGATCTAAACTTGAAAGTTTTTGTAACCATGCAGATTTTGTTTGGTGAATTAAATCTTTTCTAGCTTGTCTATCAATATCTCCAGCATTTGAAGATAGTTTTGCTAAAATTTGCTCAGCAACTAGTTTTGCATCACCACTTATTCCAACTGTAACTTTTTTAGTTAAACCAATTCTATCTGGATTAATATCTACCTGAATTATGTTTGCATTCTTAGGCCAATAATCAATTCCATATCCTGGTAAAGTTGAAAATGGATTTAATCTTGTACCTAGCGCTAAAACAACATCAGCTTTTGAAATTAATTCCATTGCAGCTTTTGAACCATTATAACCTAAAGGTCCTACTGCTAATGGGTGGCTTCCTGGAAAGCTATCGTTATGTTGATATCCAGAACATACTGGTGCATCTAATTTTTCAGCAAGGTTTTTAGTTGCATCTATAGCTCCACCAATTACAACACCAGCACCAGAAAGTATTACTGGAAATTTTGCATTAGATAATAAATGAGCAGCTTTAGACACAGCATCATTACCTCCACCTTGTCTTTCTAATCTAACAATTGGTGGTAGATCAATATCAACAACTTGACACCAATAATCTCTTGGTACATTTATTTGTGCAGGTGCAGAACCTCTTATTGCTTTTTCAATTACTCTATTTAGAACTTCTGCCATTCTTGAAGGATCTCTAACCTCTTCTTGATAACAAACCATGTCTTTAAACAAATTCATTTGTTCTACCTCTTGAAAACCACCTTGACCCATTGTTTTATTTGCAGCTTGTGGTGTTACCAATAATAGAGGTGTATGGTTCCAGTAAGCTGTTTTAATTGGAGTTACTAGTCCTGTAATTCCTGGTCCGTTTTGCGCAATAACCATTGACATTTTACCAGTAGCTCTGGTGTAACCATCAGCAATTAAACCACCATTTGTTTCATGAGCAACATCCCAAAATGTAATTCCTGCATCAGGGAAAATATCTGAAATTGGCATAAACGCAGAGCCGATAATTCCAAAAGCGTGCTCAATTCCATGCATTTGTAAAACTTTTACAAAAGCTTCTTCTGTTGTCATTTTCGTCATAAAACTAGAACCTCTCTAAAGAATAAATATATTAATTTTTACAATTTATTTGTTAATTTTTGCGATTAATATATAAGAATTTACAAATTTCAAACAAACAAATCGACACGATATGGCAACAGATATAATCATACACGATAAAAAAGACAACGTAGGAGTAGTTGTTATTGAAAAAATCACTCCAAAACAAGACTGTGCATGCTGGATAATGGAAGATGACAGTTCAACAAATATTCAATCATTAGATGAAATCCCATTGGGTCATAAAATAGCTATGGTTGACCTTAATGAAGGTGATACAATTCTTAAATATGGTCACGATATAGGTAAAGTGGTCAAATCAATAAAAAAAGGTGAACATGTTCATGTTCACAATGTGAAAACAAAGAAGTGGTAGTATTATGGAAATTCCAAAAAGTTTTTTAGGTTACAAAAGAGAAAACGGCAGAGCCGGAACAAGAAATCATGTAATAATTTTACCAGTAGATGATATTTCAAACGCATGTGCTGAAGCAGTCGCAAACAATATAAAAGGAACAATAGCTCTACCCCATTCTTATGGAAGACTACAATTTGGTGCCGATTTAGAATTGCACTTCAGAACGATGATTGGTACTGGCTGTAACCCAAATGTTGCGGCTGTAATAGTTATTGGTATTGAGCCTAAATGGACTAAAAAAATTGTTGATGGCATTGCTAAAACTGGAAAACCTGTTGAAGGATTTCACATTGAAAGAACCGGTGACATTGGAACTACAATGAAAGCATCAAAAAAAGCGCAAGAATTTGTAATGTGGGCATCAGAAAAACAAAGAGAGGAATGTCCAATGAGTGATCTTTGGATTTCAGTAAAATGTGGTGAGTCTGATACTACATCTGGTTTAGCTGCAAACCCAACCGTAGGTAACTTAATGGATAAGCTAGAACCATTAGGGGTTCACTTGTGTTTTGGTGAAACATCAGAATTAACTGGTGCAGAACAAGTTTGTGCAACCAGAGGTGCTACAAAAGAGGCTTCAGAAAAATTTATGAAAACTTGGAGTTCTTATAATGATTTTATATTAAAAGAAGCAACTGATGATCTTTCTGAAAGTCAGCCAACAGCTGGAAATATAGCTGGAGGATTGACAACAATTGAAGAAAAAGCATTTGGAAATTTTCAAAAAATTGGAAATTGTAAATTTATTGATGTGCTTGAACCAGCTGAAGAACCTACTAAAGGAAAGGGTTTATATTTTATGGATACTTCATCTGCAGCTGCAGAATGTGTAACACTTCAAGCAGCAGCTGGATTTAATATTCATTTGTTTCCAACAGGCCAAGGAAATATTGTAGGAAACCCAATTGAACCAGTTGTTAAATTAACTGCAAACCCTCTTACTGTTAAAGGCATGGGTGAACATATTGACTGTGATGTTTCTAAAATTCTTTCAAGAGAAATGAATTTATCAGAGGCAGGTGATGAGCTAATTAAAACAACTTTAAGAGTTGCTAACGGACGATTAACTTGTGCAGAAGCTCTAGGTCACAAAGAATTTGTGATGACCAAGCTTTACAGAAGTGCTTAATTAAAAAAACTTTATTTTATGGATAAAAATAAGTACCTGGTACTTTTACCTGGTATTATTCTTGCGTTTGTTCTTTATACACTTTCTCAAGGTTTTAATAATATTATTGGTACTGAGTTATTAGGATATGAAAAAAGCCCCATATCCACTGCAATGATTGCAATCCTTTTAGGAATGTTCTTTGGAAATGTTTTTAGTATTAGGGAAAGCTTTGTAAGAGGTTTAGATTTTACTCAAAAAAATATTTTAAAACTTGGAATAATTTGCTTAGGTATTCAATTAAAACCTTTTGAGTTTCTAGAATTTGGTGCAATTGCTATTCCTTTAATAGTAATTTGTATCATAAGTGTATTGGTAGTCATTAAACTCTTAATCAATAAATTAAAGATTCCTAGAAATATGGCTTATCTAATTTCTATCGGAAGCACAGTATGTGGAACAACAGCCATCATGGCAACTGCTCCTGTTATTGGTGCCAAAAAAAATGAGATATCCTATGCAATTGCGAACATCACTTTGTTTGGAATTCTCTCAATGTTGATCTATCCATACTTTGCAAATTTTTATTTTAATGGTGAACCACTTCTAATCGGTTTGTTTTTAGGAACTTCTATACATGAAACAGCGCAAGTAGCAGCTGCTGGATTGATCTATGATCAGCAATTCAATAGTCCAGAGACTTTAAATGTAGCAACAGTTACTAAACTAATCAGAAATACTTTTTTGATTATTATGATACCCTTGTTTGCGTATCTTTATAACAGAGGCCAATCTAAAGAAAAAAAATACTCAATAATTGATATTTTTCCCTATTTTGTACTTGGATTTGTTGCAATGATTATTGTTCGAAATGTTGGTGATCAAATTTTTATTACTAACAATAGTGAAATTTGGCTTAGCACTGTAGATAGCATTAAATCTTTATCAAAAATATTTCTCACAATGGCAATGGCAGCAATTGGTATGTCTACAAATTTGAGAGATATAAAAAGTATGGGATACAAACCTTTTGTGGTTGGATTTGTTGGAATGGCTACTGTTGGAATTGTTTGTTTAGGTACGATTGAATTTTATCTTTACTTTTTAAATTAAGATTTCAATAACATTTGTTTTCTAAACTTTGAAATAAATCTTCTTATAAACGCAGCAGCTACACCTAAAAATATTGCAAACATAATTGTAAATAGTCCATAAAAGAAAGGCATCTCTTTAGAAAAATCAATTATAAATTGAGAAAAGAAATTTAATTCTGAACTAGTTACTTTAGTTGCTCCATTTATAATTTTTTCTGCAAAAAAAGTATCGTATGCTATTGCTATACCTACAATAAGTAATAAAGTTGCTAATAAAGCTCTTAAACCAGAGCTATTGATTCTTTCTCCTAATTTTTGCCCGACCTGAACTCCTATGATAGATCCTACAACCAACATAAGAACTAGTAATAAATCTATAGATCCATAATTAAAAGAATGAAGAAAAGTAACAACTACACTTACAAAAATTGTTACAAACAATGATGTACCAGGAACTAATTTAGTAGGCATTTTAATTATATAAATCATTGCTGGAACTAAAATAAACGCACCTCCTATTCCCATGATGGCTGCGATAAAACCAACTAATAGACCAATTATAATTGGAGTAAAAATACTCTCATATAATTTAGACTTTGGAAATCTCATTCTTAATGGAAGACCATGTATCCAATAATGAACATGTAATTTTTTTTTAACTACGATGTTTCTTTTGGCTTTGTCTATTTCACCCAAACTTTCAACAAGCATTAAGGTTCCAATTATTGCTAATATATACATATAAGCCAGAGAGATAACTGTATCAATTTTCCCAATACCTTTGAAATATGTAAATGTGTAAATTCCTAAAGAAGTTCCAATTACACCTCCAATCACAATCATTGAACCCATTTTATAATCTAAAGTATTTTTTAAATAATGTGTCGTAGATCCAGAAACTGAAGTAGCTAAAATATTATTTGCTTCATTTGCAACTGCATATGCAGGAGGTATTCCTAAAAAAATTAGAAAAGGTGTCATTAAAAAACCACCCCCAACTCCAAATAAACCTGATAGAACTCCAACAATAGCACTTAACAAAAGTATCTCTACAGGATTAACAAATACTTGGGCTATTGGTAAAAATACTTCCATAAAAAATCTAAAACTTTTTAAAGAAAAACTTAGCTAAAAGCAATAAACGTTCCAACTAAAATCACTCCCCAGTAAGCTGTTAAGCTTGCTACAATTCCTGCTTTAATAAATATTATTTTAAAATTTGAGAATTTGTTTATAATTTTTAAGTTAGAAAGTAACATTGAATTCGTCATTACACCCACAACGAAATTTGTCAAACAATTATTTATTATTAAGCAAATTTTTTTGCCTAATAGATGGTAGCACCAAAAACTTTAACAACTTCATCCTCAACACCTAAAACCAACCTTCCCAAAAATTCTCCTGGTATTTCTTTGTTAGTCTGTTTTATCAGAACGGTTATATGTTCTCCTCTTCTAAGACACCCAAAGGGCTCGAACGTTTCATGAAGATTTGTAATTAGCTTATTGTTAGCCCATTGTTTTCCAAGCTCTACTTCGTTGGCTCCAAATAGCATCTGAGTTGAAAAATCTCTAGTAAATCCACCATAATCTTTAAGATTTGATGATTTTACTAGATTAAACCAAATAGGTTTAGCCAATTCATATATTTCATCATCTTTTTTTGATAAAATATCCATAACTTATCTATTTCTAATTAAAGTATCTTAAGAAGCTTTTTTCTTCTCGTTCTCATCCACTATGTGGTAGACGGGAACCTTCTCCATACTAAATTTACCAGTGTTTGGATCTCTTCTAGAAACAGTCAAACAATGCCAATTATCATCATCAAGTTTCATATGATCACCTCTATAATAGTATCCTGGCCATCTAGTTTCTTCTCTAAATAATGTGTGTTCAGTTACACACTGAGAAGTTAAAGCTCTATGTTTCAATTCCCAAGCTCTCATCAATTGGTGATAATCCTCAGCACCAACATGCTCAAGATCTTCTTGAAGCCATTCAAGTAATTCAAGGCCTCTTTTCAACATATTGCCATTAGTCATATAATTAGATGTAATTCCACCTACATATTCATCCATAATCTTCTGTAATCTTTGTAGGCCTTGGATTGGTGATATATAGCTAGGAGAAACAGTTCCCCCTGTAATTTCGTTTTGGGCAACAGTGAAGTTTTCAAGTGGTTTGTAAACCATAGCTTTGAAATCCTCACATTGTTTGTCTGAAACCTTAACTCCCTCAGCTTTTTTATCTTCAATATATTTAACAGCAGCTTTTGCAGCTAATCTTCCTTCCGTGAAAGATCCAGATGAAAACTTATGAGCACTTCCACCAACAGTGTCCCCTGCTCCAAACAATCCATCAATTGTAAGCATTCTGTTATAACCCCAGAAATATTCCGGTGGAGATAAATCTTCAGGACCACTTACCCAAGCTCCTGAACAAGTAGCATGTGAACCCATTACATAAGGTTCAGAAGTTGTTAATTCAGGATTTGTGTATTTAGGATCAATGTTTTGAGACGCCCATACTACAGCTTGTCCTACTGTCATTCCTAGGAAGTTCTCCCAACCAACTGTTTCTAAATGCGGATCTTGGAAAGCTTCAGTTGTAACCATATGAATTGGTCCACCACCAGCAGCAACTTCTTGAATAAAAGCATGATTTCTTAAACAAGTAGGTGTTGGATGATGATCAATATATTCTCCAACTAGCTCTTTAGTTTGATCATACCATTTCTTTTCATAATTCTCACCGTTGGCATTCTGAGTATATGTTTTTAAGTGTAAGAAATAAGCTCCAACAGGACCATAACCGTCTTTAAATCTACATAACACAATTCTATTTTCCATTTGTGTCATTTTAGCTCCAGCAGCAATAGGAAGAGCATATGCTGAACCGTTACTCCAAGGAGCGTACCAAGTTCTACCCATTCCTTCTCCAACTGCTCTTGGTTTGAAGATATGAGAAGCACCACCAGCTGCAACTATTACAGCTTTTGCTCTAAAAACATGGAAATCACCTGTTCTCATGTTAAAGCCAACAGCTCCACCAATTCTATTGTCTTGAGACTCATCCATAAGTAGATGAGTGATCATTATTCTATTATAAATTTTATCAGCAGATTTTTTTGCCGCCTCAGCAACAATTGGTTTATAACTTTCACCATGGATCATGATCTGCCATTTACCCTCTCTTAAATATCTTCCAGTTTGTTCATTTTTCATCATTGGAAGACCCCATTCGTCAAACATGTGAACAGTAGAGTCTACATGTCTTGCCATATCGTAACCTAAATCTTCTCTAACCATTCCCATTAAATCATTTCTTGCATATCTAACATGGTCTTCAGGTTGATTTTCTCCCCATTGCATTCCCATGTAACAATTGATTGCATAAAGACCTTGAGCAACAGCTCCACTTCTATCGATGTTTGCTTTTTCTACACAAACAATTTTCATATCTCTTCCCCAGTGTCTAGCTTCGAAGGTAGCACCTGTTCCAGCCATACCACCACCAACAACTAATATATCGCAATCCTCGTAATGTGTCTTATGTCTAGCCATTAGTAGTAAACTCCTTTTTTAAACGATTCTTTTGGAACTGATGGTAACTCACCATCAATATTTAAACCTTCTGGCTCAGTATAAAGTCTTTGTGAATTAATCTCACCTTGGTTTGGTTTGTCACCTTCAGCAAGTTTTGGAATAAATTTACCCCACGGTTTTGTAGTAATCGGAGAAACAAAGTTTTTCTCTGTTCCATTTCTAAATTTTATCTTCCATGAGATTGTTCCTTTTTCTTCTTCTCTTCTAACTCTAACGCTATGACCCATAGGAGCAAAATCAGCATAACCTCTCACATCAATTGCATGATTTGGGCATGCTTTTACACATGAATAACATTCCCAACAAAAGTTAGGTTCAATATTTTTTGCACGTCTGATATTTTCATCTATGTGCATTATATCTGATGGACAAATATCCACACAGTGACCACAGCCATCACATCTTGTCATGTATACGAAAGTTGACATAGTTATTTATTCTCCTTTTTTAATTTCATCATATTAATAGTGTTTAGGTTGTTCTCTTTTAATACCTAAACCAAACTGTTCAGGCGCATCAGCAGGAGGTGGTAAGTTATCTCGAGAACCATCTGCTTCTGCTAAGTTTTTTTGTATTGCTGCACCAGGTTTATAAAACATGTGTGCAAATTTAGACCAATAAACTCCTCCAAATAAAACTAAATTTGAAAGAACAAATAAAGTCAAAAATAAATAAGATAATCCAGCTTGGCCGTTAGACTGAGTGTAAGACCACAGCAAACCAAAAGTTGAACAAGCTAATAAAGCTAAAACAAATAAATCAGCTTTAATTATTCTATACCAAGGATGTGCTTCCGCTGAAACATCTACTCTTAAGAAAAACCAGAACCAATAACCACCAACACATGTAAGTATTGCACCTACATGCCAAACCATAGACCAAGTAGATGAGGTAGGCTTATCAGCTCCTGTATAACAAAATACTAAAACTGCTGATGCAACCCAAAATAATATTGTTCCATACATTCCAAGAACATGCGCAAGTCTTCTTTTTCCAAATCCAAGCTCTGCGGTTGTACCGATATCATAAACTGTTGTCTTTGCGATAATTGAAGCTCTTTCTCCTGAACTCAATTCCTTAACAGCATTAGCTTTTGCTTTTTTGGCATTATTAAAAAAATAAGTAACGTTTTTGTGAACAATCATTTGTATAATTGTTCCTGCTGCAATCAAAATTACCATAGCAATTATGAAGCTTTGCATTGCAAAAGGTGAAAATGTTTCGGCTAAAATTGAAAAAGGATTTGTTGATAACATAATTTTTAATTATTTATAAAGTTAGTTTGAGATTTTTTTAATCTAGTTAAATAAAGAGTTCAACTAAAAGTATTGGTCAATATTGTCATTAATAACAACTTACGGTTTACGTTTGTAATGTTGTTTATTAGGAATTACTGATCTTACCCCACCTTGGGGATTATCAATGTCACCTTCTCTTCTTGGTATTAAATGTATATGACAATGCATTATAGATTGACCTGCAATTTTTCCAGCATTTGTACCAATATTAAATCCTTTTACATTAACATCTTTGCTTAGAATTTCATTTTTAACTATTTGGATAAGATCATTGCAGGCAATCAACTCATCATTATTCATGTCAAAATAATCTTTAATATGTCGCTTCGGAATTATTAAACAGTGATGATCTGAAACAGGATAAGAGTCGTAACTTGCATAAGCAAGATCGTTTTCATGAACAATACCACTTTTTTTTGAATCACAGAATAAACAGGGGTTGTTTGGATCTCTCATGTTTAAATAAGAGTATTATATATTTTGCTAAGTTTATTAAAGGAAATATTGTTTCTACTTTTCCATTTTAATTCATCAATTTTTGAGACAGATGTAACGCCCTTGCCTGATCCAATAAGAATTATCTCCTCATAATCATTAATTTCTTTAATTGATATATCTTTAAAATTAATTTTAACTTTTTTACTTATAAACTTAAGTGTATTTCCAAAATAACAATTTTCTTTAGGAGAAAATATTTTTCCATTTTTAACAAAGACTAAATTTGAAGTACCAGTTTCTAAAATTTTATTATTTGCAACTAAAGCAATATCAAATTTAGAAGAGTCAACCTTGCTAAGTTTTGCTAAAATTTTTTTGTAATAAAGATTTTTATAATTTGGCTCAATTCTTTTATATCTAAATAATAAAAGACTAAAATTTTTTTTTAGTTTTTGTCTTTTTCTTATGGATATAGATATAAGTTTTTTATTGAGTGCAATTCTAAATAAATTATCAGGACCTTTGTAGAGTTTATTTTTCTTAATTAGATCTAAAATAATACTTTTTAAATTTTTTTTTCTTATGCCATATTTTTTTGTAGATTTTATTAAGTTTTCAATATGAGGTTTTAGCAGTATTAACTTAGAATAATTTCCAACCATCCTCATTGTTGTAAATACACCTCTAGACCCCCAAAGGTCTTTGAAAGGAACTTCTTTAAGATTACTAAGCTGATAAGATTTTTTTAATAAGAGTTTTACCATTTTCTGTTAAAAAAGATTCTGGATGAAATTGAAATCCGTATATTTTGTTTTGATTATCTTCAAGGCCCATTGGTATTTTTGTTTTACTACATCTCATAGTTATTTTAATGGAATTTGATTTAAATGGCTCCATTAATTTTAATGAATGATATCTTCCTACATTAAACTGTTGATTGTTTTTAAAAATTTTACTTTGATTATTTGTTTTTATTTTAGACTGAAAACCATGGTAAATTTTTTTTTGTTGTATTATTTTGCCTCCCTCATTATGTAAAATCATTTGATATCCAAGACAAATACCAATAATTTTTTTCTTTCCTTTGTATTTTTTATAGATTTTTGAAGTAGTGGGATAATCCTTTGGTGATCCAGGTCCTGGAGATAAAACAATCACATTACTTTTATCTAACAATTTTTCATTTACTTCATAATAGTTTGAGCAAATTACTTTATCAAATTTTGCAAATTGATGAACAACATTCCAAGTGAAAGAGTCTTGATGATCAATTATGTAAATCATTTAAATAACTCCAATAAAGATTTTGCTTTAATATAATTTTCGTTAAATTCTTTTTTTGGTGAGCTATCCAGCACTACTCCAGACGCAGCTGAAATCTCTGATTGATTTTTATAATTTAATATAGACCTAATTATAATATTAAACTTCATATCTTGATTAAATTTAATAAATCCAAAACTCCCTGTGAAAATATTTCTACTTTCTTTTTCTTGATTATTTAAAAGTTCTAAAGTTCTAATTTTAGGACAACCAATTACAGATCCTCCTGGCATCATTGCTTTAATAATATCAATCAATTTAGTATTTTTATTTAATATTCCACCAATTGAAGTCACATAATGAAAGAGATGCTTATATTCCTCAACATATTTTTTTTTAAGTATTTTTACACTTCCAGGTTTGCAAATTTTGGATAAATCACTTCTTTCCATATCAACTATCATGTTGTGTTCTTTGGTTTCTTTCTCATTATTTTTAAAATACCTAAGAGCTATATTTTTATTTGATAATAATTTCTTCTTAAAGGTACCAGCTATTGGTTTGGTAATTATTTTATTTTTTTTCTTATCTATTAATGTTTCAGGAGAACAGCTTACTATAGAGTAATCCTTATCTTTAATCATAAATGACTCTGGTGAAGAATTGACTCGCATTAATTTCCAAAAAAAATTAACAGGATTGATTAAAGATTTATTTTTATATTTTGTGCAAATTTTAATTTGATAGGTCTCTCCTTGTCTTATTTTTTTTGAAAATAATTCAAATATTTTTTTATATTTTGTGTAAGAAATATTAATCTTGAAAGGGCTTAGTATTTGAGTTTTATTAAATTGATAATTAAAGGTGTGTTTTTTGATATTAGATATAACTTTAATATCCTTTCTAATTTTAATTATTGTCTCAGGTTTATAAAAAATTCCTTTATAAAAATTTATTCTTTTTTTATTTTTTAGATTAATACCAATTAAATTACATAAAATTTCATAACCAAAAAAACCAAGATATAAATCTGTTTCTTTTTTAAACTTTTTTTTCTCGATGGAATTAAGAAATTTATGTATATTTTTTTTTGTTAAAATGATCTTTTTAGAAAAATCAGTATAAATATTGTATCCACCATCTACTTTATAGATTATTAAAGGCTTATCTGATTGATATAGATCCTCTAAATAAGGGTTGAATTTAAGCTTATGCTGGCTGTGTTCTTTCAATTGCTTTCTCTACTATAGGTAAGTGTATCAGACCTGCAAATAATGATAATGCGATAGATCCGTACCATGCATAGTCAAAATTTCCATTTAATTCATAAAATACACCACCTAGATATGCTCCTAGGAAAGAACCAATTTGATGGCTTACGAAAACTATTCCGTATAAAAGTCCAACGTATTTTGTGCCAAATATATGCGCCACAATTCCATTTGTTGGAGGAACTGTAGATAGCCATAAAAATCCAAAAGTAACTCCAAAGACGACAGAATTAAATATACTTGGTGGTAAAAAAATAAAATAAATAATTGAAACTCCTCTTAATAGGTAAATTGCACTTAATATTTTTTTCTTGCTATACCTTGTTGCTAAATAACCACTCGTAATTGTACCTGCCATATTAAATACACCAATTAAAGCTAGAACCATTGCAGGTGTCCAGTCAGGTAAACCTTTGTCTGCCATATAAGTAGGAATATGAGTTGCTACTAAAGCAATATGCCAACCACAAACAAAAAAACCTAAAGTTAGATAAATAAAACTCTTGTTTGCAAACGCCTCTTTTAAAGCTTCTCTTGCAGTTTGATTATTATCTTGATTACTTCCTACAGGTATTTTTGGAGTACTAACAAATAAAGATACTATCAATCCAACTCCTAAAAGAAGACTGAAATATATGAGAGTATTTTCCCAACCTGTTTCAACTAAAGAATATCTTACCATCAAAGGAGAAACAAAATATCCAAAAGAACCTGCACATGTAACAATACCTGTTGCAATAGTTCGATTAGAAGCTGGAAAATGTTTTGCTACAACTGATACTGGGATACCTATTGCTGTAGAACCCAACCCAATTCCGATCATTACTCCTAAGGTTAGGGTAAAATAGCCTCCAGTATTAAAACCAGAATAAAAAAATAAAACTCCTACTAAATAAAAAACAAAACCAATAAATATTGCAACTGCTCCTCCATACTTATCAGTGATTACACCAAATAATGGACTGAATACTCCCCAGAGCAACAACTGCAAACCCATAACAAATCCAAAATGAGAAATAGAAATATCTAAGTCAGTATTGAAATCAAAATAAAACAAACCAAAAGTCTGTCTTATACCTAAAGAAATTATTACTACTATAGATGCAGCTATTAAAGTGATAAGTGCTTTCTTACTTATAATGAAATTTTCTGAGCTCATTTAAAACTTTTAAGAGCTTGTTTTATATCAGTTATAAGATCTTCAGGATCTTCTAAACCAATATGCAATCTAACAATGTACTCATTTTTTGCTAATTTAAGATAATTTCTATTTCCTTGTTCTCTGACATTTTGATGTAAAGCTAAACTTTCAAATCCTCCCCAACTATAACCGTGTCCAAATAATTTTAGATTATTTACAAATTTTACAACTGCTTTTTCACTTTTAGCTTTAATTCTTAAACCCATTAAACCTGAAGCACCTGAATAATATTTCTTCCACATTCTAAAATTGTAAGAGTCTTTTTTGTATGGATATAATAATTTTATATTTTTATATTTAGATAAAAATTCTGCTACTTTTTTTGCATTTTCTCTGTGCCTATCCAATCTAACATCTAAAGTTCTCAATCCTCTTGTAATTAAATAAGCATCATCAGGTCCTAATCTTAAACCTGTAACTCTTTCAGTTGCTTTTACTTTTGGAAATACTTTTTTATTAACTGCTAAACTTCCACCCATTACATCAGAATGACCTGAGTAATATTTTGTTGCTGAAACAATTGCCATATCAAAACCAAGTTTAATAGGTTTTAAAAAATATGGAGTTCCCCATGTATTATCAATTGCTGTTAAAATTTTGTATTTTTTTGCTATCGAAACAATTTTCCCTAAATCTTGAAAATCAAAAGTGTTACTTCCTGGGTTTTCTACAAAAATTAATTTAGTTTTTTTTGTAATTGCTTTTTCTAATGTCTTAAGATCATGTGGATCATAAAAAGTTGTTTTGATATTAAATTCTTTTAAAAAATCTTGTGTCAAAAGTCTTGTTGGACTGTAAACTGGGTCAGCTGCAATAATTTCATCACCAGGTCTTGTAACACTAAAAATTGCAAGGAATACTGCTCCAAATCCAGTAGGTGTTAAAAAAGTAAAATAGCTTTCTTCAAGTTTAGATAAAATTTGCTGTAAAATATGTGTCGTAGAAGTTCCTTGTCTTCCGTAATCAAAATGTCCACCTACAGGGTTTTTTTTTGCCTTGTCTTGAGTTTTTCTAATATCTTGCATCGATTTGAAAATAATCGTTGATGCACGCACAATTGGTGGATTAACTGACTGATTATGAAAGTCTTTCGCTGTATGTTTTAAAAATGTTTTAAAAGAATTGCTCATAATAAAATTTGATATGTTTAAAAGACAATGCTATATCCCGTAAAAAACGTCAATAAATTAATAAATAGGACTAAATGAGTTATCCGAAGAAACATAGGGGTCGAAGAAAACAAGGATCCAAAAAAAGAAGAGCAAAAAGAAAAAATAAGAAGAAATAATCCTTTTATTCTTTAATCCAACCACCACCAAGAACTCTATGACCATATTGGTCTTTGCTGTAGAAAACGCATGCCTGTCCTGGAGATACTCCATCCTCAGGATTTAACAGATGAACATTTGCAGTATTATTATCTTTTAAATCTACTTTAGCCTCAAGAAGGCTACCTGTTGATCTAACCTTTACAAATATATTTTGATTAAGGTCTTTTTTATCAGTTAGTAAATTTAAATCTTTTAAAGATATTTCTTTTTTTCCAAGGTTTTCTTTAGGCCCTACTATAATTTCATTTTTATCTGAATTTATTTTTAAAACATATAAAGCCTCTTTGTCAGAAACCTTAATTCCCTTTCTTTGTCCAATTGTAAAATTAATAATACCATCATGAACACCAATTACTTTTCCATCTAAATTTTTAATATTCCCTTTTTGAAAAGAGTCTGGTCTAAATTTCCTAATTACTGATGCATAATCTCCATTAGGCACAAAACAAATATCCTGACTATCTGGTTTATCAGCTACATTTAAATCTAACTCTTTAGCAATTTCTCTTGTTTTATCTTTTAACATTCCGCCCAATGGAAATCTCAAATAATCTAATTGCTCTCTTGTTGTATTGAATAAAAAATAACTTTGATCTCTATTTTCATCAATTGCTCTGTACATATTATTGGTGTTGTCAGATGTAATATTTTTTACATAATGTCCTGTGACTAGTGCATCTGCTTTAAGATCTTTTGAAACTTCAAACAAGTCTTTAAATTTTACTGTTTGATTACATTGAACACATGGGATCGGAGTTTCACCTTTTAAATAACTGTCAACAAAGTTATCTATTACTCCTTGCTTAAATTTATCTTGATAGTATAAAATTTTATGCTCAATATCCAATTTGTGAGCAACACGTTTTGCATCCATAATATCTTGACCTGAACAACACTGTTTAGATTGAGCTACTTCTTTTCCATCATCATATAGTTTAAGAGTAATTCCTATAACTTTGTAACCCTCATTTTTCATAATCCCAGCTACAGTTGACGAGTCTACTCCACCAGACATTGCAACAACCACTGTTGTATCTTCAGGTTTTTTGTTAATTCCAATAGAGTTTAATTCTTTATTCATTAGGTGGTATTTATACTTATTTACAATATAAGTTAAATTAAATGATTTTAGATTATGAACCAGGTGACAAAGTCACTAATCCTGAGAATAAAGAATGGGGCATTGGACAAGTACAATCAATCATAAAAGATAAGGTTACTGTTAATTTTGAAAATGCAGGTAAAAAAGTAATAAATGCAAAAAATATAGAATTAAAAAAAATTGGTAAATAAAAGATGGACTTACAAAAAATTATTGAAGATTTAGTTGATACTTTTTTATCAGCGGGAGACTTGTCCATTCAACTAAGAGAAAAAGGATTAAGCAAAGAAATTAAATCTGACAATACTCCAGTTAGTAATGGTGATATTGAGGTAAATAATTTCATATCTTCAAAAATATCAAAAGTAACACCTAACATTCCAATTATTTCAGAAGAAAGTTCTGAAAATAAAAATAACTCTGAATTAAAAGATTTTTGGTTGGTGGATCCTATAGATGGAACCTATGATTACATAAACGATTTAGAGGAATTTACTATTAATGCGGGTTTAATTATTAATAACAAACCTGTTGCAGGTTTAATAAATGCGCCAGCTAAAAAAAGAATGTTTTATTCATACGATAAAGGTAAATCTTTTGAATTTACTAATAACAAAACAATAAACCTTTCTGAGTTACCATCTAAAAGAACAGAGCCACTTAATTTCATTTCTTACAGTAATAAAATTAAACCAGAGATACAAAAAATTTATAATGAATTGGGTGTAAAAGAACACACTAGAATGAAAAGTTCTTTAAAATTTTGTGTTGTTGCTGCACGTGAATTTGATGGTTATGTTGCTGAACCTCGAGCTTACGAGTGGGATATTGCAGCAGGACATGCAATTTTAGAAAATGCAGGTGGATCTGTGAGAGACTTTAATGGTAATAAAATTTTATATGGCAAAAAAGATTTAAAAAATTCAAGTTTAATTTTAAAAAGTAAAAACATAATTTAATGGATGAACAGTTAAGAATTATTTTAATAATAATAGTATCCGTATCAATTTTTGGATTACTAGTTTTTGTTTTTGTAAAAAATTATATTAGAAATAAAATAAACTATCTTGTTGATGAAGAGAAAAAAAGAAAATTAAAGTAATTTAATTATCTTTTCATATTCATTTTTATCAATATCCATTACTTTTTTTGATGTTTCAAAATCAAACCCATTCCTTGCAAGCAAGGAAATATCTTTTTTATAAAACAAAGTTCTATTATCCTCTGCTCTTGCAGGTCCTATTCTTTTTTTCTTACATAATTTTATAGCTGAAAAAAAATCCTGATCAGAATTATCCTCTTTTATTTTCTCAACTGTATCCTTGATAAAACCATCATCAATTCCTTTACCCATTAAATAGTTTCTGATTTTATTTATGGAATTTCCTCTTTGGATCATGCTCTTTGCTTTGCTTTCTGAATAAAATTGATCATTGATAAATTTATTTTTTTCTAGATCAGATAGAACAATATCAATTAATTTGTTTATATCTTTTTTTCTAGAATCTGTTGCAGAAAGTTTCATATATTTTTTTAATAAATATGTTTTAAGTTGTTGTTTTGAGGGTGCATATTTTTCAACATAAGCGAACGCAAAATTCCTCATTTCATCAACAGTAACTTGAAGTGTTTTTCTTTTATTTCTTATAGGAATCATCGTTAGATTTTATATAATATAAATATGATCGAACAAATTTATAACTATTTCACAATTGATGTGCTTTATATGTGGATCAATTTAGGAGTTATACCTTTTTGGTTCATCTTAATTCTATTTCCTCAGTCACACTTAAGCAGGTATATAGTAACTACTATATTTCCTTTTTTATTGTTGAGTGGTGTTTATATTTATATTTTATATAGATCTTTCACAGTTGGTTATGACTTTGACGCTAATTTTAGTTTGTATCTTGGTTTAGTCGAGTTATCTCGACTTTTTGAAGACAATCTATACCTAACTCTTTTCTGGACTCATTTTATAGCTATAAATTTATTTGTAGGTGGATGGATGGTAAAAGACTCTCAAAAATACTACGTAAATAAAGTATTAATGTCAGTCCCTTTAATAATTACATACTTAATTGGCCCTATTGGTTTGTTTATTTATTGGATAATTAGAATTTTTTACGCAAAAAAACTAAATCTATATGAGTAATCATATAGATTTTTATTTCGATATTATTAGTCCTTACGCCTACATCGCATATAAAAAAATTTTAAAAATTAATAATGTTAATTTTAAATTCAAGCCAATATTGTTAGGTGGTCTGCATAACTTAGCAGGTATTACCGCTCCTGCATTTAACAAATATAAAATGAAAAATATGCAAAATGATTGTGAACTTGTTTCAAAAAAAAATAGCATAAGTTTCAAATGGAATTCTAAATTTCCAATTAACTCTTTAAGTATAATGAGAGGTTATCTCTCTGTTAATGAAAATAAAAAAGAAGATTACTTAAATAGTTTCTTTGAGGCTTATTGGAAAGAAGATCAAGATTTATCTAATGAAGATACAGTTAAACAACTATTAAAAAAATTAAAAATCGATGAAAATGATTTTTTTAATTCAATTAGCAACCAAGATATTAAACATAAATTAAAACAAATGACTCAAGAAGCCTTTGAAAAAGAAGTATTTGGAGCCCCAACTTTTATAGTAAATAATAAAATTTTTTGGGGACAAGACCGTCTAGAATACGCTTTAGATGAAATTAAAAATATTTAAACTATTTTAAAACTACTATTGCTGATAGATCCAAAACCACCTTCAATGTGAGAGATGTTTTTGAAACCTTTTTCAGTTAAGGACTTTACTGACATTTCAGATCTAATTCCTCCAGCACAAAACAAAACTACCTCTTTGTCTTTATCAATTTGGCCTTTTTTAAAAACATCACTATTAGGATCAAGAAGTGTCTCTAAACTTCCCATAGGTATATGATTGGCTCCTTCAACTCTTCCTGTAAGTTCTAATTCATTTAATTCTCTAATATCAATTAGATTGCATTTATTTTCTTGAACCATTTGATAAGCTTCATCGGCATTTATAGTTTTTATATCACTCATAGAATTTAGTAATTTTTGGTTTAAGTAAGTTTTAATTTAATTATTTTATTTTAAAATATCAAAAAAGGACTATATAGCTAGAGTATTATGTTAAAAATAAACTCTAAAGCACCTAGTTTTGTCGTTCCATCAACTTCAAAAGATAAATATTCTTTAAAAGATTCAATTGGTAAATATGTAGTTTTATATTTTTATCCAAAAGATGACACACCTGGATGTACAATTGAAACTAATGACTTCAATAAAATGTTAGCAAAATTTAAAAAGCTAGACTGTGAAGTATACGGGATTTCAAAGGATAGCTTAAAAAGCCATGATAAATTCAGAGATAAGCACAAAATCAAATTTGATTTACTCGCAGATGAAGAGATTAAAGTATTAAAAAAATACAAAGTCTGGGGAAAGAAAAAATTTATGGGACGTGAATTTATGGGAATAAATAGAACAACTTTTTTAATTGATAAAAAAGGTAAAATCCTAAAAATCTGGGAAAACGTTAAAGTAAAAGATCACGCCAAAGAAGTCCTGGATACACTAAAAGATATTTCAAAATAATAAAAATAGGCCCCTTATTTCTAAGGAGCCTTTAATAGTTGTGTATTGAGAGATATTTTAGTCTCTTATTGCGTAGGCTTTAACACCAACTTCTGCAACATCAGTTCCAAGTTTTTCAGCTTGTGAACTAATTCTAAGACCAATTGTCTGTTTTAGAACTCTGAATGTGATGTAAGAAAGTACAAAACTAAATACACATACTGAAATCACACCTGTTAACTGTGTTCCAAAATTTGTTCCTGAATTACTTAATGGAACAACTAAAGTTCCAAAGATACCAGCAAACATATGTACAGGGATTGCGCCTACAACATCATCGATTTTTTTACTTTCTAAAAACTTTGTACCAAAGTACATAATTAATGATCCTATAGCACCAATTGCAATTGCAAGTAATGGACTTGGAGTTAAAGGTTCTGCAGTAATTGCAACTAAACCTGCTAATGCTCCATTAAGCATCATTACAATATCTGTTTTGCCACCTAGTAATCTTGTAATAACTGCAGCAGCAACTGTACCAGCAGCTCCAGCTAAGTGAGTGTTGACTGCAATTTTACTAATTGCATTTACATCATCAAAAGTTCCCATAGCAAGTTGACTAAAACCATTAAATCCAAACCAACCAAACCATAATAAAAAAGTTCCTAATGTAACTAAAGGTATTGAGGATGCCGCAAAAGGTACTAAGGATTTTGTTTCCCCTTTTTTATTAAATCTTCCTTCTCTTGCACCTAAAACTATTACACCTGCTAAAGCAGCTGCTCCACCACAAGCATGAACTAAAGTTGAACCAGCAAAATCAGAAAAACCTGAAGTTGCTAACCAACCTCCGCCCCACTGCCAGCCCATTGAAATAGGATAAATGATACCTGCCATGATCGCTGCAAAAATAAAAAATGGCCAAATTTTAATTCTTTCTGCTACAGCACCAGATACTATTGATGCAGTTGCACATACAAACATGGTTTGGAAAAACCAATCTGAGTAATCTGAATAACCAGTTGAAAGTTCTGAAGCATCACTCCACATTGAGAATGATCCAATAAACCCGCCTTCAGGAATTCCGTAAGCTAAATTATAACCACAGAAAAAAAATATTAATGAACAAATTGCAAATTTACCAATATTCTTTGCTGCAATCGTTGAAACACTTTTAGTTGTAACTAGACCACTCTCAAGCATACAAAAACCTGCTGCCATGAATGCAACTAAAACACCACCAAGGTAAAATCCTAGGGAATTGAAAATATATTGACCTTCAGCTGACATTGTTGTTTCTGCTGAGGCTAAATTAATAAAGCTCAAAAATATTAATAAGCTTAATGATATTCTTTTTAAATAATTAATCATTATCTCTCCTTTTTTTAATGATGACGTTGTAATAAACATTAAAATTTTAAGCATTGCTGATAGGTCAAAAGAGTTATGAGAAATAAGCATATGTGAAAAAAAAAGGCCCCATTTCTGGGGCCTTTAGTTATTAACTAACTAGAGAGAGAGATAAGTTAATTCTTTGTTCAGAGGCTCTTCAATGAGATAACGACATGGAGATCGAAGAGCCCCTATATTGCATGCAATTAGTCTCGTATTGCGTATGCTATTACACCTGTTTCGGTAACGTCTGTACCTTTGGACTCAGCTTCTTTACTTAATCTTATTCCAAAAGTAGCTTTCATAATTGAAAACACAATGTAAGACACGACAAATACAAAAATGTTAATTGATAGCACACCAATTAATTGTGCACTAAATGATGCATCAGTATTTGTTAGTGGAACTGCAAGTGTTCCCCAAATTCCAGCAAACATGTGAGCTGGAATTGCACCTACAACATCGTCAAGTTTGAAACTGAATAACAATTTAGTTCCAAATACAACAATTAAACCACCGACAGCTCCAATGAAGATTGCAGCTAATGGGGTTGGTGCTAAAGGTTCAGCAGTTACTGCAACTAATCCACCAATTGCTCCGTTTAACATTTGTACAACATCTGTTTTACCATACAACAATCTTGTAATTATAGCTGCGGCCATTACACCACCACAGGCTGCAAGATTAGTATTGATAAATATTCCTGATACAGCGACTGCATCATCAAATGTTCCAATAGCTAATTGAGATCCACCGTTGAATCCAAACCAACCTAACCATAGGATAAATACTCCTATTGTTACTAATGGAATTGAAGAAGCAGCAAAAGGTTTAATTGCTTTCGCTTCACCTTTGCTATCAAATCTTCCATATCTTGCACCTAACAACATTATACCAGCTAGTGCAGCTGCACCACCTGTTGAGTGTACTAAAGTTGAACCAGCGAAATCTGAGAAGCCAAGTTCTGCTAACCAGCCTCCACCCCACTGCCAACCCATTACGATAGGATAAATAATTCCAGCTAAAATTGCTGCGAATAGAAAGAACGGCCATAGTTTAACTCTTTCAGCCATTGCTCCTGAACAAATTGAAACTGTTGTTGCACAGAAAACCATTTGGAAATACCAGTCAGAACCATCTGCATATCCAGTATCAACTGAACTTGCATCTGACCATGGAGTAAATGTTCCAATGTATCCACCTTCTGGAATTCCATACGCTAAGTTATATCCAAACAACCAAAACATAATTCCGGCAATTGAGTAAAGACCGATGTTCTTTGCACAAATTACTGAAACACTTTTTGAAGTTACCATACCAGATTCTAGCATCGCAAAGCCTGCTGCCATAAACATGACCATGAAACCACACATCAAAAATAGTAGTGAATTGAATATAGCTTGTACTTCAGCAGAAACAGTTGTCTCTGCCATTCCTGCACTACTCATGTTTAGTAAAAATACTAAGCTTAGTAATGGTGCAGATATTTTCTTTATTATTTTAGTCATTAGACCTCCACTTGTTTAAGTGAAGATTTATAGTTTTATTTATTTTTAAAACTAACGCTGATTAGGAAAATTGGGTATGCAATATTTGCATATAGCAACAGCCCTAAACGTGTTTTTACTTTACGTTAGGGCTGTTAAAAAAATATTATTTATTGAATACTTCTTTTAAAGCTTTCGCTGGTAAGAATTTTACCTTCTGAGAAGCAGCGATTTGGATCTGTTCACCAGTTCTAGGGTTTCTTCCAACTCTAGCTTTTCTTTTAGCTACTTTGTACGTACCAAATCCAGCAATTTTCACTGAATCGTCACCTTTTAGAGCATCTAAAATAGTGTTGGTAATTGTATCAAAAGTTCGCTCAGCATCTGCTTTGCTCAAGTTTAATGAGCCAGAAAGCTTTGCTATTAGTTGTTTTTTGTTCATTTTAGCTCCGGTTTTGTTGGTTAATATTGATAGTTGTCATAAACGTTGATAAATCAAGCTTTTTTTTAGTGTCTCAAAAATTATGGCACACAATATCTTGTTAAAAATTAAATAAGCATTGATTTTATTGATCTTTTTAACAATTTAGAAATTTAAATTATCTAAATAAACCAAGGTCTTTTAGGTCATTAAAGGTAGTGAAAAACATCAATGATAGCAACAAAAACAAACCGATTCGAAAAAAGCCTTCTTGTGTTTTTTGAGATAAAGGCCTTCCTAAAACCTTTTCAAATGCATAAAACATTAAGTGCCCACCATCTAACATTGGTATAGGAAACAGATTAATTAACCCTAGACTTATTGAAATATAAGCCATCATACTAATAAAAGCTAACACGCCGAAGGTTGCTACTTGCCCTGATATCTTTGCAATCCTTATAGGGCCACCAAGTTGCGAGGTATCCGCTTTACCCATGATCATTCCACCAATGTATTTTAAAGAAGAAACACTTACAAAATAGACTTCATTTGCTGCATGATACAATGCTTGTGCTGGTCCTAATTTAACATGATTAATTTTATCATTGTAGGCACTTAATTTTATACCAACCATTCTTTTATTAATTTTATTTCCTAAACCATCTTCACCTTCAACAATATTAGGTTTTACTTTTAAAATTAATTCTTCGTATGAACGCTTAACTTTAAAATCTATAAAGTCACTTGTGGACATTGTGATGTATTTAGAAACTTCCATGATACTTTTAACTTCATTGCCATCAATTTCTAAAATAATATCCTCATTTTTTAATCCACCAACCATTGCAGGACTATCTTTTTGAACTTCACTGATTACAGCAGGAGTAAAATCTTTTCCAACAAAAGTATAAATACAAAAGAAGATTGCTAAAGCTAATAAAAAATTTGCTAAAGGACCACCAAATACAATTAAAACTCTTTGATATAAAGGTTTTAAAATAAATAACTTATCTCTTTCTTCTTCATTATACTTTTCTAAAATTTCTTCGTGATCAGCTTGTGAATAAACATTACGATCTCCAAAAAATTTGACATATCCACCTAAAGGAATTGCACATACTTTCCATCTTGTTCCGTGTTTGTCATTCCAACCAAATAATTCTTTACCAAATCCAATAGAAAAATCAGTAACCCCTACACCAAACTTTCTAGCAAAATAATAGTGTCCATATTCATGAATAAATACAACTACCAAAATAAGAATTAAAAACGGAACTATATAACTAAGCATAATTTTATATTTTAATTGAATATCAAATTAATCACAACCCCTCATTAATCGTAATAGATCTTCTCTTTTATAGTTTCTTTTAAAAAAGCCTTGGAATGACCTAATCTTCCTTTGTTAATTGGATCATTATTACAGAAGAGACTATAAAAGCAATTGAAGATACAAATGTACCCTTCAAGCATTTTAAAACCACCAAAGAAGGATATATTAGAAGAAAATTTTTTTGATAAATAAAAAGTGCTTAGCTAAAAGGAGAGTTATCCTAACCTAAGTTGCCTATAAAAAATGATCCAAATTTTCCTGAAATAGAAAAAAAAGTTTTACATCAATTAAATTTAAAAAGAATAACTAGTATAAAATTTTATATTAGCTTCATCTTTAAATGAAGATTGATGAGTATCCTTTTCTAAATTTAAAGGTTGATAAATATCTATCCCAGCTCTTAGCAATGAAAAAAACCTGCTTTCATAATTAAATGTTAAAGCACGTGTATTTTTATCTAAATCATTTTGAAGAGAGATAAAATACTGAGTGTCTTCAATATCGTTAAGAACAAGACGAGCTCCTAAAAAAAGATCCTTTTGATAACCATGGTGCGAGTTTGAGCTACGCGTATCATATGAATATTCAACAATGTTAGCTAAATCCCAATTCTTTTCATAAATTCCATAATTGGTATGTTCAAACCCAAGAATTAAATTTATATAATCTTCTATATTACCATTATAATCATATTCATTTTCACGATAAACAATTTCACTTTTATACAAAGTATCTTCACGTGTTGCCTGTAGATCTAAACCAAATTGAGTAATTTCTGAATACTTTGGAATAAACTTACCAGAACTTAAAACTAACGCAGGATCTTTTGAATTACCTTCATAATAAGAAAACCCATAATCATATTCGTTAAGATAACCAGACCAACGTAATGCCATTCCAATATTATCTTTACTAGCTCCATCGGCATAAGTGTTATTGGTATCAATATTTAAAGCTAATTGAGGTCTAACTTTAGAGGTAGGATACGTATTAGTTGTTGCAGGTAAAAGAAAAAAATTTAATTCACTAGTTTCAAAATATTTTTTGACATTTATCATTGTTTGACCTTTTTTTTCACCTTCAGCAAGACCAGTAGAAAAGTCTTTTGAATTGATGATATCTACAGGGTTATAAAATTCATTTTTTCCCCAAAAAATTATATTATTACCAACTAAAAAATTTAAATCATTGTTTGTATATTCTAGATAAGCCTCATTAAAATCAATGTTCTCAGCTGCTTCAGGATCTGAAAACATTGAGTTAATTTTTAATTTTCCAGATAAATTATTGTTCTCAAAAAAGAAATTATATTTGAGTGATGAAGTGTTCAGATTATTTTTTCGATCATCTCCTTCGACATCATCAAAAAATATTGATGAACTAACTTCTATCTCACCGTATTGCTCTGTATAAGTTTCTGCGAAAGATTTAGAGCTTAAAAGAGTAAATAAAATAAAAATATATCTTATAATCATCTAGCCATTCTGGCTAATTTCTCAGGTCTAAAATCATTCAAAGATAAGTTTGTTTGAAATTGATAATTTTCCCAAGCAATCACAGTCGATTTTCCTGTTTGAAGATTAGTCATTTCTAAGGTATCTGCTCTCCAAAATTTATCTAAGTATTTTTGATAACCCTTGAAATGTAGTTCTTTTTCTAAATCCCCTCTTCGATTATAAAATTTAACTGATTGGTATAATAATTCATCAGTATCAACATAAATTATTCTTTTAGAATAACCTGATTTTTTATTTTTAGGTGTTGCTTCAATTAAATGACATATAAGAGAAGCCTCTGTTAGACACGGCCCATCTTCAAGCCAAGTAAATGTATAATCTTCTGGCTCATCTGTTGATAAATCTTCATAAGAAAATTCAGAAGAAACAAATTTACCAGTACGATTAGATGAGGAAATTCTTTTTACTCTTTTTAAAGCTGGAAGGTATAACCATTGATCATCATCTTTAGGCTCAATATTTGCATGAGTTAAAAGAGAAGTGCCCTTTACATCTCTTGGTTCTGTAAAAACGATAATACTTTTATCTCCTAAGGTATCCTCTAATTCTTCGAAGATTAAATTTTTAAATTTTCTAACACTTTCGTTTCCAGATTTGTCTTTTAAAACCATCTGACCTTCAACTGTGCTATCGACAAAACCATTATCTAAAGCAATACTTTTTTCAATAATTTCTAGACCTTTTTCTTCATTGGTTTGAGCAAATGAAGATGTGCACCAAAATATCAGGGTTAAACAAATTGATATTATAGATTTCATGATGATGCTCTCCTTTTTGTTTTAAAGTTATCAATCATAATTAATATTGGTGGTAACAGTAAATAATCCACAATGAGGGCAAAAACAACTGTGATTGCTGTAAGCTGAGCCATGTCTTTATTAACAGTAAATCCAGATTGAGCTAAAACACAAAAACCTAAAAACAAACCTATCGTTGTTGTCGTTAGTGCCATTCCTACTTTTTGAAAAGCATCACGAACACTGTCTTCTGGTGACTTTCCATTTTTTCTTGCCTTTGCATATTTCAACATGAAGTGAACAGAGTCGTCGACAACTATTCCAAGTGTCATCGCTACTACAATAGATACGGCTAAGGTTACACTTCCTGTATAATATCCCCATAACCCAAAAGCCATAGCAGCTGGTAATAAATTAGGAATTAAACTCATCAATCCGTATTTAATATTTCTAATAACCAGCAAAATAATAAATGAGATACCAATAAGAGCAAAGCCTGTCCCCTTTAACATCGCTGGAACATCTCTTGAAGAGATTTGTGAAAATACTTGTGATGGACCGGTTGATTTTGACATTAACTCCGGTGCATTCTCTTTAAACCACCCTTGAATTGTTTTATCTAAATCTAAGAATTCTTTTGTTGTCGCGTTTGCAACATTTGCTGTTACTCTAAGAGCAGATTTATCAACGTTGATTTGATCTGTTAGATCTAAACCATAACCAAGTGAAAGTTCATATAAAAATAAATATTGAGCTGCTTCAAGCTCAGAAGAAGGAATTTTATAAAATGATTGATCATCATTATTAAAGTTCTGGTTCAATCTTTTAACGACATCCGTATAAGATCTTACACTAGTGACCTTTGGTTGGTTTCGCATAAATTCAACAAGATCATTAACTTTCTGTAGATATTCTGGGTCATTGATCCCATTTTCTTTTCCAGAATTGATTGAGTATTCTAATGCATTAAGCCCACCAAATTTTTCTTCGTAATAATCAATTGATTGTCTTAGTTCATATTTTTTGTCGAAATATCTTAAAAAATCGTCCTCTAAAGATATTTTAGTAATTCCAAAAATCAGTACTGCTGCAATAGTAGCTGTTGAAAATAAAAGAAAATTTTTTCTTTTAATAACAAACTCTGCTAATCCAGACATGCTTTTATCCATATAAGCTTGCGAACTAATTTTTTTCATTGGTAATAAACTGATCAATGCTGGAAGCATTGTAAGAGTATAAAAAAGAGCAGCTATTACACCGACAAAGACAATATTTCCAAGTTGTCTAAAAGGAGGTGAAATAGAAAAATTCAAAGATAAAAATCCGATAGCTGTTGTAAGACAAGCAACAGTGATTGCAGGTCCATGATCAATAATCGCTGTTCTCACCCACTCATTTCTATCTGGAGTAATCATCATTGTTTGACGAACTGATGATAAGATATGAACTGCACTAGCAACTGTTAAAGTCATTACCATCAACGGTGCAACAACGGTTGCATTATTAATATTCGTTCCAGACCAACCTAAAGCACCCAAAGAAGATCCAGCACATAAAATGATAATGATAAATATTAAACCAACTCCAAAAATACTTCTTAAAATGATTGCAACTGAAACTAATGTAACAACAATCATCAATGGAGTTAGAGTAGTAGAGTCGTCCTGACCAGACTCGCTGTATTGGTTATTAAGCGGTACAAAACCAACCATCCTAACTTCTATGTTTGGATTGTTCGCCTCAAATTTTTCTTTTAATTTTTTAGCCTCTCCCATAACAAAAGGCACCTCAACAATGGCGTTTTTGCCTGGAAGTCGAAACAGAACATTAACCTGTGTGATTGAATTATCTTTATTGATAAAAGTATTTTTGAGTTCAATTCGAGAGTTAGCTACCTTTTCTGCGTTTGAGACATCTTCAGGTGAAATATTATCAATATCGGTAATCAAATCTTCCACAACAAGACTATCCTCTTCGGCATAACTATTTTGATAGTTAGTTAAAGAGTTTACAGTTCTTATATAAGGAAGTAGCCAAGCTTCTTCTGTTAATTCACCTACCGCTTTCAAAGTTTCAGCACTAAAAACATTTTTGTCTTTTGGAGATATAACAAAAATTAAGTTATCATCTTTTGAATACGCTGCCTCAAAATTATCAAGAGCAATACGGTCAGGATTATTTTTATCAAAAAAAACTCTAGCGTCTGTATCGAAATTAAGGTTTGGCGCACCCGCCATCAACCCTAATGCAACCAAAAAACCAAATATAATAACAACAATTCTTCTTTTAAGAACAAAGTCTGCAAGTGCTGGAAAAAAATTCATAACAATTATTTAGGCGATTTGTGCTTACTTGTTTTAGGTGGATAATACAAGTAGGCAATATGCATACGTGGTATTCACAAAAATTTAATATTCAAAATAAGAGGTCTATTTAGAGTTATTATTTGCCTTTAAACTTATATATACAGAAAACAAAATAAGACCCACAAGGACAATTCCTACAAATAACTTTAAATATTTATTAAAAAAATATATCTAAAAACTCAATCGTTAAATATCATTATTTATTTATTTTAATTTTCTTATAATCTTTCATCCATTTGTCAAAGATCCTTATTGCATCATCCATATCTTTAGTTTTGTTAGGATGATTTTTTGCTCTTCCAAGCATAGTTGCAATAACATTTACTTGATACTTAATTGATCTTTTTTTAATCGCTTCAACTGTAAAAAGCGCCTTCTCTTTATTCTTAAAACCTAAACCATGTAAAGTTGTCTCAGGTCTATAATCAGAAAATAATGAAAGATTTAAAGGTTTAAAACTTTTATCTTTAATCATTTTATTCATTGGCATTTTATCAACCAAAGTAAATATCTTTTTAAAATTTATTGTATCAAACCTAGCTTTTTCAGTTCCATCAAAGCCAATTAAACTAACACTAAATTTTTTAGCTTTGTCTAATCTTGTAACTAATTTGATAAATTGTTTGTGAAATTCTTTTATGTGTTTTTGATAAATATTTTTTGAATTTTTATACTCTTCATTTGTGTAATTTGGAGTATTTAAAACTAACAATCTACATTTCCATATATATTTTTTAAAATTCATTGGTATAATAGTTATTTTAGTTAAAAGTATATATGAAGGAAAAAGTTATTAAATCTCATTTTAAGAAAAAAGCGCTATCTAAGCTTGCTTTAACGATAAGCTTTTTCTTGGTTCTTTTAACTTCAACTGGATACATATTTAATTCTAAGGCAGCAATTTTTCTGTTTTATATTTTTAGTTTTGCATTTATTTACAATTTACTAATCAATTTCTTATTAGAAAAATATGATATTTGATCATGATTAAAACATTAATTAAATTAAAATTGTTAAAATATGCATTGGTTGGTGGTGCTCTTGCAGCTTATGCTATTAAGAAATATTACGATAAAAAAAATAAGAACAAAAAAACAAAAATTAAAAAACCTTTGCTTCTTACACGATATTAAGATTTTATTTCACTTTCATTAAATTTAATTAATCACTATTATTAAAGCTAACTAATGAAAAAATTAATTTATATTATTCTTTTTGTTTTTTTTACTAACCTTGTAAAAGCAAATGAGTTTTTTGAGGATATTACATATCAAATTTTAGATAATCCTCCTCGTTTAAGTTATGGAATTTCAGTAACTGATATCAATCAAGATGATGATTATGAATTTATAGTTACTGGATTTGGATTTAATAATTTAGCCTTAAAATATAGAAAAGGTGTTTTATTAAACAAAGTAGATCAGAAAATATTCTTAGATAAAGATCGTAGAACAATTGGGGTTGCTGCTTGCGATATTGATCAAGATGGATTTGAAGAAATTTACTTTCTAAATACTGATACTTATAGTGGTGAAAAAAAATACTCAGATCGATTACTCGACATCAATGACAATAAATTTATTGATTTATTTGAACTTGAAATCAATCAAGAAAATCTGAACCTTACAGCAGGTCGTTCTGTAGTTTGTGTTGATCGAAATGGAGATGGAGCATACGGAATTTACGTTGCAAATTATGGTGGTCCGACCAGATTTTATGAAAAAGAAGGACGGAGAATTGTTGATAAAGCAAAACAGCTTGGCATAGATAAAATTACAGGTGGAAGAGCTGTTATATCTGGAAACATATTGTCAGGTCGATCAGATATATTTGCAGCAAACGAGAGAGGTGAAAACTTTCTGTATTATAATCAAGAAGGAGAATTTGTTGAACTTACAAAAGATTATCAAGTTGAAGATCTTTTTGAAAATGGAAGAGGAACTGCTCTAAGTGATATTTTATACCGTGGTCAATTAGATATCTTAACTTCGAATTGGGAAGGACCTCACCGTGCCTTTGTATTAGATGGTAATCAATTTAAAGATATTGCAGATCAAAACTTTAGTGAACCTTCAAGAATTAGAACTGTTATCTCAGCAGATTTTGATAACGATGGTTATGACGAAGTATTTATGAATAATATTGGAGAACCTAACAAGTTATTTAAAATTTTAGATAATGGAGTTTTTCAACCCATTAAAATCAATAATGCATTAGAGACTAATGGTTTAGGTACTGGTGCAGCTGTTGCTGATATAGATAACGATGGAATTCTTGAATTACTTATTTCTCACGGAGAGTCTGGTTATCAACCATTAACCCTCTATAAGGCTAATATAAAAGATACTAATTACATAAGGATTAAACCTCTTAACAAGTTTGGAGCTCCTGCAAGAGGTGCAACAGTTACTCTTAAATCTAATTTGAGAACACATTCAAAAACCATTGATGCTGGATCTGGATATTTATGTCAAATGGAACCAGTGGCACATTATGGAGTTAGAAAAAATGAAAAAAACCTTAAATTTGAGGTTACTTGGACAAATGGCAAAACTGATAATTATGTTATTAAAAATTTAAACCAGACAATAGAGGTAAAACAAAAATAATTAATGAAAAAAAATTTAATTATCATTCTAACTTTATTTTTTACTTTATTTGCTAATACAAATTCTTTTGCTAATGAAAGAAATTATTATGAGGAATTAATTAGTAATTGGTTAGAAATATTTCCAGACAAAAATAGAAATGCTGCAGGTCCTAAGTTTTTTAGTCATATTATAAAGAAAAAAGATTTAACTTATAAAGATTTTGTCGAGTTCAATAAATTATATTGTGCCGTATCAGGTTCCTTAATCGATCCAAATGCCAGACCTCAAAAAGTTTATATGAGTGAAGTTGAAACTGACAAAAAAATTTGTGGTAATTACTATCAATGTTGTATTCCTTGTTCCTGTGATGTTATGAAGTATGCAAAAGTCGAAAAAATGAAACATCAATTTATTGATATTGAAAAAGAATTTTATGTAATAACAATTAAAAGTCCCTGTCAAAAAAGAGATTTTCCAAGATATGTGAACAGAGATTACTTTTGTGATGGTGAAAACTTAGCAGAAGACCAAGTGATAGTTCTTAATGGTAGACTGGTTATAGGATTATATCATGAGGGTAAATTATGTGATCAAGCAACTATTGATGTAGTAGATAATGATGAAGTTACAGGTAGATTTTGTGAATTTAGAAACAATACCCCATTGGATCAATTACAAGGCGGTATGGGTGATATATTTATCAAACTAGCAAGATAATTTTAGTATATTATTACAACACTAAGCAATGAACACTAAATAGTTTTTTGTCATCTACCCAAGTTTTTTTAATTTTCCATCCTGCTTTAATTGCTAAGTTTTTAAATGATTGAATTGTATATTTATGAGAATTTTCGGTATGGATCTCTTCATTTTTTTTTATTGAATAATTTGAGCCATTAATTGAAATTTTATTATTTTTTTTAGCTTTTAATTTCATCTCAATTCTATTTTTTGATTTATTATAAATTGCTAAATGTTTGTAAGAGTTCAAATCTATATTTCCACCCAATTCAGAGTTTATTCTTTTTAGAATATTTTTATTAAATTTTTTTGTTACTCCTTTTTTATCATCGTAGGCAGAAATTAATGTTGGAATATTTTTAACTAGGTCAGCACCAATAATAATTTTTTTAGCTTTAAATTTTGTTTTAAGCATTTGTAAAAATTTAATTGCATCTTTTTTGTTAAAATTACCAATGGTTGATCCTGGAAAAAAAATAGTTACATTTTCTGAAGGGAGAATTTTGAAAGGTAATTTATTATTACCTGAAAAATCATATCCTATTGGCGTTATTGCTATTTTTGGAAATTTCTTTTTAAAAGTTTTTGATACTTTTTTTATGTAATCCTCTGATATATCTAATGGTATATATTTTTTTGGTGTATCTAAATTATTCAAAAAAATAGATATTTTTTTAATATCTCCTGCGCCTGGTTCAATTAAAACTGCTCTCTTACCAATCTTATTGGCAATCTCAATTTTATTATCTTTTAAAATTTTTATTTCAGTTCTTGTTGGGTAATACTCTTTTAACTTAGTTATTTGTTCAAAAAGTTTTGACCCACGGTAATCATAAAACCACTTGGAACTTATTTTTTTATTTTTTTTACTTAATCCATGACTGACTTCTTCTAGAAATAAACTCATGTTATATCTGTTCAACTACAAGACGGCTTATAGGCATTAAAAATCTTCCATGTTTTTCTGTTCCAATACTATCTTTTGATATTGTTAAAATTCTAGCTAAGCTTGTGATCATTGATTTTCTTTTTTCTGATTTCAATACAAATGCAGCATAAAAAAATCCTGCTGCAATTTCAGCAACTTCAGTAACAGGTCCTTCCAAAGATACAACATTTGTTTCTATAGTTATGTTTGCATCTGGAAATGTTTTCTTTGCAAGATCACTTAGACTTTCAGTTCCTCTTATTCTCGGATCGCCTAAATCAATTTCTCCATAACTAGGTAATTCTTCTTGAACATAGCTATAAATTAGATCGTGCACCTCTTTATAGCCTGGAGCTATATTCATGGGTCCATCAACTAATGCTGCAAAAAAACCTTTAGGCTTTAAAACTCTTTTAATCTCATTTAAAACGGGAACTATCGGGTCCATCAAGGTTAAAGCCCAATGACATAACAATATGTCTATAGACTTATCTTTGATTGCAGTTAAGTTTTGTGCCTTCGACTCAATGAGACTAACCCCACTATTTATCAGGCGTTTCTTTGCTAATGCCAATTCTTCAGGGCACATATCGACACCTTTTAAATTAAAATTTTTTTTTCGATCAACTAAGATTTTTAATAAAGGACCTGATCCACATGCTAAATCTAAAATACTTAAATTCTCATCATCAGGAACAATTTCAGTTAACCATTCATAACTATTTCGTCCAGACCCATCACGACAAGAACTAGCACACAATTCAGTAAAGCCAGTATTTGCTTGATGAACAGTTCTTAAGTGATCAACTAAAGCATCACTATCTGGACGCTGATTACGAGCAAGATTATCAGTCCAGATTGAATTTAATCCTTTAAGATTATTTAAATCTTTCATTATTTATTTTTAACTGGCCAACAAATAGGATTTAGTGGACTAGCTGCTATTTCACCTGGTTTTACATTGGGCATGAATTTTTGCCAGTCACCCGAGACCATGGTTGGAGCATTGATTACTCTTGCTCCATCTCGGTAATAAGTATTAGCTAAAGCTACACGGCTACGATTAGTACGATTTCGTGATGCAGTATGGAAATTTAAATTATGATGAAAGCTAACTTCACCTAGTTCAAATGCAGTTTCATTTACATTTACATTATTTTTTGAAAATACCTCTGAAACACCACGGTCATATCCAGTACCGGTTTTTTCAAAAGTAACGGCATTAACTAATTCATGGACACTAAGAGGATAAGCAAAAGAAAGTGGTCCCATCTCAATAGGAGTTGGTTGTGCTGGCACCCAAGCAGTGACTACATCATTTGTATCTAATGGAAAATGATGATCGTCATAATGCCATGGTGTACGACCACAACCAGCTTGTTTGGCAAGTACATTGTCATGATAAAGTCTTACCGCTGGAACCTTTAAAAGATCTGCCGAAATTTGTCCTAAACGAGGTGATAACACGTAAGCACGAAGGAGTGGATTATCAGGCCAAATCATTTCAAGACTAAGAAAACGCTCATGAGCTCCTTTATCTGGATCAACCTTAAACTCTTGTCTTAACAGATCAATCAACTCGGTTCGAAGTTTTAACACAGCTCCAGGTGAAAAAACTTTCTTAAGTTTTATAAAACCGTTTTTCTGAAAAAAATTAATTTGATCTTCAGTTAAGTTATAGAGTTCATTTAATTCTAAAATAACTTGATCATCACTTGGTATTTCAATATCTGGTAATGGATCTGCATTGATGATTTTATCGTCTTTAACTTTATTAACTGCAAGAGTAACGTACCAATCCCACCAAGCTTGATTATCCTTATCCCATGGCTCACTGATATCAGTAGCATCAGATTTTTTAGAACTTAAATCATTATTAGAATTAGTCATTAAACTTTTTAATAGTTTATTTTTTTATTATTAAGGGGCGTTTTGACATAGGTTAATCGAATTCTTATATATTTTAATCTAAACTATAGATTAATTGTTTTTTGAGAGTGTAAAGTTTTAAAACTTTAAGATGAATGTGGTAGTGGGGGCTTACGCCCCCACAGATAACTTAACTATTAATCTAAGCTGTAAATTGTGACTGATTTTTCTTTATCAACTTCGTTAGCACTTATAAACAAGTTCCGTTCAGGAATAGCAACTAAACCTTCAGGTCCAATATTGGAACCTTACCATAAAAATGTTTTATAATTTTACCTTCTTTCAGTTGATCTATTTCAAGATAAGTAAAATTAGGATCAAAACCTTTAACAGTTTTAACTACAACCTCTGGAGTATCAATTAAACAATTAATTTCTGGTTCGGTATTCCAACTAGTCATTGCACCTTCAACCATTTCCATCATTTCATCATAGTTTTTTATATTACTGCCAAAACTTGATTTATGTATAGACTCGCAGTGGACTTCCTTAGAAACCATATCTTTGAAAGGTTCCAAATCTGATTTAAACAGTGCCTTTGTTGCTTCTTCAATTTTTTTATAACTCATATTTTCTCCTTAGATTAAAAGAGGAATAATATTTAATTTGTGTAAAATATTTATTCAAAAATTATTAAGATTTTGTTTAATTTTAATATTTGTAATAATAAAAGTTATGAGTTGAAATTGTGGATTGTAACAGAATTGTAATAAATAACTTTTCTAAATAATTGAAATTGTAGATTGTAACTGAATTGTAATAAATAATTTGTAATTATTTTGTTACAAAGTTATTACATTAATTTACTGTGTAATATAATTTTAAAGTAACTGTAATTAATATTAAGTATTCTCAAAATAAAAACTTTTCAGTTAAAATAAAATTTTATCATTATTTCTACCTCTTATTAATTATTTTAACTGAAGAAATACTTCCTCCTTTTTTTTTAAAAAGGAGGAAGACGAAATTATAATGAACCTTCTAAAACGTATTTTAAAATTCTAACAACTTGTAATTGATCTGAAGCAACAGCAGAAGCTGCAGCATCTACCTCTTTTAATGCATGTTGGTGCTCTTCATTATGAATAATAATTATTGATTTATTTAAAGCAGCCGCATACCCTGCATCAAATGCAGCATTCCATTGCTTGTATTTTTCACCAAATTTAACAACTACCACATCACAGTCTTTAATAGACTTTTTAGTTCTAATTGAATTAATATTGGCCCCTTTTCGATCTTTCCAAAAATTTTTCTCTTCAGGGCCTAAAATTTCAACACCACAATCATCTGAGGATGCATGATCCGTTACAGGAGATGAAAATTCTAAGTCTAAATTTTGTTTTTTACATTCATCAATGATTTCATCACGCCAGTTAGTATGGATTTCTCCTGCTAAATATACTTTCAACATCAATATCTCCTAAAGCTTAATTTTTTTATACAATATTATCTTTAATTTCATTTTAAAAAAAATAGATTATATTATAAATTAATTATGCCGTCATTTGATGTAATAAGCAAAATTAATTATCAAGAATTTGATAATGCTTTAGAAAATTGTTTGAGAGAAATTGGTAATCGATATGACTTTAAAGGACTTCATATCACTATAGAGCGAAAAGATAAATCAGTTACTACCAATGCTCCTGATGAATTAAAATTAAAGCAAGTTAACGAATTATTACAAACTCATTTAGTAAGAAGAAAAGTAGATCCAAGAGTTTTAGAAGTTAAAAGTTCAGAAGGTGCCTCAGGTGGAGCAATCAGACAAGTAAGTGAACTTAAAGAAGGTATCAGCCAAGAAAATGCTAAAAAAGTAATTGCTGATATTAAAAAACTTAAACTTAAAATTCAGGTTAAAATCCAAGGTGACGAATTAAGAGTAGATGGTAAAAAAAGAGACGACCTTCAAGATGCTATAGCTGCAATTAAAGCTATTGATATTGGGCTTCCAATAGACTTTGTAAACTTTAGAGATTAATCCTCTCAAACTATTTATTGTATTTGGTACAAAAAGATATAAGCAGACACTAAATTAGTTAAAATATATATCTTTCCCAACATAATGAATTTCTCTGATCTAAATATTGAAAATAAATTAAAAAAATCAATTGAATTAGCTGAATTTAAAACTCCAACCCCTATTCAAAGTCAATCGATACCAATTAGCTTAGAAGGAAAAGATGTTTTAGGAACTGCTCAAACAGGTACCGGTAAAACATTAGCATTTACAATTCCAATGCTGAATAAGCTTTTAAAAGATAAGCAAGCAATGGCCTTAATAATTTGTCCAACAAGGGAACTTGCAACCCAGGTAATGGAAACTGTTTTAAAACTTAATATTAGAGAAATAGGAATTGGTAATGCTCTTTTAATTGGTGGTGAGAGTATGCAAAAACAACTTAGGCAATTAAAAAAAAGAGCAAGAATAATAGTTGGAACCCCCGGAAGAATTAACGATCATATAGAACGAAAAAGTTTAAACTTATCAAATGTAAATTATCTGGTTCTAGATGAAACAGATCGAATGCTAGATATGGGATTTACTCCACAAATTGAAGTTATTCTAAAATTTATTCCAAAAAATCATCAAACATTATTGTTTTCAGCAACTTTACCTGAAAATATTTTAAAGATTTCTCAAAAATATCTCAATAATCCTGAAAGAATATCAGTCGGGTCTTTATCGACACCAATTGAAAAAATTAAACAAGAAACTTTCGAAATTACAACAGACAAAAAATATCATGAGTTAATTAATCAGTTAGTAGAAAGAAGTGGATCTATTCTGGTTTTTGTAAAAACTAAACATGGTGCTGATAAAATTGTAAAAAGACTAAAATATGATGGCCATAAAGCTGATGCAATCCATGGTAATCTTAGACAAAGCAAAAGAGACAGAGTTATTAGAGGATTTAGAAATGGTAATAGTAGAATTCTAGTAGCAACAGATGTTGCTGCAAGAGGTTTGGATATTCCTGTTATAAAACACGTAATTAATTATGATCTTCCGCAAGTTCCAGAAGATTATATTCACCGAATAGGTAGAACTGGTAGGGCTGGAAAAGATGGTTCTGCTTTAACTTTTTTAACAAACAGCGACAGAAGCATGTGGAGATCTATACAAAAATTAATAGATCCAAATTTTAAAACTTTTCAAGAAGTTGAAAAAAATAGATCCAAAAAAAATAAAAAAGGGAAAAAATCATTCAACAAAAAGAAGAATTTTAGAGATAAAAATAAATTCTTTAAAAAAGAAGATAAAAGAGAATCTGGTTTTAATAAAAACAAAAAATTTAATAAAAAAGATGATAACAAAAGATTAAATTTTAAGGATAAGAAAAAATCTTTTAATAAAGATCACAAAAGGTCTAAATTTAAAAAAAAAGAAGCGTCTGTTGGATATACAAATAATCCAAAATACTTTAGCAAAAAACAAGAAAATCCAATAGAAAATGAAAACTTTAAACAGAAATCTTTTAAGAAAAAAAATAAATTTAAAAATCGTAAAAGACCGAAGAATTTTTCATTTAAAAAACACAAACGTAAATAAAATCAAATTAATAGATCTTTAAGAAACTATTTAACTAATTAGTTACATTTTGAATTAAAGAAGCACTATTGTTCGTAGGCTTATTTACATCCTTTGAAACTTCATGAAAAATTAGATTGGGCGATTTACGTTCATTTAGGAATGCTGATCCTTGTAATTCTAAATTTAGATATCTATTAATATCCGTTTGATTAAGAATAACTGGTTGTCGGTGATGAATTTCCTTAATATTTTCTTTTGCTTCTTCTGTAATTAAACAAAACTGATCATCTTCAAATATTCCTGCAAAATAGATGGTATTATTATCTTCACGAGTAAAGTAATGAGGAGTTTTTTCTTTCTCTTCCCTCTTCCATTCATAAAATCCATCTGCAACAGCAACACATCGATTATTTTTAATCAATTTTTTAAATGAAACCTTTTCATCAATCGTCTCAAGTCGTGCATTAATCAGAGCTTTAAAATCTTTATCTTTTGCCCAGCTTGGAACCAAACCCCATTTCAAAGCTTCTAAGGTATTTCCATTTTTATATTTTTTTATAACTGGAAGTTTTTGATAAGGATGAGCATTATAGTTTTCATTATCCTCAACCTGAATTGCAGATTTAACTAGAGAACTAGTTTTAGTAACCGGATTTTTAACAACGTATCTTCCACACATTTTAAATTGTTTGTTCTTTCATCAAATCTTCGATTTGTTTTATCATGATTTCTGGAGATCGCATGGAAGGATAAATCTCTTGTGCTTGTTTGTAACTTCTAATTGCTTTTTCAAAATTTTTTAACTGAATATTTACTAAACCCTGCCCTGCTAAGGCACCAAAATGTCTTGGTTCTAATTCTAAGACTTTATCAATATCATCTTGTGATTTTTGATATTCTCCTAGCATATAAAGTACAGTTGCTCTCTTATTCCAAGCCTCAGCCCAATTTTCGTCAAGATTTATTACTTCAGTAAATATTTCTCTTGCTCTTTTTGGCTGTTGGTTTCTAATAAACATTGAACCTTCTTCTAAACGAGCAGTCAATTTTTCGTCAGTTGGGTGAGTACTCCATAAAGACCAAATTTCTTGCTCAACAATAGATGCTACTTTCGCTTTATTAACTTTAAGTTCATTAAACAATTGATTAAGTCTAACATCTCTATCGTTTGCAAAAGAACTTGTTAAAGAAAATAAAAAAATTAAACAAATTAAAAGTATTCTCTTCATAAGAAGATATTAACAAATAAGAGAATTAGAGTCTTTGTTCTTATGTATTTTGATTAATATTTTTACAACTATAAAAAGAAATATCCTTTTCTTTCTCTTCTAGTTTAATATTTTTTGTAATTTCATGAACAAGCTCACCTGTTTTAATAGTTAAAACGGCAGATTCTGAATAATTCCTTTCTTCATCAAAAGCTTGGATTAAAACAACATCTTTATTGGAAATTTTTACTTCTAGTTCAATTTTATCAACAAAATTAGATAAATTTTTAATATTCAATACATTTGGTGATTTAGACTCAATCACTAATTTATTAATATTATCTCTCTTAATTTGATCTTTTGTGAATGTTTCAAAGTTATGATCTGGATTTTTTAAAATTACCTTTTCAAATGCACATGTAAGATTTAAATTTGCATCTACAGTAATATTTGTATTTTGTGCGTTAGCATAACCAATGCAAAGAAAACTCAAAGCTATAATAAATCTTTTCATTCAAAAGCCTTATAGCTTTTTCTGATTGATTACTACGTCTACTAATATCGCAATCAACAAATTAAGCATTGTAATTCCGCATATAATTATAAAGCTGAAAAAATAAATCCAAGCCCACCAGTAAACATCTTGCAATGGCAGCATTACTTGTTCCCAACTAGATAAAGTTAAAACCTGGAACAATGTGATCATAGCAACACCAACATCGCTCCATCTCTCAGGAATATCTGTGCTAAATAAAATTGAACCAATAGTTGCGTATATATAAAGAATTATGAACAATAATAATCCAACATAAAATACTCTTTTGATCGATGTAAGCAGCGCTTCAATGATTTTTTTTAATTCTGGAACAACTGAAATAATTCTCAATACTCTAAATACTCTCAACAATCTTAAAAGTAAGAAGCTAGAATTATTAGGAATTGGAATTAATGAAATTAAAACAATTATAGTATCAAATACATTCCATCCACTTTTAAAGAACTGTAGTTTTTTAGGTTCTCCTACAAATCTAATTATAATTTCAATTACAAAAAATATCGTAATTGAATAATCTAAATAATTGATTGCTTGTCTAGTAAAATCACTTAATTCATAAGTATTAACTCCAATTGTAATTGCATTTAGTATGATAATTGAAATAACAACAAATTGGAAAATTCTGCTTTCTTTAATATTATATAAAAATTTAATCATTTAATTTAAAATATTAATAATACTTTTTTTAATAGTTTCACTTACTTTAATTGTTCCTTCTTTATTAGGATGAATTCCATCTTGCTGATTTAAACTTGGATCGAGCGCAACTCCTTCAAGTAAAAATGGGATTAGGGGTAAGTTATATTTTTTTGATAGTTTTGGATAAATTGCATCAAACTCTTTTTTGTATTCAGCTCCATGTGTTGTTGGAGCAACCATGCCTGCAATAATAATTTTGATTTTTTTATTGTTAGCTATCTTTATGATTTCTTCTAAATTATTTTCTGTTTCTTCAGGTTTTATTCCTCTAAGCATATCATTGGCACCTAAGCCTAAAATTATTAAGTCAATACCAGGTTCCGATAAACTCCATTCAGCAATGTTAAGCCCTCCTGATGAAGTGCTTCCTGAAACACTGCTATTAATTATCTTTATATTTAAACCATCTTTTTTAAAATTATCTTCTAATACTACTGATAAGTGATGTTCATTAGGTAAACCGTATCCAGCCATTAAACTATCACCAAATAAGACAACCTTTTCTATTGCACTTGCATTAATGTGCACTAGAAAGATTATCAAAATTTTAATAAATAAACATTTGTTCATGAGTGCACTTCTTAAATTAAAAAAAATAAATCTCAAATACCAAACTGGTAAAGAAAGTATCAGTGTTTTAAAGAATATTGGTCTTACCATTAAGAAAAAAGAGACAGTTTCTGTCGTTGGTGAAAGTGGATCAGGTAAAACTAGTTTAATCATGTTGGTTGGAGGACTAGAAAAACCAACTTCAGGTAAAATTATTTTTCAAGATAAAGAAATTACAGGGCTTAATGAGGATGAAGTTTCCGAAATTAGAAAGAAGAATATTGGAATTATATTTCAATCCTTCTACTTAATTCCAAATTATACAGCAGTTGAAAACGTTGCTTTAACTTTAGAATTAAATAATTTTAAAAATCCTGAAAGTGAAGCAAAAAGTTTATTAGATAGATTTGGTTTAAAGCACCGATTTAATAATTTACCAAGTCAGTTATCAGGTGGAGAGCAACAAAGAGTTGCAATTGCAAGAGCTATAGCAATGAAACCTGAATTAATATTAGCTGATGAACCCACTGGAAACTTGGATACTGAAAACTCTTTAATGATTTCAAATATTTTATTTAAATATGTAAAAGAGGAAGGATCCTCCCTAATTATGGTAACGCACGACCCAAAACTTGCTAATAAAGCAAAAACAAAAATCAAAATAAAAGATGGAAAAATTAAATAATAGATCTGAATTTAGTTTGATTTTTAAATATGCTTTAAAGGATTTAAGCAGAAACTATAACAAAATCTCAAGTATTATTGTTACTCTGTTTATCAGTCTCTTTATATTAAGTGCTATTTTTACAATTGAAGATAGTCTTAAAAAGGAATTGAACGATAATGCAAAAGCACTTTTAGGAGGTGATTTAGAAATTGATTACAATCGTAACCAAGGAAATCTAGAACTAGTTAATCAGGTAAAAGAGTTTGCAACTGTATCACAAATGATTGAGTTCAGTACAATGCTTTCAACAACTGAAAGAGAGAAAAATAAATCTTTATTTACCAGAATTAAAACAGTTGATGAAAAATACCCGCTATATGGAGAAGTGGTATTTGAACCTGAAGGTGCATATGAGCGAATGCAAAAAGAACCAAATACTATTTTAATTAATGAAAGTCTTTCAAAGACACTAAACATAAAACTTAATGAACAAGTTAAAGTTCAAGACCAAAACTTTACAGTTATTGGAATTATAAAATCAGTTCCTGATGTAAGTGGATTTGTTGCTTTTGGTGATTGGGCACTTGCTGGAAAACAAACATTAGAGATATTAAAACTAAATGGTATTGGTAGCTTTTTAAACTACGAATATAAAGTAAAATTTAACGAAGGAGATAGCTCTGAAGAGTTAGAAAAACGAATTGAGAATATTTTTAAAAATGATCAAAAAGTAAAACTTCGTTATCCTGAAAATTCAGCAAGTGGAATAAAGAGAATAATTAATAATTTTTCTCAATTTTTATCTCTTGTTTCAATCAGTGCGATGTTGATTGCTGGAATTGGAATTGCAAATACTCTCCTTTCTTTCATTAATCAAAACAACATGTCAATTGCAGTTAGAAAAGCAGTTGGATTTTATTCAGGAAATATAAAAATACTTTATTATCTTCAATTACTAATTTTATTATTTGTAATCACAGTTGTTTCCTATGGCTCTAGTTTTTTAATAGTACCTATCGCTGATAAATACTTATCAGATGGACTTGGACTAAATGTTTATCCAGTTTTCTCTATTATAAATTTTATAAAAATATTTTTAGTAGGTTTATTGGTACTTGTAATATTTTCTATCCCAACAATAAGTTCAATTGATCAAGTAAAAGCTTCTAATTTATTTAGAAACGTTTTTCAAAACTTACAATTTTATTATTCAAAAAAGTCTGTTGTTTTAAGTTTTATTTTGCTCTCTATTTTGGTTTTATTATTTACAGTTGGCTCGGAACAACCAACTTATAGTCTTGGGTATTTTGCTGCATTTTTTGTTTGTTTGATTGTGTTTTTCTTTCTTTCAAGAATAATTATATTTTTTCTTAAAAAATTTAAATCAAGTTCCAATATTTCATTAAAAATATCAATTAAAAATATCACTCAAACTAAAAGTATTACTCCTATAACTATTATGTCTTTAGGATTAGGAGTTACTTTACTTTTAACGTTGGCGTTAGTTGGAACAAATTTTCAAAGAGAAATTGCTAAATCAATTCCTGATATTGCGCCTGATTATTTCTTTGTAGGAATTCAAAAAGGAGAACGTGAAAAGTTTGAACAAGGGATATTGAAAATGGATCCTGATGCAGATATTGAAGTTGTTCCTATGGTTTCATCTGGCATTGCAAAAATTAACGGTATTAATCCAAATACTTATATTAAACCAGATAATGATAGTTATTGGGTGATTGGAAGTGAGAGAAGATCTTCATGGGCTGAAGATATTCCTGAAGATAATCCATTAGTTGATGGAGAATGGTGGGATTTAAATAAACCTAATCAACTTCAGATATCTTTAGACGCTAAAGTTGCAAGAGATTTTAACATTCAATTAGGGGATATTTTTACTTTAAATATTTATGGTAGAGAAATTGATGGTGAAGTGGTTAATTTTAGAGAAGTTGATTATAGAGATTTAAGTATTAACTTTGCAATGCTATTTAATCCTCAATTTGCACAAAATATTCCTCATGAATATTTAGCAACAGCAAAATTTAATTCTGATAAATTTGATGAAACAGAAATGCTAGAAGTTATGCCTAGCTTATCCATGATTAAAATTGCAGATTATCTGACAAAAGTAACAGCTGTTCTAAATAAAGTGTTCATTGCAGTTACTTTAATATCGGCCGTAACAATTGTGATTGGTTTAATTGTTATTTCGAGTGCAATCATGGTTCAAGGTAAAGTTAAAGAGTATCAAAACTTAGTATTTAAAATTCTAGGCTTTTCAAAAAAAGAAATAATCCTCTCATCATTAATAGAATTCATCATTATCTTTAAATCAGTCATACTGATTGCAATATTCTTTGCTGTAATTGGTTCAAAATTTATTATAGAAAATATCTTTGAACTTGTGTGGATGTTTGATTTTAAAGTTTTAATCTACTTAGGTTTTTCAATTGGATTTGTAACTTTGATATTGATTATGTTAACAAACTTAAAATACTTAAATCCAAAAGTTTACCCTTTGATTAGAAATCAATAATTAAAATTTCGTAATTTTACTATCTAAAGCAATTACATTTAATTCTACTTTTAGTTTTGGAAATCTTTTTTTAATTTCTTTTTTAAGTTTATTGAATGAGTCTTGATGTATTTTTTTTTCATTTGCTGGACTAAATTCTTTTTTTCCATTAGCAATTTTTGCAGCACCACAATCTTTGTGATTAATAACAATAAGCTTTTCTATTTTGTGAAGTTTAATTGAAGTTGCAAGATTATCATAAAAAGTATTATGCCATTTTTTAAATTTATTGTGTGTGACCCCCACCGCAGCACCAGCAATTGTAAAAGCACTGTACTTGCCAGTTAACTTTTTTTTCTTTAAATGATTATGAACTAAATATTGAAATCTTGGGTCCATACAAGATAACACCATTGCTTTAAATTTCGACTTCATGAATTAAACTCCACTTTATACATTGCCTCATTCCTTCTGTTCATTGGAAGGGTAAAAGGACTATCATATGTAGCTCTAATGGGTGGACTTATAATTGAAATTTTATTTTTGTTTAACTCTTTTTCGAGGATTTCTTTATGTTTTATGAAATTTCCATCAGAAGCTCGACCAGAATATCTAAGCACAGCATAATATCCTC
>CACALX010000008.1 GCA_902533445.1 uncultured Pelagibacteraceae bacterium
CCAATTAGAAATTGATCATTTAGAAATTATGAAAAAAATTTTTTTGAGTATTGTGTTATCTTCTTTAATTTCATTCACAGCATCCATTATTTTAGTGAAAAAAGTTAGTGATAATTGGGAATTAGATTTAAATTATGAACACATTTCACGGGAGTTAGATGTTGATTATGAAATAGCGATGCAGATAACTGGTAATACTTATGAAAGAAATTTTATGAGATATGTTGATCTATTAGATAATAAAATTTCTACTCCAGGTAAATTAAATCCTTGTTCTAAGGCAAGATCTCAATCTAATGTTCCAAATATTCTTCTTAGTTACAACAATGATGCTGTGAAAATATCTATGAATCATAAAGATAAAGAACTTCTTTTAAATTGTGAAAAATTTATTGATAAAGAAATGAATTTATTTTCAAAAAAATTGCAAAAGTTAATTAAAGAGACGATTAAATACCAATTACAAAACCCTATTACTAAAAACAAAACTAATACTGATATTAACGAAAAAAAAATCTATGATCTTTTAGCTCAGGAAATAATAAGAAAACAATCTGACTCAGATTTACAATACGAAGATTTAAAAAATTTAGCTACTAGTTTAACAATATTAAACATTCTAAATGCTGAAAAAGAAAGAGGAGCATATATTACTGATAAAAAAATAGATAATTTAATTATAATCAAAAAAACTTTTAAAAACTTATATAAAGATAAAGTAAATCAAAAAACTGTATATCTAAGTATATTTATTATTTCTTTATCAATATTAATGTTTATTTTTCATTTTAATAAAATTAGTTCAAAAAAAAATAAGATAAAAAAATTTCTTAAAATACTTATTGACTAAATTGGCCAATAGATAACTTAATAAAATTATCATTATGATTACTAAAATCTTTACTATAATTGAAGGATTTAAAAAAACTTCTGTAATATACATAATTTTCTTAATTTTAATCAGTTTGTTAATGGAAAGTTTTAGTTTAGGACTTTTGATACCTATAATTGGATATTTTACCAGTCCAGATTTAACTAATACATTAAATTTAAACGATTTTTTTTATTTATTTCCAAATTATGAAATAGAAAAAAATTTGTTTTTTAATTATTTGATAATTTGTATTCTATCTTTTTTCCTTTTAAGATTTATATTCCTAAATTATTTGGCTCTTAAATTATATTCATTTATAGGAGATGCTAACAAGCTTATATGTGCAAAACTTTTAAAGATATATTTATCAAAAAACTACAAATGGCATACTAATTTTAATAAAAGTGATTTTTTACAAATTTTAACTAGAGATGTTGAAAATTTCTGTGGAAATGCATTATTTGGATTACTCTTTATAACTTCTGAATTATTTTTATTCTTAGGTATAATTGTTTTTTTGTTAATATTTGAAGCCAGGGTATTTTTAATACTTTTAGGAGTTTCAGTAATTTTCTTCCCAACTCTTTACTTTTTCACAAAAAAATATTCTTACAATCTTGGAAAAAAATATAGGGATAACCAAAATCATTTACTAAAAACCATTAATGAAAGTTTGTCAGGGGTTAAAGAGCTAATTCTTTATAAATGGAGAAATAAGGTAAGTAGTAATTTTTCCATAAAACAAAAAGAGGTAGTAAAATCTGCAGCTCTCTTTAATTCCCTACAAGATATTAGCAGACATACATTAGAATTTTTTGCAATTTTAATTTTTTTAATTTTTATTTATTACTTAAACTTAAATACAAATAATGAAACGAATATACTTACTATTGGTATATTTTCAGCAGCTATTTTTAGATTAATGCCAATTATGAATAGAATTTCAACTTATGCTCAAAGGTTAAAGTTTGGTATGGGTGCAGCGGATAAAATTGCAGAATTCTATAACTTTGAAAACATAATTGATGAAACAGATGATTTAACATTTAACAATAACTTATGTCTTAAAAATATAAGTTACCAATACAATAAGGATAAAGAGGTTATCATCGAAAACGTCGACATGAAAATTAATAAAAATGAAATTATAGGTATCATTGGAGAAAGTGGAGTTGGAAAAACTACCTTAACAAATATCATTATGGGCCTCTTAAAACCTACTAATGGAGAAATTATAGTTGATGGAATTAACATCCATAAGGAAAAAAAAAGTATTGGCAAAAATATTGGTTTTGTGCCACAAAATTTTTTTAGTATTGATTCTTCGATACTCAACAACATTGTTTTTTTTGAAAAAAAAATAAATCTAAATAACTTTAAATTTGCTATCCGAAATTCACTTTTATTAAAAACTATTTTAAATAAAAAACTTTCATTGAAATCAAATATTGGGAATAATTCTTTAAAAATTTCAGGTGGCCAACTACAAAGGATAAGTATTGCTAGAGCACTTTATAGAAGACCAAAAATATTAATACTTGATGAACCTACAAGTTCTTTAGATGAAAAAAATCAAAAGCTTTTTGAGGAGATTTTAATTAGTTTAAAAAATAAAATGAGTATAATTGTAATTACTCACAATCTACAATTTTCAAATAGATTTGATAAAATATATAAGATAGAAAATAAAAAATTAAAACAATTAAATTAAATTTAACTATTAAATATTTTGTAAGTCATTTTTGATAACCAAATAGAAATTTTTTGATTTTCAATAAAATATTTTTTTTTATTTAAATTATTGATTGTATTAAAAAAAAATTGTCTCATTGGATTTTCTAATTTAACTAGTTTATTTTTAATTTTTATAAAATTAATAAATTTACCATTTATAATTTTTGTAGTTCTAAAATACTTTTTTTTATCAATTGAAAAGAAAAACTTTGAATTTTTCCCTTCATATTTTTCCTTTAATATAATTTTAAATTTTACATTACTAAAAATTAGATCAATAGTGTTCTCATATTTAAGTATTTTTTTATTAATTTTCTTTAACGATCCTAACTTTTTTTTTTTAAGTCTACATATTTCTTTAAAAAAAATTAAACAATGTGGTAATAGATCAATATAAATATCCTCATATTTGTTATCTCCCTTTGTATAATAATAAATGTTAAAATTATTAATTTTATTATTTGTAATATATTTGTTGCAAGATTGAGCGAAAAAAATCATCGGATATACAACTACTAATTTTTTAAACTTTTTATAATAATATTTAATTCTTTTTTCATAGAGGCTTTCATAAACTTTTACTGATATCAAAGGCTTTTCTACAATCAATAAATATCTCCGAGGATTTATATAATCTAAATAATTTTGATGAAAATCAGTTTTGTTACAGATTGTTATTATAGATTTTATATTTTTAATTAGATTTTTTTTTATAAAAAAAGAATTTCTAATCTTATTTTTTTTTATAAATCTTTCAATTTTTTCTTTTTTTCTACCTACAAAAAAAAATTTGTTAAATTTATTTTCTTCTAAATAATTTTGATGAATTTTAGCTATTTTGGATGATCCAATTATAATCGCACTCAGAGATTTATTATTCAAATAAACCACTCTTGCTAATTTTTGTATTTGCTATGTGTTCTTTTCTATCGCATCTACAACCTGATTTAGCAATTAATTCTCCAGATTTTTTAAAGAAACCCAGGAAATCAGTAACATCATAATCGTAGTATAAATCCCAAAAATCTTTTGTTTTAAGATCTCCTATCTCTGTTTCTTTAAAGTTAGGTGCTGCTGATTGAGAGCATTGATACAATCTACCATCAAAACCTACAGTTGGATAAATAAATCTTGCTACACATGGTAATGTTCTATTTTTATAAAAAATGTCGTTTTCACTATCAGGATCAACGACTAATATTTTGCAACTCTCACTGTCAAATGAATAAATCCAATCTCTCAATTCTTCAATAATTTGATTTTTTTCATCGACTTGTGGCACTGTTTCAATATTTTTTTGATCTGCTAAACCTCTAGGAGGCTGTGCAAAAGAAAATCTCAACAAATTACAACCTGCAGATTTGAAATCTAAAATAAATCTCTCAATTTCTTTTTTAGACGAATTAAATTTATTTAACAAATAAGCTGCGCTTACATCAAATTTTCTTTTAGGGGTATTTGCCTCTTTTATCCTATTTACATTTATTAAAACTTTATCATAAAGTGCAGCTTTAGTTTTCATACCATGAACTTTATTAAAAATTTCATTTGAGCCGGAGTCTATACTTAAACTAATCCAACTTTGTGGGTCAATTTCGTTGTCTTTTAATATATTTATAAATCTATCACTAACTTTTATTGGTTTGGTGTTAAAACCGAATATCATGTTTCTTTTAACTGCTGTTTCTAAAAGGTCATCAATACTTTTTGAATTCAATGGATCGGTCGCCCATCCAGCGAAAGTAACCTTTTTGACACCACCATCAGCGATTTCATTCAAAATTTTTACTAATCTTGCGGTTGAAGGTCTTTCCTCACTATTCTTAGCTGACTCACCATAACAATATGGACAAGACAACCAACAAATCTTTTTTCCTTGGGGGCCTGGCTGAAATTCTACTTGGTGGGGAATTACCGTTTTATTAATAATATCATTTTTTAATTGTGCAGGACTCTCAAAATAATTAATACTAAATTTATATTTTTGTATTTGTTTTTTTATCCGAGTATTATTAATTTGTGAATTTTCCATAATTTTTTTTAAAAAAATTTTTCAATTTTAGATTATTCTTAACCATATTTAAATCTGATAATGTTTCAACTGGTTCCCAGAATATATTATTAAATATATATAACCCAACTTGTTTTTTGTTAATAAATTTACTATATAAATTTAATTCAAAATCTTTTTCTTTATTGTTTAAATTATCAAGACATTCAGTTTCTATTGCCGCTATACCAGAATTTCTTATACCATTTATATTTGAATTAATTAATTTATAATTTTGTAAATAATTATTTTTAGAAAATTTAACAATTTCATTTTTTTTATTATATTCAAACGTTCCCCACGAAGTTTTCATAATTGAAGCTGATACAGTTATTTTTTTTTTTGATTTAATATGTTTTTCAATTAATTTATTCAATTTAAAATTAAAAATTGTATCAGAATTTAATAATAAAAAACTTTTGTACTTTTTAATTTCACTTTTAACTTTTATAATTCTCTGAGATATACTTGTATTTTTTCCTGTTTTAATTAATACAAATCTGTTTAGGTTTTTTTTATATTTCTTTCTAACATAGTTCTCAATTATTTGCCCTTTATAGCCTAATGGTAAAATTATTTTGCTTACTTTTGATCTAAGCAATGCTTCTATAGAATAAAATATCAAAGGTTTATTAAAAACTTTAATCATAGGCTTTGGTATTGTTTTTGTTATGCTATTTATTCTTGTTCCCAAACCTCCACAAAGCAAAACTGCACAGAAACTTTTATTATTTTTATTCATAAATTTTAGTAATTATTTTTGATCCATGGTCACAGTAATTTACTTTGATACTAAAATTTTCAATTCTCTTAGGTAATTTTTTGTGAAGCTTTTTTGGAAGAATGGCCATGTAAAATCCACCGCCTCCTGCACCTGATAGTTTTCCACCATAGGAACCTAATCTTTTAAAATATTCATGAATTTTTGAAATATTCTGATTTGATACTTTTTTTGAAAAGTTTTTTTTTTTATTCCATATCGAGTTATAAAAATCTCCAATTACTTTTAAATCTATTTTTTTCTTATTTAAAATATTCTCTAACTCTAAAACTTTATTTTTTACATATGCTATATTTGATAAATCTTTTTTATCATATGATTTAGATATATTTTCAGAAACTCTTGATTTTCCTGTCCAATATAAAATTATATTTTCTAGTAAATTTTTTATTAATTTATTTTTTTTTAAACTATTTATTTTTACTAAACCTGATTTAGAAATTAAAAACTTATTTATACCTCCATATGCAGCAGCATATTGATCTTGAATTCCTCCATTTTTTTTAAGCAAATTTATTTCTACAAAACATGCCATTTCTGCAAGTTTTTTTTTTGAGATTTTTATTCCTTTTAGGGTGTATAGAGCATTAAGCAAACCAACAGTAAATGCTGATGATGATCCTAAACCAGCGCCAACAGGAAGATCAGAATTTGTTGTAATTAAAATAGGTTCCTTAATTTTAATAATACCTAAACAAGAACGAACAATTTCATTTTCTATATTTAATCTACTTTTTTTTATTTCAGTTTTAGAATACATAATTCTAAAATTTTCTTTAAAAACCTTAGAGTGCTTTTTTACTGTTACATAAACATATTTATTTATTGTTACATTAATAAAAGAGCCTCCCAATATTTTGAAAAAATATGGTATATCAGAACCACCGCCTGCAAGACCTAATCTATGAGGTGTGATTGTTGTTACAAGATTTAATTTTTTTTTACTAGGCATTATGCTTTATAGTCTTTATGATTGATTTTTTAAGGTCTGAAGGTGAGAAAAATTTATCTACTTTTTTAATTTTTTTAATAGAAGCATAAATTGACCTATTATATTTAATTTTTTTAACTGAAAGTTTTAGGTTGTAAAAATTATAGACAATTTTAACTATTTTTTTTACTCCTGTAAGTTTGCCAGAGCCTATATTATAAATTCCTCCTTTTGCAGTTTTAGATACTAAAAGTTTATAAACCAACTTACAAACATCTTCCACATATACAAAATCATTAGTGTTTTTGATAGAATTTACGGTATTTTTTCTATTTTTTTTAATTGAATTAAGTAATGATGGTAGTAAAGCTTCCTTTCTTTGGTAAGGACCATATACATAAAATAATCTCAACCAATAAAACTCAATCTTATTTTTTTTACATAAATTTTCTAAACAAACTCTTATTTTATATTTTGAATCGTTAAAAAAAGTATCCCTAGAAAATCTATCAGTTTCAAAACATTTTCCAACTTTTTTTTTATACTCCCAACAACTTCCAAAACTAAAAATTTTTTTTATTGACGGAATATTTTTAATTTTTTCAAAAAAAAATTTTTGATCCATATAATTTTTTTTTGAATTTTTTTTCGAAAAATCTGGTATCCCATACCAACCTAAATTTATAATTACCTGAGGTTGGAAATTTTTTATAATTTTAAGTGTTTGATTATTTAATTTAAAACTTGATTGTAAATATGTGATATTTTTATTTTTTTTTAAATTCCTAGCCCTTGATAAAGCAAGAACTGGATATTTTTTATTATTTAAATAATCACAAAAATTTTTACCAATAAATCCAGTTGCTCCAGTTAATAATATTTTCATTAATTGTTAAAAGTTAAGATATGTTTTATCTCTTGGAATAATAATTTTAGGTTTTATTGGCCATTTAATTTTAAATTTTGGATCATTAAACCTTATCCCAGAATATTTTTTTTCCTCAAAATAATCAGACATATAATAATGTATTATTGTTTCATCTTCTAAAGTTAGTATAGCATTTGCACATTGCGCTGGAACAATTATACTTTGATTTTTTTTTGATTTAAGAGTTATCCCGAAATGTTTAAGATAAGTTTTAGAATTTTTTCTTAAGTCAATCGCTACATGATATATGCTACCTCTAAGACAAGATACGATTTTACTTTCTGTACTTTTTCCACTCTTATAGTGAAAACCTCTTAATGTTCCTTTTTTTTGGGATATTGAAACATTTCCCTGTTTCACTTGAAAATTAATTTTTTGCTTTTTTAGTTCTTTAATACAAAAATGTCTTCTAAAACTTCCTCTGAAATCGTAGTGAGTATGAGGTTCATAAATATAAAACCCTTTAAATTTTAATTTTTTAAATTTCATAAATCTTAGTTTTATTTGGTAATGGGACAATTATTTTTCCCGAGAATTTTAATTTTTTTAAATCCTTTATTATTTCTCTTTTAAAATTCCAAGCTAACAAAATACAATATTTATAGTTTTTAATTTTTTTTTTAGCCAGCATTGGAGAAATTATTTTGATATTTGTGCCAGCTGTAAATTTATTACTTTTCAATGGATTCTTGTCTACAATAAAATCAAGATAAGAATGATTGATTTTTGAATAATTTAATAATGTAGAACTTCTTGCAGAAGCACCGTAACCAAAAATATTATGATTTAACTTAATGTTTTTTATTAAGTTTAAAAGTTTCTCTGAATGTTTTTTAGAATCATTTTTAAATTTTTTCCAAGTTTTTAAAGAATTAATTTTAATCTTTTTTTCATAATTTATTAAATTTTTAAGTTTTGTTTTTATATTTTTTCTTTTTTTTGAAAAATAAATTACAAGTGAGCCTCCACTTATTGGACTTTTATCTACATCAAAAGGTAATAATTTATATTTCTTAAACAAATTTGTTAAAGTTTGTATTGAAAAATAGAAAAGATGTTCGTGATATATTGAATCATAATGTAATTCATTTAAAATTTTTTTTGAATAATGAAATTCAATTGCTACGGTTCCATCTTCCTTAATTAAATTACTTAATCCCTTAACTATAGACAAAATTCCTTCTACATGAGGTATAACATTTCTAGCAAATATAAAATCTGGGGACCCATAAGATTGTTTGATTTTATTTGATAAATTTTCATCAAAAAATTCTGGTAAAGTTTTAATTCCATTCTTATTTGCAACAATCGAAATATTCTTTGCTGGGTCAACACCTAAAACCCTGTTTCCTTTTTTTTTAAAAACGTTTAAAAAAGTTCCGTCATTACTAGCTATTTCAAAAATAAAACTTTTTTTCTTAGTTAATTTTTTTTTTACTCTTGAATAAAAGACTTTAGCATATTTTTGAGCACCATCAGATGTACCGGTAACCCAAACATATTTTTCGAATAATAATTTTGGATTAGCTGTATCTGCAAGTTGAACAGTTTTGCAAGAATTACAAAATAATAACTTTAATGGTATTGATGGTATAGTTTCATTTATTCTTTTTTTTAGAGAATTAGATGGTTGGTGATTTCCTAAATTAAAAAAAATATTTAACTTATCATTTTTACACAACCTACATTTTTTGATTTTTTTAAACATTTTTTTTAAGATCTTTATCTAAATATTTTTCTCTACTTAAAAATTTTAATTGTTTTAATCTATTTGTTGTTTCCCCTCTGAATGTTTCCTCTGTTAAATTAATTTCCTTTAAAAATTTTATTAATTGGTCTCCACCATTTTCTAAATTCCATTTTGGTTTATAAAATTCTTTCAAGACATGATAAATTCTATTGAAACTCACTTTGTAGGTTCTTTCATCTTTTCCATATTTTCCTGTAAAGATTAATTCACTTCCTTTAACCCTATTTTGTACTGCCATTGCAATTTGTTTAACAGTATAATTTCCTCCTTTTATTCCCACGTTAAATGCAACTTTGTTCACCAAATCTTTTGGTGCTAATAAACCTGAGATAAAAGCTTCACAAACATCATCTATATGCACTATCGGACGGCAAGGTGTTCCATCACTATAAAGCTCTATTTTGCCAGTTGTAAATGCACAAGAAGTAAGATTATTATAAACTATATCACATCGAAATCTTGGACTTGGTCCAAATACAGTTGCAGGCCTAAAAGCAGATACAACAAATTTGTCAGAGGACATATTCATTATTTTTTGCTCTGAAATCCACTTAGTTTTAGCATACGCTGAAACTGGATTTTTAATGCTATCGTACTCGTCAAGTTCTTGACTTGTATTCGAAATTCCATAAATACTTTGGGTGGATGCATAAACAAATCTTTTTACTCCCACCTTTTTTGCAATATCAGCAAGTTTTACTGTGCATTGATTATTAATCTGATCAGTCAAATTTGGATTAAATTCTCCTAGCGGGTCGTTTGATAAAGAAGCAAGATGAATTATTGCGTCAACTCCTTCTATTTCATTTTCAGAAACATCTCTTAAATCCATTAAAATTTGTTTTTTTATTTGAAGAGGCTCTTTTACTAAATTATCTTTAAAATAGCCTATATCTAAACCAATAACATCATAACCATCTCTCGATAATTTTTCAGTCAATACCGAACCGATATAACCTAGGTTTCCTGTTACTAAAACTTTCATTAATATTTAAAAATTAAATTTTCTATTTTTTTTAAATCATTTTTTTCTGGCATATATATCTTATTTATTTTGTTTGACGACAACTTCTTAAGATATCTTATAGATAAATTGATCTTTTTGAAAATTTTAAAAAGATTTGGAAAATATTTGATTAAAAAAACTTTGAGAGGTTCCATCTTTGACTCAATTTTTTTAATTGAAATTGCATAATTATGAAATTCATTAGTAAATTCTTTATTTGAACTAGATCTTATATTTATCTCTTTGTTCAAATCATTTATGAAATCAATACCTTTTTGTGTCATTAAGAATGAGGATAGGTTTTCAATTAATTCATTTTTTGGTTTTTTTCTGTTTTCCCAACTTAATTTATTGTGGATTTTCATATCTCTCATCTGCCAACATTTATCGATATACTTAAGTTTGCCATTAAGTGAGATGAAAATTAGTGTTGTTAACTCAAACAAAGAAATGAAATGATATTTTTTAACAAATCTTATATTTTGAAGCAATACCTCTTTATAAGTTAAGGCAGATATAAGTAATGGCGATATATTTAAAAAAGTCTCTAATCTTAAATCTAGGTCTTCTGAGTCTAAACTTTTTCTAGTATTACTCGCATAGCCAAGCTCATAAAAAATTTTTTCAAGAATTTTTTCAAAAAATATATAATTTCCATGTACAGCTGAAAAATCTAAGTTATTATCTAAAAATTTAGATCCAAAAATTAATGAGTCTTCAAGAATAAAGTCATCATCTTGACAAATAACTACATATTTATTTGTTGCCGCTTTGACTCCAATTTCAAGCTTATCAAAAAAGTTTTTTTTAGGTAAATGCAAATAAGAAACTTTAAAATTTTGCAAACTAACATTATTTACCTCTCCTGAATCAACTACTATAATTTCAAAACTTGAATTTTCATAATACTTTAAAGTTCTTATAATAATTTCATTTCTATTATCTATGGTAGGAATAATAATTGAAATATTCATTTCGAAATCAGCTTGACATGCCACCGTCGATTACAAAATTTTGACCAGTACAATAAGTTGAGCTGTCACTCACTAAATAAATTATCATACCTGTAATTTCGTTTTTATATCCCATTCTTTTTAAAGGAACTCTTTTAATATACTTATTAATAAATGATTTACTTTGTCCGTTAAATATCCCACCTGGGCTAACACAATTTACCCTAATGTTATTTTTTGCCCATTTTCTAGCAAGCCACTTAGAAAAACCAATTAATCCAAACTTGGAAGCTGAGTAGCCAGGAAAAGAGTCAAATTTCTCATTTTCATAAATTGAATGATCGGGTGCAACAACTCCATATATACTTGAAATATTAATTAAATTTCCATATTTTTGTTTTTTAAAGATTTTACCAATTTCCCGAGCAAATAAAAAAGCTCCAGTCAAATTCACATCGATTGTTTTTTTCCATAATTGAAGAGGATATTTTTCAAATTCAAAAAACGATTTTGTTTTTTTTAATTGCTCACTTGTTATTGCTACATTGAAAATAGCTGCATCTAATCCTTTTAAAATTTTATAACTTTTTTTTACACCTTCTATTAAATTTTTTTCTTTTAAAATATCAATTTTTATTCCTTTAACACCAAGTTTATTTGCTAATTTTATAACATCAGTTTTTGGATGATCTGCAATAATTAATTCGCAACCAGATTTTGATAAAATTTCTGAATGCTGTCTCCCTAAAACTCCACATGATCCTAAAAGTAAGATTTTTTTTCCAGATATATTAATATTTTGAATTGTCATTTTTTATTTTTTTTTTCATTAAAAATTCAATCAATTGATAATCAAACATAGAGTCAATATCTAAACTTTTATTTTGACCAATATTATATCCCTCTGTATGACCATCAAGTAAATTAGTATTATTTCTGATGTAATTTGGGTCGATTGCATAAATTGATGCTACATGTTCAAAAACCTTTGGTGCATCTTGCCTTCTTAAAATATCCTTTTGTAATTTTTTTGAAACTTTTAAGGATCCATTTTTTTGTAATTCAAGTAAGTTGAAATAAGGATTCTTTCTTGCTTCACAAATTGTAAAAACGGCTCCAACATTCTTTTTTTTTTTTAAATATCTAAATTTTGATATACAGTTTGAAATATCTTTTGATGTTCTCAGTGGATTAGTACAATCTAAATCTAAATATATTTCATAATTTTCTTTATAATATTTTTCGTAAGCTTTTAGAGCATATTTAAATACTTTAAATTTACCCACTTTTGAATTTGATATATTTTTTGGTCTAAGAAAAGGTGCTTCTGCTCCTGCTTTAATTGCAATAGATTGAATTTTTTTTGAGTCAGTACAAACTACTACTCTATCTATTTCTTTTACTTTTTTTGCTTGAATTATAGACCAAGCAATTAATGGTTTACCTAATAAATTTTTTATATTTTTATTCGGTAAACCTTTGCTACCACCTCTAGCTGAAATAACACAAATAATTTTTTTTTTCATATTTAGTAAATTAATTTATTAATTTTTTATTTATTGAGTTAATGGCAATTAAACTTTTTACACCTTCTTTTAGATCACAAAGTGGTATTTGTTTTTTTTTGTATACCCTGTCAACAAAGTGTTTCATTGAATTTATAAACAAGTCGTTTCTTTTAAAGGATTTAGTCAATTTGTGAATAATTTTATTTCTTTTTTGTGTTTTTTGAGTAATTTTACCCTCGTTATATGACCATAATAAAATTTCCTTATCTGTAACTATCTCTGCTTCACACCTATATAAAGGTGAGATCATATCCAATTGTATTTGTCCAGCAATACCACTCTTATGAATTAAAATTAAATTAGATAGATCATCTGCCTTTATTTTTAAACTACTCACTTTTGAACGATAACCAGTAATTTTTTTAACAGGACCAAATAACCAAATAGCTAAATCAACTTGATGAATTAATTCAAATAATGCCCCTCCACCTTTGTTCACATCATTCGTGTAGGACTTAGAAAACTTATGATTTTTTCTCCAAAATTTTAAATTATGCCCCATAGCAAATCTATAACTAAAGATTTTACTATTTGATTTCCTTAATTTTTTTTTTAAAAAAATTAAATTAGGATGGCTTCTAAATTGATACCCAACTTCTCCTATTATATTTTTTGGATTTAAATTGATCTTATTTAAGTCTTTTATTTTATTTGAAATTGGCTTTTCAATGTAAAAATGTTTTTTTTGCTTTATTGCAGATTTTAAAATATTGATATGCTTATTTGTAGAATTGCAAATAATAACTGCATCACAGAATTTTATCGCTTTGTTGAGATTTTCAAAATATTTAATGCCTGGAAATCTCTTTTTTAATTCTAAGTTTTTTTTTTTCCTTTCTCTCCAGATAACAATTTTTTCGTTTAAACTAATTAAGTTTTCAATATGTCTTTGACCTATAGAACCCGTGCCACAAACTAAAAAAATTTTTTTAAGAGCATTTTTCATTGATTTTTTTCACTTAATAGTCATTTTTTTTCTCAAAATTTTTTCTAAATCTAAATTAATTTTCGATAGATAATCTGCTATCAAGACACCTGCATTTCCACCTTTATATGGATTTTTAACACTTTTACATTTACTTATAAATTTTTTATCATCAATACATCTTAAAATTGCTTGATAAATCTCTTTGGAGTTATATTGCGTATCAATTACATTTTTAGCTCTTAATCTTCCATTTTGCCTTGATCCGATATTTACTGTTGGACATCCAAAGAAAGGTGTTTCTTTTATGCCTGATGATGAGTTACCCACACAAACAATTTTTGATTTTTTATCTTTAGTTAATGCTAAAATTCCATGATAATAAAATCTACCCAATGATTTAATTAATTTTATATTTTGATCTTTGTTTTTAAAAAATTTATTTAAATATTCTTTAATAGCCTCGCCCCCTACATCATTATTTGGGTAAGTTATAATTACCTGAGCTCCGTTTTTAGCAATTTTAATTAAAGCTTTAATAGAATGAAGAAGTTGATTTTTAGCTTTTATATATTCTGTTGTGACTGAATGTTGAGTAAAAATTATAATTGGTTTTGATCTATTTATATTTAATTTTTTTTCAATTTGAGCAGCTGAAGCGTAATTTCCAAATTTTACTAAATCAATCGCTGGGAAACCAACTGTTTTAACTCTCCATTTTTCCTCACCCATTGATATAATTCTATTACTAGCCTCTAAATTTGTAGTAAAGTGAAAGTGTGATAACTTTGTCATTGCATGTCTAATAGAATCATCTAAAGCTCCACCTTCAGTAATATCTCCACCTTCTACATGGGCTGTGGGAATATTCATTTGCGTTGCTGTAACTACTGCTGCAAAAGACTCATATCTATCTGCATAAGCTAAAAAAATATCCGGATTGAATCTAATAAGTTTTGGAGATAACTCATCTATCACTTTACTTATTGATTTTGATGTAAACGATTTTTTATCTGAACTTATTCCAATTTGTAATTTTGAATGTACTTTAAATCCATCTTTATAAATTTCTTTAATAGTATTTCCAAAATTTTTTTCTAAATGTGCACCAGAAACAATTAATTTATACTCTAATTTAGGATGATTTTTTATTGCTTTTATTATTGGAAGCATCAAACCATACTCAGCTCTATTACCAGTAAAGATACAAATTTTTCTTTTTTTCATCAGTTTAAAAAATTTTTTCCAAACCCTTGGTCATTGAATATTTAGGACTCCATCTTAAAATTTTTTTACTTTTACTGTTATCTACTAAAATAATTGAATTTTTTTTTAATTTTTGTTTTATATGTAGTTTTACTGTTTCTAATTTTAATATTTTTTGGGTAATTTTAATTACCTCTTCTATAGAGCAACTACTTCCATATGAAATATTTAAAATTTTTTTTGGTTTTATCTGTAAAGCTTTAATAAACGCTTTTATCACATCGTCTATAAATATAAAATCTCTCACAGACTGTACTTCTCTTAAAATAATTTTCTTTCTTTTTAAAATTTTATCCCTAATCAATCCAATCACAGTTTTTTTGTTTACACCTACGCCATAAACATTTGAAAGTCTGAAAACTGTACCTCTTTTTTTTAGTACAATTTGTTCTGATAATTTTTTCATTTTTGTATAATTATCGTAATAATTTATCTTTTCATTTTCTTTGTGTGGTTTATTTGATTTATCCCCATATAATTTAGTACTAGATGCAAAAATTATATGTTTCCAATTTTTTTTGGTTAATTTATTTAATGTTTCAATTTCATTTTTATAGTTTTTACTTGACTTGTTACTTTGTGCTAGATGTATCAAGATTGAATTATGAGCTGGAGTTATATCGCTATATTTTCTTACTATATTTGAGTAATTTGTTCTCTTTCTAGAAAATGCTTTAAAATTCAATCTTCTTCGTATGAATTCTTTGATTAATGCTTTACCAATAAAACCAGAGGCACCTGTTATAACGATATTTTGATGCATTAGATTATTCAAGATCAGATTTTTTTATTTGAACATCTTTTTGTATATCTCTTTTGGCCTTTTTTCCTAATAATTTTTCAAAATCTTTTGCTGAATAATCTCCTTTGCCTGGTCTTTTTACCCATATGTTTTGTTCAGAAAGTTTTTCTCCAGATTTAATTTTTTGAGTAGATACCACTGATGCAAATGCAAAATCCATAGTTGGAATTTCCTCCATAATAGATTTTTTTTCACCTCCTCTTGCTAAAAAGATTTGTTCACTTCCAATTATCAATTCTTTAAGTGAATCTTTATCCATTGAACAAATTATATCAGGTCCTTCTCTATCTAATGTGTCAGTAAAATGTCTCTCTAAAACGCAAGCTCCCAAGGAAACAGCACCAAGACATGTATTATTTGATTGAGTGTGATCAGACAAGCCAACAACAGCATCTTTGAAATTTTCTTTTAATCTATTTATACCATCAAGTCTGACAAGTTCATAAGGTGTTGGATATATGTTTGTACAATGAAGTAAAATGAAAGGTATTTTGAATTCTCTAAGCATTCCTACAGTTGGCTCAATAGTTTTTATTGAATTCATGCCTGTACTAATAATCATAGGCTTCTTAAATGATAAAATATGCTTTACTAAGGGATAATTGTTACATTCCCCTGATCCAATTTTAAAAGCTTTAACCCCAAATTCATTAAGTCTGTTTGCTGCTGCTCTTGAAAAAGGAGTACTAATGAAAGTCATATTTTTTGACTCAACATATTTCATTAAATCATATTCATCAGATTCATTTAAAGAACATTTTTCCATAATCTCATAAATAGAAATATCAGCATTTTTCGGTACAATTTTTTTGGCTAAAGGTATCATTTCATCCTCAACTATGTGAGTTTGATGTTTAATTATCTCTGCTCCTGCATCTTTTGCAGCATCCACCATTTTTTTTGCCTCAACCAAACTACCATTATGATTTATTCCTATTTCGGGAATTACTAAAGGTTTAAAGTCTTCACCAATTTTTCTTCCATTAATCTCAACTACGTTATTCATAAAATTTTTATTTTGCGTAAAAATCTAATTGTTTTTTATTATATTTTCCTAAAATAGGATCATCTAAGTAGAGTACATGTTGGTCAAATTCTTTCTGATATTTGTATATCCATTTTCTCTTAAAGTTATCTAGCAAAAACTTTGAATTTGCACCTCTTCCATCAACAATTATTATAGTTCCTGGTGTTAAAAAATACTCTATTTTTAAAATATCACATGACATAGGCATCATATCTTTATGCCTTGTACTAAAATTATTGATTTCACCTTTTGCACTAAATTGACCAGGGCCATCTAAATATATAAAGTCAGGATTGCACAAAGGTAATTTTTCAAACTCAGTGCAAATTCTATCATTAAATTTAGTCATTTTAACACCTGAATAACAATAATTAATTTTAGTTTTATTTTTTAGCTTTTTATAAAATTTATTTAATTCTTTTTTAGTTATGTTTAAGTATTTTTTTTCATTTTCTACTAAAAAAAGTTCAAATGGATTATTCCTTCTTAAGCTCTTAACGTCATTTTTGTATTTTTTTTTTAAAAAATTTAAAGCATTACTAAAAACTAAACTACTCCAACCAGATCCGAATTCTAAAATTGTTGTTCTTTTATTAAGAACTACAAATTGATATAATCTGTAAAGGTCAATTAGTTCTGGCTTAAAAGTTTCGCTTACATTCATGTTGTTTACATCTAAATCAGGTGATTTACTTTTTTTTACAACATGACCAAGTCCTTTATCTATGAAAAATTTTTTAATACTTTTAGTGCTTAACTTTTTTGGAAACTTAATTTTTGCCATTTTTATTTTATGTAATCTGAAATATCATTGTTATAACTCAAAATATCTTTTTTCATATATTCAATAGTTTTTTTTAATCCTTTTTCGAATCCTTTAATTTTTAAATACTTAGGCTTCCAATTTAATGTTTTTTTTGCCAAACTGTTGTCTGAAATTAATCTTAACACTTCACTTTTTGATGGCCTGACTCTTTTTCTATCAGTTTTAATAATTAATTTTTTATTCAAAATTTTTTCCACTAATCTTATTATTTCTAATATAGAGAAATCGTATCCCGTTCCTAAATTAAAAGTTTTTCCATAAGCTTTATTGTTACATGTGATCGCCTTAAGAAAAGCTTCAGCCGTATCATATACATAAGTAAAATCTCGTCTTGTTTTAAGATTGCCTATTTTAATTTTTTTTCCTGAAATTGCTTGAGCTATAATTGTTGGTATTACTGCTCTTAAAGACTGTCTTGGACCAAAGGTATTAAAAGGTCTCAAAATTATAGTGTTCAATTTAAAACTTTTATTAAACGAAGTCACCATATGATCTGCGCCAATTTTTGTTGCTGAGTAAGGCGACTGACCAACCAATGGGTGTTTTTCTGTAATAGGTACAAATTGAGCAGATCCATAAACTTCACTTGTTGATGTATGAATAAATCTTTGTATTTTATGTTTCAATGAATAATTCAAAAGATTTAAAGTTCCCATTATGTTTGTTGAAACGTAACTAGATGGTGCTTCATATGAATAAGGAATACCAATCAAGGCTGCTAAGTTCATGACTGCATCACAATTTTTCATAGCCTTATCTACTATTTTTTCATCACGAATATCACCAAAATAAAAATTAATATTTTTAGTTTTTTTTATTTGTGAAAGATGGCCTTTGTTGTTGAGAAAATTATAGTTAATGAAAGCATTTATTTTATATCCTTTTAATAAAAGTAACTCCACCACATGTGATCCTATAAAACCTTCAGCTCCCGTAATTAATATTCTTTTAATTTTTTTTTTCATTATTTCTTCTCGGTAAGAATGGATTAAAGTAATTTTTTAAATTCATAATATAATATAACAAGCTACCTAAAATAATTTTAAATATACTGTCCCAGCCTAAAATTTTTTTAATAAATTTGGGATTTTTCATTCTATTTTTACCTAGAGCAATGTCGGCATTAATAAAGTCTTTTTTTTTATTTAAATTTGAAAGATCTATAGAATATTCTTTTTTTATGATATTTTCTATTAAAATATCCTCTTTTTTAATTTTTTTTAACTCTATTGTATTTTTTTCTGTAAAAAATTTACCACTTACATTTTTTAAAAATCTTTCTGGAAAATAATAAGTTTTTTTTCTTAAAAAAAGTGAATAAAGAATTGGGGAGCCTGGATAGAAAGATACTGTACTTCGATGTTCTCTTAAATATTTATAAAGCTTTAACGTAAAAAATTTATTATTTCTTTTTCCAAAAGTTACAAATTTGCAGTTTTTAAAATCATGCCTTATTTTAAATATTCTTTTTAAATCAAAATAACTTACTGCAATAGTAAATGGCGGTTTGTATTTTTTTTTGATAAAATTATAAATCTTTGAATAATCTACCTCCATGTTTACACCCCACGCAGATTTTGAAGGAAATATTAAAGTTCCTTTTGGTTTTGAAAATTTTTTTTTTTTTAAAATTTTATCTAAATAAATTATTGGAGCACCAATGGTAATAACATTTTTTGATTTAAATTCTTGAGTTTTCTCAAATAGAATATCATTCCATACTAACCACGGAAAAAATAAGGAAAAACTTCTTTTACCAAAAACTTTTTTTTCTAAAATGGGATCAGACTCATAAAATTTTGAAAGTAACATTCCATGTTGAATACTTACTAAGGCTGGAGTGTCTTTTGTGTTACAATATTTGGATAATATATATCTATTTCCATACCAGTTATTATCTAAGTACATTAATTTTAAGTATTAAAATTTTAATTATATAATATAAACCAATAAAAATATTTTAATTAAAATGTCAATTAATCTTAATAAATATTCCAAAAATGAACAACATAATCCAAAAAAAAAGTAATATTTCTACTGCAATTAAGTTATTGAATCTTAGTGAAATTAAAACCTTAGTGGTCTTAGACAAAAATAAATTTATTGGCACGATAACCGATGGTGACATTAGGCGAGGCTTATTAAATAAAATTACAATAGATGATAATATTTTAAAAATTACTAACAAAAAATCAATAACGACCTTTTCAAAAATATTAAATGATAATTTTAAACAAAAAATGATTAAAAAAAAAATTTATTGTGTTCCTATAATAACAAAAAATAAAAACTATTTGGGATATCATAATATTACAGAAAAAACACAAGCTGTTCTAAATGATGATAGTTGTTTTGTTATTATGGCAGGTGGTAAAGGTAAAAGATTATTACCATTAACTAAAAAAATTCCAAAACCTCTCATAAAAATTAAAAATAAACCAATGATTGAAATTATTATTAAAAAAATTTTAAAAGATAAATTTAAAAAGATTTATATAACAACAAATTATATGGCTGAAAAAATTGAAAAATTTTTGAAGAAAGAAAAATATAAATCAGTTTTATCTTTTATAAGAGAAAACAAACCTTTAGGAACTATAGGGTCGTTATCCAAAATTAATTTTAATGAATATAATCATTGTATTGTGACAAATTCTGATATTTTAAGTAATTTTGTTTACAGTGATATCTTAAAGTATCACAAATTAAATAATGCTGATTTAACAATTTGCACTTACTACAAAAAAGTAAAAAGTGAATACGGAAATCTTACAGTTAAAGGAAAAATGATAAGTAATATTAATGAAAAACCTACTTACATTCAGAATATCTCAATAGGGATTTATGTGATTAAGACAGAATTAATTAAAATTTTAAAAAAAAATAAATACTGTGATATTCCAGATTTTATTAATTTATTAATAAAAAAGAAGAAAAAAGTAATGTCTTTTCCGCTACATGAAAACTGGATAGATATTGGTAACATTGATAATTTAAAAATTGCAAGAAAAAAATTTAACAAAAATTTTGAGTAAAATGAGTAAATTTAATGTAGCTCTTATAGGTGCGGGGCCGACAATGGAGCAATATATAAAAGTCCTCAAATATATTAAAAACCCAAAAATAAAATTAGTAGGAATTAGCAGTAGAACACATTTAAAAGCTAAAAAATTACAAAAAAAGTATAAAATAAAATATTTTTGTAAAGATATTGATGAACTTTATAAAAAAACCAAAGCAGATGTTTTGTTTTCAGTTGTTTCAGTAGAGAATATTGGGAAAGTCTCCTTAAAAGCAACCAAATATCCTTGGAAAATTTTCACAGAAAAACCATTTGGAATTAATTATGTTAATAATTTAAAATTAATTAAAAATTTAAAAAATAAAAAAAAACAAATTTTTGTTGGATTAAATAGAGCTTTTTTAAGCAGTGTATTAAATTTATTAAAATACTTGAAAAACGATAAATCTAAAAGAATTATAAATGTTTTTGATCAGCAAGATTTGTCTCATTTCTCGGATAAAAAATATAGCAAAGATTTTAAAAAAAACTTAATGTTTTCAAACTCAATTCATCTTTTTACTATTATGAAATTAGTCACAAGAGGTAATGAAATTAGTTTCAAAGATATATTAAATTATAAAAGCAAAACAGAAAAGTTTATCATAAAGAAAATTACTTTTAGCAGTGGGGATGTGGTAATTTTTAATTCAATTTGGAATAGACCAGGTCCATGGAAAATTGATATTAGTACTTCGAAAAATTACTTTAGTTTGAATCCTCTTGAAAAATTATACGTAAGACCCAAAAATAAAAAAAAAAATATTTCGATAGAACTATCTAAAAATGATAAAAAGTTTAAACCAGGTTTTAAAAAGCAAGTAGAATACTTTTTCAATAGAGTTAAAAATAAACAAAGTTTAAATTTTAATTTTTCTACAGAATTAATGAAAACAATACACAGTTATTTTAAAAGTAAATAAATATGTCTTTTGATGTTTTGATTTTTGGTTGTGGAAATATAGGTTCTAGACATTTGCAGGGTTTGCTTAAAACTAATAAAGTAAGATTATTTGTTGTTGAAAATAATAAAAAATCTCTTGAGACATCTAAAGAAAGAATTTCTGAATTTAAAAACAAAAATCTAGTTAAATTTTATAATAATTTGAATTTTAAAAAAAAAAAATTTGACTTATGTATTATGGCTACAACTAGTAAAAATAGACTTTTATATTTAAAAAAATTAATAAATTTAAAAATAATTAAAAATTTAATAATAGAGAAAGTTGCTTTTCAAAATTTAAAAGATTTTAAAGTAGCAGAAGAAATACTGGATAGTAAAAAAATTTTGACATATGTTAATTGTCCAAGAAGATCTTATAAAATATATAGAAATATAAAAAAAAAGCTTAATATTAAAAAGCTGACAAAAATAACTGTATATGGAAATCCATGGAATATGGCATCCAACATGCTTCATTTTATTGATTTATATTTATTTTTTTTAAGAAAATTTGGGGAAAAACTTAGATTTAAACTTAGTAAAAACAATAAAATTAGCAAATCAAAAAGAAAAGGATTCAAAGAATTAAAAGGTACAATAAATGTTTACAATTCTAAAGGATGTATTCTTGAATTTAAAGATAAAGAAAATTTAAAAAAAGAATTAATAATAAAAATTTACAATGGAAAAAAAATTATTGAAATCAACGAGTCTAAATTTTATTTCAAAATAAATAAAAAAAAATATAACTTTAGATATCCTTACCAAAGTTATCTCTCTAAATTTTATCCTTCACATTTAATTAAGGATAAAAAATTAAACCTAACTGAACTTTCAGAAGCATTTTTAGGTCATAAATTATTATTTCAGATTTTAAATATTCAATTTAAAAACACTTTTAAAAAAAATATTTTATCTTTCCCTATAAGTTAATATGATTTCTATACTTATTAATAAATTAAACAAAATTAAAAGATTTAGTTACTATATTTGTACGCCATGGATATATGCAATAGGAACCTGTAGTGAACAAATAGATATTGCTCACAGAGAGGCTTGTCAGAATAATAAAAAATTAATCTTAGTAAAACTAGTTATTTTTAAAAAATTTCTGAAATACAATGTTTGTAACGATAAAATTTTTAGTGATCTTGATTTTAATAAAAATAATTCAAGAATTTATATTTGTTTAAAATTTATATGTACTTTTTTTGTTAATCTTGAATTTTTATTCATAAGATCTTTTGTTATTTTTAACGACAAATTCATAAAATTTAAACTTCCAGAGCATGTACGTTTTCCTCAAATTGGTGTTAAAGACTTATTTTATAATGATAAAAATTTATTTAACACTGACTATGAAAATATAAACCCCTATCCAAAAAAAAATAAAATTACGCTAAATAAAAATGCTAAGCTTAAATTACAAGAAGAGTTTAATAAAATTTTTAATATTGAAGGAAAAAAAATAATTTGTTTACACGTAAGAGACTCATTGTATAGAAAAGATAGTGGAAGAAGAGAACATAGAAATTCAAAAATTGAAAACTACTTAGACTCAATTCAATTTTTAATTGAAAAAGGCTATACAATTATAAGACTTGGTGGCTTGAGGCAAACTCATTTAAATTTTAAAAATAAAAATTATTTTGAATTGAACGATGATCAAAATCTTAAATTTAGCCTTTATTTAGTTGAAATTTGTGAATTTTATATCGGAACCTCGTCGGGACCTCTAGATACAGCTTTTATGTTTGAAAAACCAACACTCTTAACAAATGCTTTTACTATTCTTGGATATCCAAGAAATTATAAAGATAGAGTTTTGTATAGAAATATAGAGTTAAACGGGGAAAAAATTTCCTTAACCAAATTTTTAAGTCTACCATTTTTTTATCATGATATTTTGTATATGGATAAAAACAACTTAAGTTATATTGAAAATAATTCAGATGAAATTTTAAATAGTGTTAAGGAATATACTAATAATTTCGAAAATAATAATTTTTCAAAAACTGAGAAACAAATAAAAATTAATAATTTACTTAGTCAAAACATGAAAAAATATTTTAACGACAGTTCTAAAAAAAATACATTAATAGAGCATCAATCTGCAATAAGTTTTATAAAGTGGAGTAAGTCACAAAAAGGAGCGATTTGTGATTTTCAAATAGATTAAATTTTTTGTGGTGAATTTTTTAATCTTAATTTATTCTGGTCTAATATTTCTTCAACAAATACTTCAAGGGTATCATCTAAAGTTTTAAATTTTGTTTCTATTTCAAGAAGTATATTTTTTTCTCTTTGAAGTTTACTAAAATTTTTATCAACATCTAAATAGATTTTAAAGTTATTTTCTATTTTATTTACACTTATACTTTCATCTTCAAGGTTTACGTTCGTTGATTTAATTTTATCCAAAATAATATTTATTTTTTGTAATTTTTCTTTCTCTGTAAATAATTTCCATTTTTCAGTCATGATAAAATAATTTTTATTTACATCAAATTTAAGATTATTTTTAACTTGATAATTTTTAAATATGCTTCTAATTATACGATTTAGCACATTAAAATATTCTCCCCCTTGGTTAGGCAAAATAATTCCTGGAGTAACTTTAATATTATTAAATTTCCTTATTTTTTCTTCTAAATAAATTACTCCATGGTCAGCGGCTTCCTGAATATTTTTGTTTATTATTATATCAAAAAATAAATTAATAAGTTTTTCGATGTCACTAGATTTATTACTGTTGTGGAAAACATTAATTATGATTTCGTTTTTAATTTCAAAAAATAAATCTATTTCAGTAAAGCTCTTTTTAAAGATATTTTCATTTAATTGGATTTTGTTTATATAATAATTATTAGGTGTAAAGTGAGCAAGATTTTCCTTATAAAAACTATTTAAATTTTCATTATTTTTTTCTATTGTTGTTATTTTTGTATTATCAATTTTTAATTCTACTTCTTGTTCAAATTTTTTTTTATCTTTTACTTTAAACTCTGAATAATTATTATTATCTAGGATAATTTCATAATCACAATTATTTTTATCAAAATTTGAAATGTTCATTAAGGTTTCATCAATTTTCTTAAAGAGTTCATTTTCATTAGAAACTTTTTTAAATGAAATTTTAAATTTTAAAATTTTACTTTCTATCAAAGCATCTATCAAATTCAAAAAGCTTTGATAATTATCAGTGCCAGGAACCCAAAATTTTAAATACTCATCATCTTTTCCAAAACCTCTAAGATTATCTAATAAATTTTGATCGTAACTTGAAATTAACTCTTTAAAATTTATTTTTAGCACTTTAATTATAAAACTAAATTTGAAACTAATTCTTCTTTACTTAACCTCGGGCTCAAGTCATGAATAGCTCTTCCAAACTCAAGTTTAGGAATAACTTTTTGGTTTTCATTTATCATAACTTCACAAAGAATTGGTTTTTTTGACTTTAGGACATAATCAATTTTTTTATCGATTTCATTGTGATTGTTGATTTTCACTGTTTCAATATCATAAGCTTTAGAGATTCTTATAATGTCTGGCATTGCAAGATCAGAATTTTTATCTACACCTACTCTTCTTGAACCTAACCACATATCTTGTGTAAGTTTAATTAAACCATAACCATTATTATTTAGAACAAAAATTTTAACAGGAAATTTAAAATGGGCTATAGTTGCAAGTTCTTGTATGTTCATTTGCATTGAGCCATCTCCAATTGTACAAATTACATTTTTTGATTTATCTGCTAAATGAGCTCCGATTGTCGCTGGCATTGAATATCCCATGGGTGAATGGTTTAACGCTGTAAAAATTTTTTGCCCTTTAGGTTCTAAGGCCTGCATTGCCCAAATTAAATTTGCACTCGCATCTGGTATTAACACATCTTTTCTACCAGTTTTATCAGAAAGCTTTTTCATAAACACATATGGATTATTATTTTTCTTTTGATTAAAATAACTTTTTTTAGTTATTGGATATTTGTTTTTTAATTTTGTAAAGTTATGTATCCATTTATCATAATTTTTCTTATTTTTTAAATGTGGATTAATTTTTTTAAAGAAGGATTTTAGATCCATATTTATTTTTAAATCTATCTTCAATCCATTATTTTTTGTAAATTCGTTCTTGTCTATATCTATAATTATTTTTTTTGCTTTTGGTGCAAAACTTTTTATATTACTTCCTGTAATTTGAGTATTCAACCTGCAACCAAATGAAATTAACAAATCTGAATTTTGAATTGCAAAATTTCCATAACGAGTAGCAGCAACACCAAATGTTCCTGCATTTAACTTATGATTATAGTTAAATAGATCAATAGTAGCCCATGATGGCGAGAAAGGAATTCCAGTTTTTTTTATAAATTGCTTTACCTGTTTCTTGGTGTTTGAAAGGTTGATTCCATGTCCAAGTACTATTAATGGTTTTTCTGATCTATCAATTAGCGAAAATAGTTTTTTTTCAAAATTTACTTTTATTTGTTTATTTTTAGGTGGTTTAAATCCTTTTATTTTTTTTGGATCTATTTCAGCTCTTTGAAGATCATCTGGTAAGTCCATCAAAACTGGACCGGGTCTACCTTCTTTTGCATAATATAACATTTTTTCTAATTCATACCTTATTAAATTTTTGTCCTTTAATAATACAGCGTACTTTGTGATGGGTTTTACTAAATCAACAACTTCCATTTCTTGAAAGCCTATTTGCCTAATATTTTTATTTTTTCTTAACTGACCAGTAACAACAGCTCCAGAAAAATGAAAAGTTGGTATAGAATCAAAAAAAGAACAGGCCATACCTTGCATTAAATTAATCATTCCTGGCCCACTGGTTGCAGCTGTTACGCCTATTTTATTATTAAATCTTGAATAGGCATCTGCAGCTATCGATGCGCCTTGCTCATTTTGAGAAGGAATTACTTTTATATCTTTCCTTTTTCCAAGACTATCTAGGACATGGATTATATTTCCACCCTGACCAACAAAAACACAGTCTGTTATTTTTGATAAGAAATGTGCGATATAATCAGATAATTTCATAGTAATAATTATATCTTAATTTAAATAAAATTAATATGATCTGGTACATCATCTTTTGGTTGGACCAAGTCACCTTTTCCCTTTACAAAATTATCTAAAGTTTCATTCACCTTGTGTTGCAAGCACAAACTTGCACACATTTTTTGTGCATTAAATTTTGGTGAAGATAAATAGTTCATTACTTCCCAGTATCTGTCAGATTTCCAAATATCTTTAAATCTTGTGTCGCAAATATTACCTATGTGAAATTTTTTATATTTTTCATTAAACAGACCTCCGCAAGGTGCTACTAAACCTGAGCCAGACAATTGAATCATAAATGGTGCACCATAACATCTTTGATAGGATCTTTTATTGTTTCCTTTGTCGTCTATCTTAGACCATTTGATTACACATTTGTAATCTTCATCTGAATATTTTTCTGCTTCTCTTAATAGTGGATATAATTTTTCGTAAGCATCATAATCAACTCCCAATCCACCATCTTCATTATCAGAACAATGTTTTATAATTGCATAGTCAGGTCTTAATTCTTTTCCAAGTTTTGCTAGTGGAATAATTTGATCAGCGTCCTCAGGCATCAAAACCATTTGCATACCAATCGTAACCTTAAGATTATTTTTTTTTTTGATTTCAACCATGTCTCTTATATTTTGACATACTCGATCATAGGAACTTTCTTTAACGCCCATTATTTCAGCATATCTTTTTTTTTCACCGGCTGAAAAATTTACTCTTAGATAAGTCAAATATGGCATTACATCCTCTAATCTATTTTTCGTAAGAACAAATGCGTTTGTTCCAACAGCCATTGAAAGTCCTAGTTCATGGCCATACTTACATGCATCAGTAAAAACAGGTGAGATTGTGCTCTCTCCATCAGAAACAAAACTTATACCTTTAACACCGATTTCAGCACAATCTTCTAGAAAATCAAAAATTACTTTTTTATTAATAATTTTTCTGTCATTTTCTTGAAACATAGCATAGCAAAAACCACATGAATAATTACACGCTCTAGTCAGTGCCATGTCAATAGTTATAGGAGCAATTCTTTCTCCTCTTTGCCAGGCATTAACCCTGTCTAAATGCCAATTAATTTTTGTTCCATCTAAAATTAATTTATTGTGCTCATTTGCAAGATCACTCATAAATAATATCCTATAACATAAATGCTTTTAATTGCAATTAAAGTCAATTTTTACTTTTTTTATTTAATAAAAGTATTCCATTTGAAATTGGAACAAGTATTTTATTCCATTTTTTATCTTTCTTGAGGTAATTTTGTAATTTTTTAACCCCTTCTCCATGATGTGTAATGGTTTTTCTATTAAAAATATCTCCATGATATAAGGCATCATCAAAACAAATAGTACATTTATTGCTAACCTTCTTTTCTAAAATTTTAAAAATTTGTAAATAATTTATCTTACTTCCATCAACAAAAATGAAATCAAATTTATTTAGTTTAATTTTTTTAAGAGCATTAATTGCATCATCATTAATTAACTTAATATTTTTAATTTTATTTAAAATGAAATTTGATTTAGAAATTTTTGAAAATTGTTCTCCTTTTTCTATAGTAACTACTGATCCTTTTTTTCCAACTTCTTTTGCAAAAAACATTGCTGAAACTCCTAAAAATGTTCCAATTTCTAAAATTTTTTTTGCTTTTTTTTCACTTATTAAATATTGCAGAAAAGATAGAACTGATGGGGCAGTACTCATTAACTCAGGCTTGATATTTTTTGGGTAATTTAATTTTAATTTCTTATACGACTTTTCAAAACTCGAAAGCTGGTTCATTAATGCGTATATATTAATGATGAAATTTTTTTTATCTCTAATCCAGTAGCTTCCAAATTTTTGATTTGGGAGTAATTTTTCGAAGTATTTTTTGGCAGATGGTCCTGCTATTTTAAATTTCATTTATAAAAAAAGAATTAATTAAATTAGAAATTTTTACAACATCTAAATTTAATATATTTTCATTTACGGGTAAAGTGAGTATTTCTTTACTTTGAGATTCTGTAATTGCAAAGTCCCCTTTTTTATAACCAAAAATTTTTGATGCTGGTTGTAGGTGTATTGGAACAGGGTAATGAATAGAAGTTTCAACTCCTTTTTTTAACAAAAATTTTTTTAGTTCATCTCGTTTTTTCTTAACTTGAATTACAAAAGTATGATAAGTATGAAATTCTCTTTCTCCTTCATAAGGAGTCTTGATAAAATTATTATTTAATAATTTTTTATATGTATTGGCATTTGTCCGTCTGATTTCAATTACTTTTTTTAATGACTTTAATTTAAAATTTAAAAATGCTGCTTGTAAATTATCCATTCTAGATACATATCCAAAATTTTTTATTATATTTCTATTTTCCATGCCATGATTACTAAGACTTTTTATTTTTTTATATATTTTGAAGTTGTTTGTAGTAATGTATCCACCATCTCCCATTGCTCCCAAATTTTTAAGTGGATGTGCAGAAAAACAACCTACATCTCCGAAAGAACCTGACATTTTGTCGTTAAATTTAGATCCTATTGCTTGAGCAGCATCTTCAACAACTTTAAGATTATATTTTTTTGCAATCTTCATTATTTTATCCATTTTTGACATTTTTCCAGACAAATGAACTGGCATTATTACTTTTGTTTTTTTTGTTATAGCTTTTTCAATTTTGTCTGGATCAATATTTTGGTCATCAAGCACATCAACAAACACTGGTATTGCGCCTAAATGAACTATAACTGCTGTTGATGCTATAAATGAATTTGGAGTAGTTATTACTTCATCCCCTCTTTTCACTCCAAGCAAATGAAGAGCTAAAGTTAAAGCATCTGTCCCACTATTTAGTGCGGCGGCGTATTTTGTATTACATAATTTTGAAATGCTTTTTTCAAATTTTAATATTTCTTGACCACCAACAAATTGGCCTTGATTAAGGACTTTTTCAAATATTTTAATTAATCTAGCTTTGGATTTTTTTTTATATCCTAAATTTACATATGGTATTTTTTTCACTTTTTTTTATAAAACTTTTTTAATGTATTAATAATATAATTTAGCTCTTTTTTGCTAAGATGTTGATCGCAAGGAAATGAAATTATTTTTTTTGTATGCTCATCTGATACCTTAAAATCTCCTTTTTTATGACCTAAAAATTTATAAGCCTTTTGTCTATATATTGGAGTTGGATAATGTATTTTAGCTTCTATTTTATTTTTTAAGCAATATTGATAAAGTTTGTCTCTTTTCTCAGCAAAAACAATGTATAAATGATAAACTATTCTAAAATTTTTTGGTCTAGGGGGGATTGTAATTTCGCTAATTTTTTCTAATTCTTTATCTAAATAATTTGCATTTTTAATTCTTTGATTTGAAATATCCTTTGCTTTTGGTAATAACCAATTTCCTACAACAGCCTGAAAAGTATCTAATCTTGAATTATAGCCACATATTCCAACTGTATCTCTGTCGATAAGACCATGATTTCTTAATAATAAAAGTTGATTATATATTTTTTTATTATTTGTTGTGATAATTCCTCCATCTGACCAAACATTTATATTCTTGAGAGGGTGAAGTGAAAAAGCTCCAGTAATGCCCCAGGTACCTGCATTTTTATTATTTATATTTGCTAAAATTGACTGACATGCATCTTCTACTACTGGCAATTTATATTTTTTAGCTAATTTCATCAATTTAGGCATATAAGTCATATACCCAGTGAAATGAACAGGTACTATAGCCTTTGTTTTTTTATTTATTTTTTTTTCAATTAAATTTACATCCATACAAAAAGTATCATCGCAATCTATAAAGATAGGCTTGGCACCTAATTCTGTAATTGCCCCAACAGTTGCAACAAAAGTATTTGCCGCTGTTATTACTTCATCTCCTTGTTTAATACCTAAAGCTTTTAGAGACAGTTTAATAGCATCTGTACCTGAGTTAACTCCTATAGCGTATTTAGTCCCAATTATTTTTGCAAAATTTTTTTCAAATTTTTTTAAAGGTTTCCCTAAAGTAAAATCACCAGTAGAGACAAATTTTTTCAAACTTGCCCAAAGATCAGGGCAATTTCCAAATTGTTGTGATAAATATGAATATCTTACTTTCACTGTAAATTTATAGAGTTCATTCTTTTTATATTATAAAAAAACTCATTATTAAAAGTATTCGTTAAAAGTTTTTTTTCAAATGCACTTTTTAAATCATATACCGCATCTTTTACAGTATATTTAGTTTCAAAACCTAAAATATCTTTTATTTTTTTTGAACTTACATGATAAGATCTATTGTCATCAGATTTTGTATTTACTATTTTAATGTCTTGACCAATAACATATTTTACGTCTTCAGCTAATTCATTTACTGATTGATTTTTAAATCCTACATTAAAAATTTCTTTATTGATTTTTTTTGGTTCTGCATTCATCACTGCCAGGTAAGAGTTAACCATATCATCAATATGTACATTTGGTCTGAGTTGCTCTCCACCAAAAACTTTTATTTCTCGATTATGAAAAGCATGATTGGTTAGAATATTTACAACTAAATCTAATCTTTGTCTTTTTGCATATCCACACACTGTAGACGGCCGAATAGTAGTTGTTATAAAATTGTCTGAACTATAACTGTTCAATATTTTTTCGCAATCTCCTTTGAATTTAGAATAATCAGTAAGTGGCTCCAGAACCATATCTTCAGTAACATTTTTTTCTTTTTTAATGCCATATACTGAAGATGAGGAGGCATAAATGAACTGATTTACCCTACTTTTAAGACTTGTTTGAACTAAAGGTTCAAACGCATCAAGATTTATAGATTTACCTAAAGTAGGATTTAACTCAAAACTAGGATCATTAGATATACATGCTAAATGAATTACTATCTCATGACCAGGCAAGTATTTTTCTAGCAATTTTTTATCTCTTATGTCTCCGGTTATTTTGTTCAACTTGATATGATTTTCTAAAACATTATCACCATAGATCATTAAATCTAAAACTGTAACTTCATAGTTCAAGCTTAATAGCTTAGGAACTAATTTTGAACCTACATACCCAGCACCACCAGTTATAAAAATTTTTTTCATTTAAGCATGTACTCTAATATTCTATCTAATTTTTCAAATGTGACATGTTCTTTGTTACCAATACTTTCTACAGATATTGCGGCAGCTATTGAACTAATAAACAAAACTAACTCTGGATCAAGTTTTAATTTTAACCCTAAGGATGCTAAAGACAACATAGCATCTCCTGCACCAACTTTATCTATAGATTTCACAGCAAAACCTGGGCAAGAAAAAACTTTATATTTGTTGTCCATCAATATTGCTCCATCAGATCCTCTTGTGATGATTAGATTTTGAATACTCTTATTTTTAATCAATTTTTTCGCAAGGATTTTTATATCACTGATATTGTCTCTTAATTCTTGTCTTAATTCATTTTCATTTATTACAATAGAATTTACAGAACTATATTTATTAATATTATGAAATCCTTTATTTGAAGCATTAACTTGTGCATTTAAAAAAGTATATTTATTTTTTTTAATTATCTCAGCTGCAACTTTTTTAGAAATAAAATTATGCCCATAGTCACAAATTAGTGTCATGTTACTTTTTTGTTTATTTTTTTTAATAATTTTTAAAACATTATTTTCAGATATTAGATCTATTTTTTCAGGCAACAAATACGATCCAAATAACTTATAATTTGAATTTTTATCTACAAATCTTGTCTTTGTAATTGTATTAAAATTTGAATAAGGTTTAAAAAAAGAATTTTTTATATTTTCGTCAAAATTTTTTTTAATAATTTTTTCATAAAACTTTTCTTTTCCAAATGGTGAAATGATCCTTACATCCTTTACAAACGTTGATAAATGTCTGGCAATTGCTGCTGATCCACCAAGATAATGTTCAATTTGATTTTCTTTTAGAACTAAGTGTGGTTCTTTTCCAGATTTACCAATCACATCTCCAAAGCAATATTTATCAATTATCAACTCACCAATAACTAATACACTTAATTTTTTAAACTTTTTTAGGATTGTTTCTATTTTATTATAATTAAATTTTTTTTTTAAATTATTAAGAAAATTCCTTTGCTGATCACTAAAAATAAAATTACTAGTATTTAAAATATTACTTGAACTAAATGTAATATCATTTGTAAATTTAATCTTACCTTTATTTTTTTCTACTGCTTTTTTTTCTAAAATAATTTTTTTTGTTTTGTCTTTAAAATTATCTTTATAATCAGGTCCTTTCACATAGAAATCAGGCTTTACAAAATTTATAACATCTAAAGATGATTCAGAATTACTTAAGATAACATAGTCAATAATCTTAATATTATTTAAAAAATCCATTCTTTGCTGTTCATTAAAAAGTGGTCTACCAGGTCCTTTTTTTATAAATTTATCTTTGGTGATAGACACTATTAAAAAATCACCGAATTTTTTTGCACTTTTAAAATGCTCTATGTGTCCTAAATGAACTAAATCGAAAACACCATGACACAAAACTATTTTTTTTTTCTTAGATTTTAGGAATTTAATTTTTTTTAATATACTTTTTTCTGATAATGATATCATTTTAAAAACTTAAACCATTCTTTTGTTGCAACTTTAATTAACTTTGGTGTCCAAACAGGGGCATTATCCCAATAATTTATATCTTTTAAAAGTTTTTTAACACCAAGTTCTATACTAATTTTAGGTTTCCAATTAAGTGCATTTTGAATTTTTTTTATTTTTGCGTTTGTTTGATCGGGTTCACCTGGTCGTTTTGGTATATTGATACTTTTACAGCCTAATAACTTTACAATATTATTTATCGAAACAGGCTTGCCTGTTCCAACGTTAAATATTTCATATTTTTTTTTAACTTTCATTGCTTTATAAAAAGCCTGAATTACATCAGAAATATATGTAAAATCTCTTTTTTGATTTCCATCACCTACTACTGTAAGAGGTTTATTTTTTAATTTTTGTGCTAAAAAAACTCCAAACATAGCTCCATATGTTCCTGATGTTCTTGACCTTGTACCGTATACATTAAACAATCTCATTGAGATAGCCTGTACACCATAAATTTTTGCATAATGAATTAAGATCTGCTCACCTAGATTTTTAGTAAGTGCATATGGATATTGTGGTTTGATACTTTCGCTCTCTGGTGTGGGATATTTATTTGGTATTCCGTAGCAAGATGAAGAGGCTGAATAAATAATTTTTTTTACTTTGTAATTTGCGCAAACCGTAGCAATATTTTCAGTCCCCACAACATTAGACTGAAAATATTTTTTTGGATTTTTGATACTTGGCACTATATCTGCTAATGCAGCTAGATGAAAAACAATTTTAACATTCTTAAAATTATTAGTCCAATTTCCAAGTTTAGATATATCTGCTTTTACAAATTTTACTTTGTTTTTAAATGAATTAATATTTTCAAACCTACCAGTGCTTAAATTATCTATAATAACTACACTATGATTTTTTTTTACCAAAAACTCAGCCAAATGAGATCCTATAAAACCTGCTCCTCCTGTTATAATTATTTTCATTCAATTATTCTAACTCGTTTTTAATTAATTGATTTAACCTTGAAGTAAATAATTCTGTTTTAATTGATTTAAAATTAACTTCTTTATCAATTTTAGTAGATAATCTTTTTTTAGATTTTTTTCTCACTTTTATCTCTGAACTTGATTTTAGATTTTTTTTTATTTTATTTAATAAATCCATTATGCTTAGCTTATTCCCATAGAAATTAATGAATCTGGATTTAATCTTATTTTTTAAAATCTTAACTATTCCTTTGCAAATAACATTTATGCTTATAAATTCAAAATTATGGTTGCTATCATTTACAACTATATCTTCATTTTTTGAACACCTATCTATTAATTTTTTTAATGCCTTATTTTTTGGGTTATCATTCATAGAAAAAACCTCTGTAAATCTGATAATAAACGATTTTATTCCATAGTTCTTTGAATAAAAACTAATTATCTCCTCACTAAATTTTTTTGATATCGAGTATGGTCCCATGTTATTTTCTTTTGTATCTAATTCTATTTGCTTAGTACTACTAAAAATTAACATAGGTTTTATTTTCAAAGTTTTTATATAATTTAGAATTATAAAGGTATTAGAAATATTTTCTAATGCCAAATCAGGTTTTATATAATAATAATTATTTCTAGGATCTGAAGCTAAATGTAAAATTGCATGTATATTTTTAATTTTTTTTTTTGAGAAAAATTTTTTTACAGTTAATTTATAAAATTTATGGTATTTTGATTTGATTTTTGGATCATTCATATCTACAGAAATGACAAAATAATTTTCTCTTATTAGTTTTTCAACAACGCTTCTACCTACAAAACCTGCAGCTCCAGTAATAACTATTTTTTTTCTATTTATTGTAGAATTTTTTAACTGCATTACAAATTGTCAACTGTTGTTTTTTTGACAGTTCTGGATAAATAGGAAGGGATAAAATTTCTTTTTCCAACTGTTCAGTTTTGGGTAATTTAATATTTTTCGAGTAAAGATTTTTTTCTAAATGAACCCCTTTATCTATATGCGAAAATACTTCAATTTTATTTTTTAATAAATATTTTTTTAAAGCATTTCTTTTTTTGGATCTTATTACATAAGAGTTAAAAGTGTCTTCATATAGTTTATTTTTTTCGTCTAATTTTGGAGTAATAATATGATCTGAAATTGATTTTAATTCTTGATTATAAAACTTAGCTATTTTTCTTCTTTTTGACATCCATCCAAAAAAATACTTTAACTTAATTAAGGCTATACTTGCATGTAAATTATCTAGTCTGCTGTTAAAGCCATAACATTTTCTAACTTCTTTATTACCTACTTTGATTCTTCCATGGTCTCTTAATAACAAAACTTTTTCATAAACTTTTTTATTGTTTGTTGTTAAAAAACCTCCATCTCCAGGAACACTTAAATTTTTCATTGGATGCAAACTAAATGCTGCAGCGAGTCCAAAATTTCCTATATATTTACCATTATACTTTGCGCCAAAACCTTGGGCTGCGTCCTCAATAATTTTTAATTTATATTTTTTAGCAATCTTTAAAATTGGTTTCATGTCACAACATCTACCATTTAAATGAACAACCAAAATCGCTTTAGTTTTTTTAGTAATTTTTTTTTCAATCAAATTTGGATCAATATTAAAATCATCAGCTATATCAACAAAAATTGGTACTGCTCCTACATGATCTATTGCAGAAACACTTGCCACATAAGTATGTGACGGTGTAATAACCTCATCATTTTTTTTTAAACCTGCCTGACTCAACGCAAATAATAATGCATCTGTTCCACTATTAACCGAAACACAATATTTAACACCTAAAATTTTACAAATCTTTTGCTCGAATTTTAAAACGCTATTTCTTAATATGAATGCAGAATTTTTAAATACATTATCAATTTCTCTCTTAATTTCATTACCTATAGAATTATGTTGTGCTGCTAAATTGATATATTTAATTTTGTAGCTCATTATATTAAATTTTTTTAGTTGATGTTAATATTTAAGTCGGTCTGTTATTAAATTATCATAATAAAGTCAAGAAGGATACCATCAATAAACTTTTGATAAAATTAGATTTTATAAAAAATATAGTTATATTTTAGTTAAATAATATTTTAAATGTTTAAAACAATTCTATTTTTAGATGGATCTATAACTAGCACCAAGTTACTTAAAGAGATTGTTAAAACTAAAAAGTTTAAAATCAAGTATATCATAATAAGTCCAAGCTCTGACAAGATAATTGTTAATAAATTAAAAAAAAGGTACAAAGAAAAAGTTCAAATTACAGACTTGAAAAATAAAAATTTAATTAAAAAAATATCTATATCTTCTTGTGATATAGGTTTCTCATATTATGATAAAAAAATTCCTATTGAAATTATTAATTCTTTAAAAATTGGTGGAATTAACTTCCATCCTAGTTTTCTTCCATATAATAAAGGACGTCACTCAACTTTTTGGGCAATTAATCAATCAACACCATTTGGTGCAAGCTCACATTGGCTCACTGAAAAATTTGATAATGGAGATATTTTTACTCAAAAAAAAATAAAATTTAATAATTTTGAGAGTGCCAAAATTATATATATCAAGCAGCTAAAGCTACTAGAAGAAGTCATAATTGATACAATAAATTATATTTCAAAAAATAAATTTTTGAGAAAAAAACAAAAAAAAGTTAAAAATGATTACCACTTTGCATGGGATATAAAAAAACTTACTAACCTTAAGTCTAATAAAAAAATTTCAAATGTAAATTTGGGGAATTTAATAAGGTCAACTTGTTTCAATAATAAAACAGGTTATAATATTTTACACAATTCTAAAACATACCTTGTTGTTTCAAAATATTCGGTTAGTAAAAGTAAATACAAAGGTAAATATTCAATTAAAATCAAAGATATTTTTGAAAACTTATTAAATGAAAATAAATTTAATTTTAATATTAATGTGAAAAATTTCAAATTGAGAGTTACTTCAAAAATAGTTAAAGTTTCTAGATTATACTAAGAGAACTTATTTATGATATTAAATTATTTGAATATCTTTTAATTAAAAATTTTTTTCAGTGCATAAATCAAGCCAATTGAGCTATTAGTACTGGTCAGCTGCACGCATTACTGCGCTTCCACATCCAGCCTATCAACGTGGTGGTCTACCACGGCTCTATAGGAAGAACTAGTTTTGAGGTGAGTTTCCCGCTTAGATGCTTTCAGCAGTTATCTCGTCCATACTTAGCTACCCGGCACTGCAGCTGGCGCTACAACCGGTCCACCAGTGGTATGTTCAACCCGGTCCTCTCGTACTAGGGTCAACTCCTCTCAATTCTTCTACACGCATAGCAGATAGGGACCGAACTGTCTCACGACGTTCTGAACCCAGCTCACGTACCACTTTAATTGGCGAACAGCCAAACCCTTGGGACCTGCTCCAGCCCCAGGATGTGATGAGCCGACATCGAGGTGCCAAACACTGCCGTCGATATGAGCTCTTGGGCAGTATCAGCCTGTTATCCCCGGCGTACCTTTTATCCGTTGAGCGATGGCCCTTCCACTCAGAACCACCGGATCACTATGACCGACTTTCGTCTCTGCTCGACTTGTCAGTCTCACAGTCAGGCAGGCTTATGCCATTGCACTCTACGAACGATTTCTGACCGTTCTGAGCCTACCTTCGCACGCCTCCGTTACTATTTGGGAGGCGACCGCCCCAGTCAAACTACCCACCATACAATGTCTTGATGCCGGATGACGGCAATCAGTTAGATACCAAGAAAAACAAAAGAGGTATTTCACTGGTGACTCCACAAAAGCTGACGCCTTTGCTTCAATGTCTCCCTCCTATACTAAATATGTTTTTCCTAATACCAATGTAAAGTTGCAGTAAAGGTGCACGGGGTCTTTCCGTCTAACTACGCGAACTCCGCATCTTCACGGAGAATTCAATTTCACTGAGTTGATGTTGGAGACAGCGGAGAAATCGTTACGCCATTCATGCAGGTCGGAACTTACCCGACAAGGAATTTCGCTACCTTAGGACCGTTATAGTTACGGCCGCCGTTTACTGGGGCTTCAGAAGTTAGCTTGCACCAACCGCATTAACCTTCCAGCACCGGGCAGGCGTCAGACCCTATACATCCACTTACGTGTTAGCAGAGCCCTGTGTTTTTGATAAACAGTCGCTTCTCCCTGGCTTGTGCCACCTATCTCTAGTTGCCTAAAAACAGGTCTTCCTTATCCCGAAGTTACGGAAGCATTTTGCCGAGTTCCTTCAACATCATTCTCTCAAGCGCCTAAATATACTCTATTAATCCACCTGTGTCGGTTTAGGGTACGGTCTAATGATGGAGCTATTTCTTGGAACCTTTTCGCGGCATACTCAATCCATTAAGAGCACACAACTTACAAGATCCGTCACTACCATCTGGTTAAGGAATATTAACCTTATTTCCATCGACTACGGCTTTCGCCCTCGCCTTAGGTGCCGACTAACTCTGCGCGGATTAACCTTGCGCAGAAACCCTTGGATTTTCGGCGAAGAAGTTTTTCACTTCTTTTATCGTTACTTATGTCAGCATTCGCACTTCTGATACCTCCAGGATCCCTCACGGGTATCCCTTCACAGGCTTACAGAACGTTCCGCTACCGCTTATAAAACTCAAAAGTTTTATAAACCCACAGATTCGGTATATGATTTTAGCCCCGTTACATCTTCGGCGCAGAAACTCTATTAGACCGGTGAGCTGTTACGCTATCTTTAAAGGATGGCTGCTTCTAAGCCAACCTCCCGGCTGTTAAGGAATTTCCACATCCTTTCACACTTAATCATAATTTGGGGACCTTATCTGGTGGTCTGGGCTCTTTCCCTCTCGACCATGGACCTTAGCACCCACAGTCTGTCTGCTGAAGAACAACATTTAGCATTCGGAGTTTTATTAGGTTTGGTAAGAATCTCTTCCCCCTAGCCCATTTAGTGCTCTACCTCTAAATGTCTATTTATTCAACGCACTACCTAAATAGTTTTCGCGGAAAACCAGCTATCTACGAATTTGGTTGGCCTTTCACCCCTTACCACAAGTCATCCAAAGACTTTTCAACGTCAACTGGTTCGGTCCTCCGGTTGGTGTTACCCAACTTTCAACCTGCTCATGGTAAGCTCATTCGTTTTCGGGTCTAATTCATAAAACTAATCGCCCTATTAAGACTTGCTTTCGCTACGCCTACACCTAGATGGCTTAAGCTTGCTTTATAAATTAAGTCACTGACCCATTATACAAAAGGTACGCCGTCACTCTAAAAAGAGCTTCGACTGATTGTAGGCATGCAGTTTCAGGTTCTATTTCACTCCCCTAATAGGGGTTCTTTTCACCTTTCCCTCACGGTACTAGTTCACTATCGGTCACTGAAGAGTATTTAGGCTTAGAGGGTGGTCCCCCTATATTCGAGCAGGATTTCACGTGTCCCGCTTTACTCAAGAATTTTGTTAAACATTACTCATACGGGACTATCACCCTCTATGGTTAGCATTTCCAAACTATTCAAATTTTTTTAACAAAACTACTGGCCTAGTCCGCGTTCGCTCGCCACTACTAACGGAATCTCAATTGATTTCTTTTCCTCTGGTTACTTAGATGTTTCAGTTCTCCAGGTTGTCTCTTTAAACCTATGTATTCAGTTTAAAGTACCACATAAAGTGGTGGGTTTCCCCATTCGGAAATTTTCGGATCAAAACTTACATACAGCTCCCCGAAACTTATCGCAGTATATCACGTCCTTCATCGGCTTTCAGTGCCAAGGCATCCACTACACGCCCTTAAACGCTTGATTTATGCACAGAAAAAAATTCTGTGTTGAATCAAATTTTTATTTTGAACATTAGCTAATAACATTACTAATGTTCGGATATAGATATTGATATTAATTATTAATTTTTTACTATTTTTTATAGCTAAGTGTTTTGGTGGAGGATAGCGGGATCGAACCGCTGACCTCCTGAATGCAAATCAGGCGCTCTCCCAGCTGAGCTAATCCCCCATGATCTTAAATTGGTGGGCCGAGAAAGACTCGAACTTTCGACCCCACCCTTATCAAGGGTGTGCTCTAACCAACTGAGCTACCGGCCCCTATGCAAAGAGAAACACTACTTTAAGAAGAGAAATGAGGACGGTCAACATTACCGATGTATATTATTTAGAATGAAATTTTACTTTCATTCATCCTTAGAAAGGAGGTAATCCAGCCGCAGGTTCCCCTACGGCTACCTTGTTACGACTTCACCCCAGTCGCTGACTATACCGTGGTCAAGGGTTTGAAACCTTGCCTTAAGGTAGAACCAACTCCCATGGTGTGACGGGCGGTGTGTACAAGACCCGGGAACGCATTCACCGTGGCACGCTGATCCACGATTACTAGTAATTCCAGCTTCATGCACTCGAGTTGCAGAGTGCAATCCGAACTGAGGTATCTTTTAGGGATTTGCTTAACTTCGCAGTCTTGCTTCCTGTTGTAGATACCATTGTAGCACGTGTGTAGCCCAACACGTAAGGGCCATGAGGACTTGACGTCATCCCCACCTTCCTCCAGCTTATCACTGGCAGTTCTTTCAGAGTGCCCAACTTAATGATGGCAACTAAAAGTGAGGGTTGCGCTCGTTGCGGGACTTAACCCAACATCTCACGACACGAGCTGACGACAGCCATGCAGCACCTGTGTTTCGTCCGGCCGAACCGAAAACTCTAATCTCTTAGAGTCGCGACGAACATGTCAAGTGTTGGTAAGGTTCTGCGCGTATCTTCGAATTAAACCACATGCTCCACTACTTGTGCGGGTCCCCGTCAATTCATTTGAGTTTTAACCTTGCGGTCGTACTCCCCAGGCGGTGTGTTTATCGGTTTCCCTGCGACACTGAAAATAAATTTCCAACGTCTAACACACATCGTTTACGGCATGGACTACGAGGGTATCTAATCCTCTTCGCTACCCATGCTTTCGTTCCTCAGTGTCAGTAATGATCCAGAAAGCTGCCTTCGCAATTGGTATTCTTTCTAATATCTACGAATTTCACCTCTACACTAGAAATTCTGCTTTCCTCTATCATACTCTAGCTGAAAAGTTTTAATGGCAGTTCCAGAGTTAAGCTCTGGGATTTCACCACTAACTTTTTCAACCACCTACGAACTCTTTAAGCCCAGTAATTCCGAACTACGCTAGGTCCCTTCGTATTACCGCGGCTGCTGGCACGAAGTTAGCCGGACCTTCTTATTCGGGTACAGTCATTTTCTTCCCCGACGAAAGAGCTTTACAACCCAAGGGCCTTCTTCACTCACGCGGCATCGCTGCATCAGAGTTTCCTCCATTGTGCAAGATTCCCCACTGCTGCCTCCCGTAGGAGTTTGGGCCGTGTCTCAGTCCCAATGTGGCTGATCATCCTCTCAAATCAGCTATTGATCACGGTCTTGGTAGGCCATTACCCCACCAACAAACTAATCAAGTGCAGGCTCATCCAATGGTGCATAAAGCTTTCTCCGTAAAGACTTATCCGGTATTAGCACAAGTTTCCTCGTGTTATTCCAGGCCAAAGGGCAGATACCTACATGTTACTCACCCGTCTGCCACTAAGTATTGCTACTTCGTTCGACTTGCATGTGTTAGGCGTGCCGCCAGCGTACGTTCTGAGCCATGATCAAACTCTCAAGTTTAAAAACGGCGCACACTAGCTTCTATATAAATTCTAAGAATAAAATTTATATAATATTGAAGTGTGTACGACAAATTTTGGTAACCTTAACCGTCCACACTTCTCTTCTTAAATTTTTACTTTTTAAATAGCTAATTGAGCTAAAAAGGCTCAATAATCCTCACTGATTTATTGTGTTAACAATAATTTTATTGAGAAAGTTCAGTGCTTATAGGCTAAAAATAATGGAAATCAAGCATTTAAGAATAAATATTTAAATAAAAACACGCCATTTTAAGGGCTTTTTTTTGATTTTTAACACTGTCTAAACTAATAATTGTGTTCACTTAAATATAAAATGTTAAAAATTCTATTAAGTAAAACAAAAAAAAACTTAAAAATTTTTGGCTTAGTTTTATTGATTATTTTTACTGCTATCTCCACTACTTATTTCAATTCAACAAAAAAAGAGAATTTAGAAATATATAATAATTTTGTTGATAACATTTACTTTAAAAAAACACTTACACACATAGTTGAAAACTTTGAACCAAAATACCAAAAAATAAAACATAAAATAAAATCTGGTGAAACATTTGATAAAATTTTAGAGAATTATCTAGTACAAAAAAAAGAAATATTAGAAATAAAAAAAGCTTTAAAAAAAAAAGTTAATCTTAATAAATTAAATACCAGACAAATTATTGAGTTCAGCTTAGATAAAACTAATAATCAAATAAGTGAATTTACTTTTCAAATATCAAATAAACAAAAAATATTTTTAGTAAGAGACAATTCTGGTAATACTTTTAATGATGAAGTTATTTCAATTAAATTAAATAAGAAAATAATTTACAAAGAAAACTTAATTTTACAAAGTCTATATAAAGCTGCAACAGATGAAAAAATACCAGCAAATATAATAATTGAATTTGCTAGGATATATGGTTTTCAAGTAGACTTTCAAAGAGATATAAGAAAACAAGATAAGTTTCAAATAATGTATGAAGTTTTCCTTAATGAAAAAAATGAAATCATTGAAACAGGAGAAATACTTTTAGCTAATTTAAAATTAAGTGGTCAAGATAATGGGCTTTATTATTTTGATAAAGAAGGAAGTGAAGGACATTATGATAAAAATGGTAAGAGTGTTAAAAAAGCTTTAATGAAAACTCCAATTAATGGAGCAAGACTTTCATCACCTTTTGGTATGAGAAAACATCCCATAGATGGATATAATAAAATGCATAGAGGAACTGATTTTGCAGCACCCACAGGAACGCCTATTATGGCATCTGGTGATGGTGTTGTAAAAAAAGCTGGATGGTGTGGTGGAGGTGGTAACTGTGTAAAAATAAGACATAACTCAACTTATCAAACAGTGTATGCTCACATGTCAAAGTTTGCTCGTGGCATCAAAGCAGGAGTAAGAGTAAAACAAGGTCAAACAATTGGATACGTTGGTTCCACAGGTAAGTCTACTGGACCACATTTACATTACGAAGTAATTGTAAATGGAAAAAAAATTAATTCTCAAAAACTAAAACTCCCTTCAGGTAAAATATTAAAAGGTAAAGAGAGAAAATTATTTGAAACTAATAAAATTAAACTGGATGTTCTTAAATCAGAAAAAATTATAGGTTTGAATTAATTAGCCTCTGCGGGTGTTTCAGTTTGAATATCTAAGTTAGAATTGTCTTTTAAATTTTTTTCAGAAACATCAATATTTTCTGATGGCTTATTTGTTTCTTTTTCATTTTGATCATATTTCTCCTCTAAATTTCTCTCTTTTTTGAAGCTTTCTCTTTCATTTAGTATTCTTGTGAAATGATCAGCATGCTGAAGATAATTTTCAGAAAGAATTTTATCACCATTTGACAAAGCCTCTCTAGCTAAATCATTGTACTTTTCGATCAATTTTGGTGCATTGTGATTGTTTCTGCCTGGAGACTTTCTTTTGAAATTATCACCATTAGAAAAATTTGAGCTAAATTTCTGCCTGTCACCATTAGATTTAAAATTTCTATCGTTTCTTCTAAAATTATTTCTTCTATTGTTGTTATTACTGTTATTCCTAAATGTTACCATGATTTAAATAATTATATTTTTGTGCAAATTATGCATCGATCATTATAAGCAAGATCTTTTAGAGCACTATTTATATAAAAACCCTCTTTATTTAATAATTTAATTACTTTATTTTTTTGATCAAAACCAATCTCTAAAATAAATTTACCTTTTTTTTTAATCAGCTCAGATGATTTTTTAATAACTTTTCTGATTTCTGATAAACCATCTAATCCACCATCTAATGCTATTTTTGGTTCAAACCTAGCAATTCCTTTATCCAAATATTTTATAATATGTTTTTTAATATAAGGAGGATTAGAAACTATTAAATCATATTTGCCCAAACTAAATTTGTCAACATTAGATTTATATAATTTAAGTCTATTATGGACTTTTAAACTAGTTGCATTCATATTAGCTATTTTTAAGCAATTTTTGCTTATATCTATTCCTGTTCCATAAAAATTTTTTCTCTCTTTTAATATAGACAAAAGTATACATCCAGTTCCTATGCCAATATCTAAAATACTAAGTTTACTTTTATTTTTTGTTAAATTTAAAATATTTTCAACAATTAGCTCGGTATCAGGACGAGGTATTAAAGTATCTTCTGTTACAAAAAATTCTGAATTCCAAAATAACTTTTTATTTGTCAAATGTGATACTGGCTTACCTTTGGACCTTTCATTAATTAGTTTTTGAAACAAATTTAAATTTATTTCTTCTATTTTTTCTTGAGAATTAAGTATTAAGTATTTTTTATCTTTATTAATTGCTTTTGACATTAAAATTTCTGAATCCAAATAAGGATTTAAACAAAATTTATCTTTTAAAATTTGAACACCTTGAGTTATTGCTGATTGAATATTCATTTATTTTAAATTACTTAAACTTTCTTCTTGTGCTTGCAGTGTAAGTGACTCAATCATTTCATCAAAAGCTTCACCTTCAAGAAATTCTTCTAATTTGTGCAAAGTTAAATTTATTCTGTGATCTGTAACTCTACCCTGTGGAAAATTATAAGTTCTAATTCTTTCTGATCTATCTCCAGTACCAATTTTAGTTTTTCTATCTTGTGATCTTTCTTGATCAATTCTTGATCTTTCAAGTTCATATAATCTTGCTCTTAAAATTTTCATTCCTTTTGCTTTATTTTTATGCTGTGATTTTTCATCTTGTTGAGAAACTGATAAACCAGATGGTATATGAGTTATTCTAACAGCGCTATCTGTTGTGTTAACTGATTGTCCACCTGGGCCACCTGCTCGGAAAACATCAATTCTTAAGTCAGACTCGTTTATTTTTAAATCTACTTCTTCAGCTTCAGGTAATACAGCAACAGTAGCCGCAGATGTATGCACTCTTCCTTGTGTTTCGGTATCTGGAACTCTTTGAACTCTATGTACACCACTCTCATATTTTAATGTTGAATATATATTGGTACCTTTAATAGATGCAATTACCTCTTTTAAACCTCCGGCATCACTTCTTGAAATAGAAATAAGTTCTAACGACCACTTTTTTTTATGACTTACTTTTTCATACATTTTGAAAAGGTCTGAAGCAAATAAACTTGCCTCTAATCCACCAGTTCCAGCTCTAATTTCTATTATTGCATTTTTTTTATCTGCTTCATCTTTTGGTAGTAGAAATAATTTTAATTTTTTTTCATTGATCTCATGTTGAGATTTCAAATCAACAAGTTCTAACTCAGCCATATTTTTTAATTCTTTATCTGATGAGTTGTCCTCTAATATTTTCTCTAATTCTTGTTTTTCATTTTCGAAAGACAAATATTTTTTAGCATTTAAAATTATTTCATTAACATCTGAATATTCTTTTGACTTTTCAGCAAATACTTTATTATCTAAACTTCCTGATGATAGATATTTTTCTAGTTTAGAGTGTTTTATAATTAATTCTTCAATAGTCTTTATTGGTATCATTGTTAATTTTCTAATTCAGAGGCCTTTTTTTCAACTTCTGCTACGACTTTATTAACTATATCATTAGTTAATACTTTTTCACTTTGTACCCCAGATAAATAAAGCATGTTATTACCTTTTCCACCTCCAGTTATTCCAATATCAGTTAACGCAGCCTCACCAGGTCCGTTCACAACACAGCCAATTATAGATAGGGTAATTGGAGTTTTTATGTGAGATAATTTTTCTTCTAAAATTTTAACTGTATCAATTACTTGAAACGCTTGCCTTGCACAAGATGGACAAGAAATTATTTTAACTCCTCTATTTCGTAATCCTAAAGATTTAAGGATTTCATTACCAATCTTAACCTCTTTTACAGGATCATCTGACAAAGAAACTCTTAAGGTGTCACCTATTCCGTCTAATAGCAATGAACCTAGTCCTATTGAAGACTTAACACTTCCTGATACAAAACTTCCAGCCTCAGTTATTCCAAGATGAAGAGGATAATCAGTAGCATTCGAAAGCTGTCTATAAGCTGCAATCGACAAAAATACATCAGAGGACTTAACGCTTATCTTGAAATTAAAAAAATCTTGATCCTCTAATATTTTAATGTTTCTTTTTGCGCTCTCTACTAATGCCTCAGGGCATGGCTCCTTATACTTTTCTAAAATATCTTTTTCAAGAGAACCTGCATTAACTCCTATTCGAATTGAACAATCGTTATTTTTTGCTGCACTTAAAACCTCATGAATTTTATTTTTATCACCAATATTTCCAGGATTTATTCTTAAACACTTCGCTCCATTTTCTGCAGACTCTATAGCTCTTTTATAATGAAAATGAATGTCTGCAATTATAGGTATTTGAACATTTTTTGTAATTTCTTTTAAGGCTTTTGAGGAGTCTTCATCTGGACAGGAAACTCTTACAAGGTCAGCACCCTCTTCATGAATTTTATTTATTTGTTCTATAGTAGCTGAAATATCTGTGGTTAAAGTATTAGTCATTGATTGAACTGATATTGGATTGTCACCACCAACTTTAACACTACCAACGTTAATTACTTTAGTTTTTTTTCGATTTATATTTCTAAATGGTCTTACATTCATAAGTTTAATCTAGTTTAAATTCTTTATGAAGAGCAGCTATTGCTTTTTTTACATTTTTTGATGAAACTAATACTGAAATTTTAATTTCAGATGTTGATATAACTAAAATATTTATTTTTTTGGAAGCTAAAGCTTGAAACATCCTGTAAGTAATTCCAGGTGTAGTAATCATCCCAACTCCAATTATAGAAACTTTGGAAAGATTTTTATCAAAAGAAAGTTTTTTATAAGATATCGATTTATTTTGCTTAATTAATTTCTCGGTTTTTTTTAGATCATCAGATTTAATTGTAAAAGTTAAGTCAGTATCTTTTCCATTTTGAGAAATATTTTGTACAACCATATCAACGTTAATTAAATTTCTTGATAGTGGTCTAAAAACTGAAGCAGCAACACCAGGTCTATCTTTAACTCCTACAATTGTGATCTTGGCATCATTTTTAGTTGAAGATATCCCAGTAATTATTTGATCACTAAACGCTTTTTTAGAGCCTGTTATTAATGTGCCTGGTTTATTAACAAATGAAGACTTAACTTTAATATCAAGGTTATTTAGCTTTGCATCTTGAACCGATGTTGGTTGCATCACCTTTGATCCTAAAGATGCCATTTCTAACATTTCGTCATAAAATATTTTTTTAATTTTCTTTGCTTTGTTATGTTGTCTTGGATCAGTTGTATAAACACCATCAACATCTGTATAAATAATACATTCATCAGCTTTAATAAATTTTGCTAACATTATTGCAGTGGCATCAGAACCACTTCTTCCTATCGTGGTAATTCTATTTTCATTATTAATTCCTTGAAAACCTGTGATAATTGGAATCCCACCTTGTTTCACATAATTATTTAATTCTTTTGTAATTATCTTATTTATTCTTGCTCCAGAATAAGGTCCATCAGTAATTATTGGTAATTGCCAAGAAACCCATGACCTAGATTTAAAACCATCATGAGTAAGTCTTCCTGCAATTAAAGCACATGAAACCTGTTCTCCAGTTGAGACAAGTGCATCATACTCAGATCTGCTAAAATTATTACTAATTTGCCTCGATTTTTTTACAAGCTCATTGGTTACTCCACTCATTGCTGACGAAATCACCAAAACTCTATTTTTTTTCTTTTTATAAACAGCTATAATTTTGCATACTTTTTTTATCCTATCGATACTACCAACAGAAGTTCCGCCAAATTTTATTACAACAGTTTTCATGATCAGTTGAATTAATATAATTTAATTATAAATTGATAAAATACATCTTAATTGTTATGTCAACTAATTATATATTATGAACAGTATTAATAAAAAAGAAATAGAAAAATTTTCAAATATGGCGGCCGAATGGTGGGATCCAGAAGGAAAATTTAAACCTCTTCATAAATTTAATCCTATAAGAATAAGATATATTAAAGAAAATATAATTAAGGAATTTCAACTTAAAAATAAAAAATATCCTCTTTCTGGAATAAATGTCCTTGATATTGGATGTGGAGGCGGATTGTTATCGGAGCCCATGTGTAGATTAGGTGCTAATGTTACAGCAATCGATGCTTCAAACAAAAATATTGCCATAGCAAACTTACATGCAAAAAAAAACAATCTTAAAATAAATTATATATGCTCATCACCCGAAAAACTAAAAACTACAAAAAAATTTGATGTAATTTTGAACATGGAGATTGTTGAACATGTTGAAGATGTTGATTTTTTTTTAAAATCATGTGCTAACCTTTTAAAAAAAAATGGATTAATGTTTGTTGCAACTATAAATAAAACCTTAAAATCTTATATATTTGCAATTGTTGGTGCGGAATATATTTTGAGATGGCTTCCTATTGGCACCCATGAATGGGAAAAGTTTGTTAAGCCTGAGGAATTAAAAAGTATACTAATCAAAAACAATCTTAATCTCAAAAAAATAGATGGAATGAATTTTAACATTCTGAAGGATGAATGGAATGTTTCAAAAGATTTATCAGTAAATTATATTGCTGAATTTAAGAAAAACTAATTTTCTTTTTCATCAACCCAAGGTATTAATTGTGTATCTATGCCCTCTTCTTTGAGCTCTTTAACGTCTTTAAGAGAGGCTTTACCATATATCCCTTTTGTAGGTTTCTTACTATTGTAATGAATAGATCTAGCTTCATATGCAAAATTATCTCCAACGTACTTAAAATTATCTTTTATAAACTTTTGATAATTTTTAATTGTTTTTTTAATTTTTTTATACTTTTGAGTATCAAATTTTTCATCATTTTTAGATTTACTTATTAGCTGAGGAGCCATTAATGTTTTTTCAACTTTTTCAGAATTACAGTTGTGACAGATTAAAAGTTTTTTCTTTTTTAATTTTTCATATTCTGATGAAGAAGAGAACCAACTATCAAACTTTAATTCACAGTCGTTACACAAGAGTTTGTATTTTATCATATTATAGAATTAGTTATCAAAATTTATATTTCAATATGTTTAACTTCTATAATCAGCATTAATCTCAATATAATTTTTTGTAAAATCCATGGTAAAAGCAGTAAAGCTTTTAGGGCCAGTAAACAAATCTACATTGATGTCTATATTTTCACCTTTCATATACTCAGCTACTAATTTTTCATCGTAGTTATTGTATAATTTTCCATCCTGAATTATTTGATAATTTCCAAATTTCAAACCTAATTTGTTTAAATTTATTTTTGGTCCTGCTTTTCCTATTGCCATCACTATTCGTCCCCAGTTAGGATCTTCTCCCGCAATAGCTGTTTTTACCAAAGCTGAATTTGCTATTGAGAAAGCAATCGTCTTTGCATCTTGTTCACTTTTGCTTTTATTAATATTTATAGTGACAAATTTTGATGCCCCTTCTCCATCAGAAACTACTCTCTTAGCTAAATTTAACAAAACATTGTTTAATGCTTTGTTGAATTTTTTTAGTTTTATATCATTAATACTTTTAATATTTGAATTGTTTGCTTTATTTGTTGCAAAAATACTAACCATATCATTTGTGCTAGTGTCCCCATCACACGAGATAGCATTAAATGTATTTGTAATATTTTTTTTTAATAATTTACTTAAAATATCATTCGATAAGTTGGCGTCTGTAAATATGTATGCCAAAGTGGTTCCCATATTTGGAAATATCATACCAGAACCTTTGGCGACACCATAAATTTTTACCTCTTTATCTCCAATTTTACATTGTTCCATCGCAAGTTTTGGTTTTGTATCAGTGGTCATTATTCCTAAGGCTGCTTTCATCCAAAGAAATTTATTTTGTGTATAGTTGATTTTTTTAATCAAGTTTGGAATTTGATCTATTATCTTTTCATATGGAAATGTTTCACCTATTGTACCTGTACATCCAAAAATAATTTCCTTTGAGGTAATTTTCTTTGGATAATCCTCATCCTCAGCTTGTTTTTTTGATAATTGCTTAGAAGTTAAATCAGCAATTTTTGCGAGACTTTCGTAACCTTGTTTGCCTGTGAAAGCATTTGCATTTCTAGTATTTACAATAAGCGAATAAATTTTTTTTGATTTTTGATTTATATTCCATTTAATATTTTCTGAGATAACTTTTGATTGTGTATAGACAGAGGCATGATTTGCACCATCTCTAAAGTAAAACATTACCAAATCATCTCTTTTAGTTTTATATAAATCTGCACTTAGAGCTGAAATAGATAAGCCATCTATATGATCAAGGTCCTGGAAATCCATCATTCTGGTATTTTTTGATTTCGAGGTTAAAAAATTTGTTAAATTAATACCCATGATATTTAAAATAATTGTTTAATACATATATTAAACATTATATTTAAAGAATAAATCAAATAGTCATGTTTAACCCACTCAACCTAATCACAAAATTTATCAAATCTAGTAATCAAAAAGAACTAGATAGAATTGGAAAAATTGTAGAAAAAATAAATTCATACGAGGAACAATACATAAAATTAAGTGATACAAACTTTCCAAAAAAAACAGTTGAGTTTAAAAATCAATTAAAAAATGGAAAAAGTTTAGAAGAAATTCTACCTGAAGCATTTGCACTAGTAAGGGAAGCTGCAAAAAGAACAAGACAAGAAAGACACTTTGATGCTCAACTTATTGGGGGAGTAGTTCTTCACGAAGGTAAAATTGCTGAAATGAGAACGGGTGAAGGAAAAACAATCACTATTGCTTTAGCGGCCTATTTAAATGCGCTTTCTGAAGATGGAGTTCATATAGTAACAGTTAATGATTACTTAGCAAAAAGAGATTCTATGGAAATGGGTCTCATATATAATTTTCTAGGTCTTACTTCAGGATTTATAAATAATGACCAAGATGATCTAGAAAGAAAAAAAAACTACAATTGTGACATTACTTATGCAACCAACAGTGAATTAGGATTTGATTATCTAAGAGATAACATGAAGTTTTCTCAAAAAGAGATGGTTCAAAGATCTCATATATTTTCAATTGTAGATGAAATAGATTCCTGTTTAATTGATGAAGCAAGAACTCCACTTGTAATTTCTGGAGCTGCAGAAGATAAAACTGCTCAATACCTAGCAATAAATAAACTTGTTAAAATTTTAAATAATAAAGATTTTGAAATAGATGAGAAAGAAAAAAGTATACTTTTAACAAACGAGGGTATTAATAATGTTGAAAAACTTTTCTCTAATGCAGGTATCCTAAAAAATGATAATTTTTATGATCCAGAAAATCTTCATTTAGTTCATCACGTAAATCAAGCGCTTCGTGCAAATCATTTATTTGAAAAAGGAAAAGATTACATAGTAAAAGATGGAGTTCTTAAAATCATAGACGAGTTGACTGGTAGAATTTTAGAAGGTAGAAGATTTGGAGATGGACTTCATCAGGCTCTTGAAGCTAAAGAAAAAATTCAGATACAAGCTGAAAATCAAACTTTAGCGTCTATTACCTATCAAAATTATTTTAAACTATATAAAAAAATATCAGGTTGCACCGGTACTGCAGTCACAGAGTCTGAGGAATTTTTTGAGATATATAATCTTTCAGTAGTTGTAGTACCAACAAATAAAGAAATGATTCGAAAGGACTATAATGATTTGATCTTTAGAACTGACAAAGAAAAAAATGATGCAATAATTAATAAGATCATTGAAAAACATAAAATTGGTCAACCAATTTTGGTTTTCACATCTAGTATCAACAAATCTGAAGTTTATTCTAAATTATTAAATGAAAAAAATATTAAACACGTTGTTTTGAATGCAAAGAACCATGAAAATGAAGCTGAAATTATTGCAAATGCTGGAAAAGAAAAATCTTTGATAATTACAACCAGTATTTCTGGTAGAGGGGTTGACATCCAGCTTGGTGGAAAAAAAGGATCAATTCCTGATGATCAGTTAAAAATAGATAAAGAAAAAATTAAATCGCTAGGTGGCTTATTTGTAATTGGTACAGAAAGAATGGAGTCTAGGAGAGTGGACAATCAAGCAAGAGGAAGAGCTGGACGACAAGGAGATGAGGGTAGTTCTGTATTTTATGTAAGTTTAGAAGATGATTTGATGAGAATTTTTGGTTCAGAGTCTATGAATAATATGCTTGAAAAACTTGGTTTAAAAGATGGTGAAAGTATTGATCACCCCTGGATTAACAAAGCATTAGAAAGAGCTCAGCAAAAAGTTGAAGCCAGAAATTTTGATATCAGAAAAACACTTATCAAATTTGATAATGTTTTGAATGACCAAAGACATGTTGTGTTTTCTCAAAGAAAGAACGCAATGAATAGTGAAAATATTTTCGATTATTCTGACGAATTTTTAAAAGAAATATCAGAAGACTTGATAAAATTAAAAATTCAAAATCTATCTAATCCAAAAAGTAATGAATTTAAAAATAAAGTTAGGCAAATTGTTGGTAAAAGTTTTGATGATACTGAACTTGAAAGTTTGATTTCTGCAAAAGATAATGAACTGAAAGAGCAAATATCCTCAAAATTTAATGAGACACGTCATGAAAGAATTAAAGTTCTAAACGAGCAGCATGCAAAAGAAATTGAAAAAAGAATATTTTTGCAAACAATAGATTTGAATTGGAAATCGCATATACAATATTTAGAACAACTTAGACAAGTAATTGGATTAAGATCTTACGGTCAAAGAGATCCTTTGGTTGAATACAAAAAAGAAGCTTTTGATTTATTTTCAAATTTATTAGAAAAACTAAAATTAGACTACGTTACAATTTTAATGAATTTAAAAGTTATAACAGAAGAAAGATCTTCCAATGAGGAAAGAGTAAATTCAAAACCACAAACCAAAAAAATGGGAAGAAATGAACCTTGCTTCTGTGGATCGGGCAAGAAGTTTAAACATTGCCATGGAGCTTTGTAATTCTTAAAAAAGAAAAAATAAGGAAGCTAAAAATAATAAACCTGCAGCAATACCAAATAATAATTTTTTTGATTTGAAAATAGTATCAAAATTATTTTTCTTAATAGTCAAATTGCTTAAATCTTCTAAGTTGTTCATAAAACCATCATTTCTTCCAATTTTTAAAAATTTATTTTTTCTTTCATTCATTATATCTTCTGACGTCGTTTCTTTATATTGATCTAAATTTTTAGAAATAGATTTTCTAACATTGTCTAGCATCAAGTCTCTATCCCTGTGAGCACCACCTAAAGGTTCTGGGATTATTTCATCAATAACTTTTAATTTTAATAAATCTTTTGCGGAAAGCTTCATTGCTTTTGCTGCATCAAGCATTTTTTTTGGATCTCTCCATAATATAGTTGCACAGCCTTCAGGAGATATAACTGAATAAATAGCATTTTCTAGCATGATAACTTTGTTAGACGATGCTAATGCAATCGCACCACCTGAGCCACCTTCACCTATAATTATTGCGATAGTTGGCACCTTAAGTTCCATGCAACATTCAATTGATTTTGCTATTGCCTCAGCTTGACCTCTTTCCTCTGCACCAACACCAGGATAAGCACCTGGCGTGTCTATAAAAGAGATAATTGGAATTTTAAACTTATTTGCTAAATTCATTAATCGAATAGTTTTTCTGTAACCCTCAGGTCGCATCATCCCAAAATTTCTTTCGATTCTACTATCTAAATCTTCACCCTTTTCTTGGCCAATAACCAAAACCGAATAACCATTGAATTTTGCAAAACCTGTAATTACAGATTTATCTTCACCATAATAACGGTCTCCAGACAGAGAAATAAAATCTTCGAATAAATTATCTATGAAAAATTTAGACTTTGGTCTGTCTTCATGTCTTGCAACCATGGTGGTTTGCCATGGATCTAGGTTTGAATATATATCATTTAATTTTTGATCTAACTCAACTTGTGTTTTTGAAATTTTTTGCGTATCTACTTCTGACAATCCCTCTTGATTATAGGGATCTTTTAATTTTTCCAATTCTGTCTCTAAATCTTTAATCTCAGTTTCAAAATTAAGATAATTTTTCATAATATGGTTATAGCGGATGGTTAATTCATAAAAAAGGCAATAAAATGATATTTAATTTAAAGTGTAATTGTTATTAATTGACTCTTTTCTAGAAGAAGATACATATTTTACTATCGGGAGAGACTAATAGATTTAGCACCGAAGGAGCAACCACCCCGGAAACTCTCAGGTAAAAAGGACCGATAGTTGCATAACACTCTGGAAAGAGAATTAATTCCGCCGAAGGAGCAAAACTCTCAGGCAAAAATACAGATGGGGTAATTTAGGTGATATGCAAGAAAAATATATAAATATAAATACATTAAAAGTATCTGAAAAACTTTCTCAATTTATTAGCGACGAGCTATTAAAAGAAACAGATCTATCTGTTGATAATTTTTGGTCAGGGTTCGAGAAAACAGTTAATGAATTATCACCTAAAAATAAAGAATTAATAAAATTCAGAGAAGACTTACAAAAACAAATAGACAATTGGCATATAAAAAATAAGGGAAATGAATTTAATTTGTCAGAATATAAAAAATTTCTAACAGAAATTGGTTATTTGAAAGAAGAAGGTGACGATTTTGAAATATCAACTCAAAATGTTGATGAGGAAATAACAAGTATTGCTGGACCTCAACTTGTTGTACCAGTAATGAATGCGAGATACGCATTAAATGCTGCTAATGCTAGATGGATGAGCTTATACGATAGTCTGTATGGAACAGATGTAATTGAACAATCAGAAGATAGTGTATCTGAAAGATACGACCCATTAAGAGGTGAGATGGTAATAAAATATGGAAGAGATTTTTTAGATAAATATTTTCCATTAGCAGGATTGAGTTGGCAAAAAATTACAAGTTTTGCGGTTAAGGATGGAAAATTTAAAGCTTTAAAAGGTGCTGATATTTATGATTTGGTAGATGAGAATAAGTTTATTGGCCATAGGGGTGAAGTTGACAACCCGTCTGCTATAATTTTAAAAAATAACAATTTACATATAGAAGTTTTAAAAGACTCAAGAGCTTTTGCGGCTCAACAAGATCACGCTGGGATTAGTGACATAATTTTAGAATCTGCGGTGTCAACTATATGCGATAACGAAGATAGTGTAGCCGCTGTAGATGCAGAAGATAAAATTGTTTGTTACAGAAATTGGCTAGGTTTGATGAAGGGTGATCTAAAATCAAAATTTGAAAAAGAAGGAAAATTATTTGAAAGAAAACTTAACCCTAACAGAAGCTATATTTCAAAAGATGGAAAAGGTTTAAAGCTTCATGGAAGAAGTTTGCTGCTAGTTAGAAATGTTGGTCACTTAATGACTAATCCATCAATAATTTTAAAAGATGGTAGTGAAGTTCCAGAAGGAATAATGGATGCGTTCATTACTACAGCTGCAGCCCTTCATGATATTAAGAAAAAAACCAATTCAAGAACTGGTTCTATTTACATCGTGAAACCAAAAATGCATGGACCAGATGAAACTGCATTTACTGATTTGCTTTTCTCAAAAGTTGAAGAAGTTTTAGGTTTACCAAAATACACATGCAAGATTGGAATAATGGATGAAGAAAGAAGAACCTCAGCTAATTTAAAAGAGTGCATTAGATCGTTAAAAAATAGAGTTTTCTTTATAAATACAGGTTTTCTAGACAGAACTGGTGATGAAATGCACACCTCTATGGAAGCTGGTCCAATGATTAAAAAAGGTGACATGAAATCTTCAAAATGGATTACAGCATATGAAAACAACAATGTTGATATTGGTTTAAAATGTGGATTTTCTGGAAAAGCTCAAATTGGAAAAGGAATGTGGGCAATGCCTGATAAAATGAAAGATATGATGGAGCAAAAAACTGGACATTTAAAAGCAGGTGCAAATTGTGCATGGGTTCCATCTCCAACTGCTGCAGCTTTGCATTCGCTACATTATCATGAAATAAATATTTTTGATGAACAACAAAAAATTAAAAATAGAGAACAAGCAAAGCTTGATGATCTTTTAACAATACCTACTGCTGATAGACCAAATTGGTCTGTAGATGAAATTAATAAAGAAATTTCTAACTCAGCTCAAACTTTATTAGGTTATGTGGTCAGATGGATCGATCAAGGAGTTGGATGCTCCAAAGTACCAGATATAAATAACGTAGGTTTGATGGAAGATAGAGCCACACTTAGAATTTCATCTCAACATATTGCAAATTGGATACATCACGGAATTACAACAAAAATTCAAGTTGTGGAAATTCTTAAAGACATGGCTAAAATTGTAGATGATCAAAATAAAAATGACTCTAATTACGTAAGAATGAGTGATAACTTTGAAAATTCAATTGCATTTCAAACTGCTTCTGATTTAGTATTTAAAGGAAAAGAACAACCATCTGGTTATACTGAACCTTTATTGCATTTAAATAGACTTAGTAAAAAGTCTAATCTGAATTAGAAACTAAGTTAGACCGATTTTTAAAAGCAGAAAATAAAGTCCCATCGTCTAAACTTTCAATTTCACCACCTACAGGTAAGCCTTGTGCAAGTTTTGTAATTTTTACATTAGAATTTTTTAAGCTATCTTGAATGTAATAAGCGGTAGTTTGACCTTCAACAGTTGCACTTGTGGCTAGTATAACTTCTTCAATTTTATCTCGATTAACTCTCTCAACCAGAGAATTTACAAGTAAATCCTCTTTTCTTTGACCTACTGATGAAATGGTGCCTCCCAGAATATGAAAATACCCTTGATAAATATTTGAATTTTCAATCGACCATTGATCAGCAATGTCTTCTACAACACAAATCTTTGAATATTTATTTTTTGTATTTTCACAATTTATACACCTAGTTGACATTGATTTAAGTGAACCACAAGAATTACATCTAGTTACATTTTTATAAACTTGAGCCAATGTATTTGCCATTGGTTTTACTAATTCATCACGGTTATTAATGAGTTTTAAAACAATCCTTTTAGCAGATTTTGGTCCTAAACCTGGAAGCTTTGAAATTAATTTTATTAATTCCTCAATCTCGTTAATATTTTGCATCTACTATAGTGGCCACTTAAAACCAGGTATTCCAAATCCACCTGTAGCTTTTGATATCTCTTCTGATGTTTTCGACTTTAATTGTGATTTAGCATTATTATGTGCAGCTACAATTAAATCTTCTATTATTGATTTGTCTTCTTTTATTATTTCATCTGATAGTTTAATTGATTGCATTTCACCTTCTCCATCCAAGACGATTTTTGCTGAATTTGAGCCAGAAACACCCTCTACTCTAATCTCCTTAATTTTTTGCTGACTCTCTTTCATTTTTGCTTCAAGTTCTTTTGCTTTGTCTAATATTTTATTAAAATCAGTCATTATATTTATCCTCCTTAGTTATCGCTTTAATATCCAATAGTTCTGCATCAGGAAAATTTTCCATAAAGTTTTTATAAATTTCAGTTTGTTTAGCTTTTTCAATTAATACTTTTTTTTCATTTTCTTTCTTTTCTCTAATTGAGAGATCTCCTTTTGATTTACTAAATGTAATAATCCATCTTTTTTTTGTCCATTCAAAAAGCTTTGTGGAAAGATCTTTTACAAAATCTTTATCAAGGCTGTCATTAAATGAAATCTCAATCCTATTTTTTTCAAATTTAACTAAATTGACATTTTTCTCTAATTCAAATTTAAGTTTTAATTCTCTTTTACTTGTGGAAATAGCAATTAATTCGTCAAAAGAATTAATTTGAGTTTTGACTTCTGCTTTAACATCAGTTTGTATTTCAGGATTCTTTTTTTCTTCTTGAGAGATATTTTTAATTTGATCAATAATTTTAGTCTCTGTATTTATTTCAATTTTGCTAGTTAAATTTTCTTCTTTAGATTTTGTGTCTATTTGTTTAACTTGTTTTACAGAACTTAAGTGCATTAATCTAATTAAAAACATTTCAATTGATAAATGTTGATTTGATACAATATCTAATTCTTCTAACGACTTGATAGAAAATTGCCAAAATAAAATTAATACATCTGGTTGGATTTCATTTGAAATATTTTTTATTTTGTTAAATTCTTCGTCATTAAGAGAAAAATTTGTGCTTTCTAAAGTTAGAGAATTTATATTTTTAAAGTAATACAATAGCTCCAAAAAATCATTTAAAAATATTTTTGGTTCAACTCCTTGATCATATATTTTTCTGTAAATTTTTATTACCTTTTCTTCTTCTCCTCTTAATATCAATTCAAACAAATCAATTAATTGTGATTTATCAAAATAACCAAAAATTTTTCGAGCGGAATTTAAATCTAGTTCTTTATCATTATCTAAACTTAATAACGCTCTATCTAATAGAGAAAGTGCATCTCTTACTGAGCCTTCTGATATTTTTACAATTAATCTTAGAGCGTCATCAGTAACTTTTCCGTTTTCTTTATCTTTAATTTTTTTTATAAAATCTAACAATTCCGAAGATTTAATCCTTGAAAGATCAAAACGCTGACACCTTGAAACGACAGTTATAGGAATTTTTTTTATTTCTGTTGTGGCAAATATAAATTTTAAATATGAAGGTGGTTCTTCCAATGTTTTTAGTAAAGCATTAAAAGCTTGTTTACTTAACATATGAACCTCATCGATTATAAATATTTTGTACTTTGCTGAAGTAGGCCCATATCTAGAAAACTCAATTAGATCTCTAACATCGTCAACTCCTGTCTTGCTGGCTGCATCCATTTCAAGTACATCAATGTGACTTGAATTTGCAATCGACTGACAATTTTCACACAAATTATCAATACAAATTTTTTCAATACCATTCGAGCAATTCAAGGCTTTTGCTACAATTCTTGCAGTTGTAGTTTTTCCAATCCCTCTAATTCCAGTAAACAAATATGCATTTGGTACTTTGTCAGCTTTTATTGAGTTTATAATTGTTTCAGCAACAACTTCCTGACCAATAAGATCATCAAATATTTGAGGTCTATATTTAAGAGCTAGTACTTTTGAGTTGCTATTCATAAATTTTTAAGGAGACTAGAACCTGAATAACTGTCTCTACGACTGCTTCCGTTAAGATCTGGTCGGGTTCAAGCAGCATCCACCTCTAGCCTCCAGATCTATTATAGCAGTTAAAATTTCTAATCTACAAGAAAAGATTATTATTTTTTTTGTCTCAAACTATCAGCTTCAAAAACACCTAGGACGTGAAAATCCTCACAATGTAAGCCTAACTCTTCAAGAGATTTTTGGACTTTTGGATCTTCAATATGTCCATCTAAATCACAAAAGAAAAAATAAGAATCAAAAGAATTTTTTTCAGGGTAACTTTGAAGCTTAGTAAGATTTACTCCATTGATAGCAAATCCTCCAAGGGATTGATAAAGAGCTGCAGGTTTACTTTTTAGTTTAAATAAAAATGAAGTTATATATTGTTTATTTCCAAACTCAGGTTGAGATATATTTTTTCCCATAACAAGAAACCTTGTTAAATTTCCACTCTCGTTTTCTATATTTTTCTTAATTATATCAAGATTATAAATTTCAGCACTTAGAGATGATGCTATTGCTGCTTGTTTTTTGTCTTTTGTTTTTGAAATCATTTCAGCTGATCCGGCTGTATCTGCTCTTATATGTTCAGCAATATTATTTTCTTTTATGAAATTTGAACATTGCGATAAACCCTGTGCATGAGAATAAACTTCTTTTATATCAGACAGTTTAGATCCTGGCTGACCTAATAAATTATGTTCGATTTTTTGAAAATGCTCTTGGTAAATATTCAATCTATGTTTAAAAATTAAATATTCAATTCCAATATTTCCTGTAATTCTGTTAGACTCTGGTATTATTATTTTACAATCAGGTTCTTCCGAAGCTTTATTAAAACAATCATCAAAAGTTTTACAAGGCAAAATTTCAGCATCAGGGTCAATTGATACTGCTGCTAAATGAGAATAGGCTCCAAATGTTCCTTGAAAATATATTTTACCCATCAGGACTTATATTCCATTATTTTTTTTAAGGCCAGATAATCTTCCTCTGTGTCAACTCCTATTGGAGCTTTATTGGCTAGAGCAACATTTATTTTGATATTATTATCTAGTGCTCTAAGTTGCTCTAACCTATTTTTAATTTCATTTTTAGATTGTGCTAATTCAACAAAATTTTTAAGAATTTCAGATGAATAACTGTATATGCCAATATGGTGATAAATATTTAAGGCATCTTGAGATTTCCTTAAAAATATTTTTGCTTTAGAAAACGGATCATCTTCTAAATTATTTTCAGTAATAACTTTAACTATATTTTCATTTGCTAAATCTAATTTATTCTCAATTTTGGCCGCAAGGGTTCCTATTTTTGCTTTGTGATTTATCATCATTTGGTTTAGGTTTACAATATCCTCTATATTTATTGCTGGCTCGTCACCCTGAAGATTCATTATAAAATCAATATTATCTAAGTTGAGTTTTTGATAAGCTTCATATATTCGGTCTGTACCAGTTTTATGTTTATCACTTGTTAAAATAGCATTTCCTCCGTTATTTTTAACATCATTGACAATTTCTTGATCCTCTGCAGCAACAATTACCTCTCCAATATTTGCCTCTTTTGCCCTCTTTTGTACATGTGAAATAATTGAAATATTATTGATTTTTAATAATGGTTTACCCGGAAGCCTTTTTGCAGATAATCTAGAGGGTATAATTATAAGAGTTTTCATTAATCACTAATTAAAATAGAGGCAAATTTGTACATTAAATTTTAGTCAAATTTTAATTTATCATGTTATACGTTCAAAATTAAATTTTTAAAAATGGATTCTTTTGAAATTAACAAAATTGTAGCTGCAGTTCTAATGGTTGCACTTCTTGTTATTGGTATAGGAAAATTATCTGATGTAATTTTTCATGTAGAAAAGCCAGAAACCCCAGGTTACAAGGTGGAAGTTGAACAGGTATCTACTGCATCATCTTCAACAACAACTGCTACAGAAGAAAAAGTCGACATTGCTGCATTAATGGCTATGGGAGATATAGCAAGTGGAGAAAAAATTTTTAAAAAGTGTGCAGCCTGTCACTCAATAATAAAAGGCGGAAAAAATGCTATAGGTCCAGCTTTATATAATGTCGTTGGAAGAAAAGTCGGAGCAGTTGAAGATTATAAATATTCAAAAGCATTAGCTGCATATGAAAAGGAATGGACATTTGAAGAGTTAAATGGGTTTCTAAAAAAACCTGCCAAATACATCAAAGGTACAAAAATGGCTTATGCAGGTTTAAGAAAAGAAGCTGATAGAGCGTCTGTAATCAAGTATCTAAATGAAAATTCAGATAGCCCCGTTGCACTACCTTAATTTTCCAAAACAATACAACAGTATACTTTTTTGAACATGAACTCTATTAAGAGCCTGTACCCATACATGAGATTTTTTTCCTAAGAAAATATCTTCAGAAACTTCATTCCCTCTAGGTAGACAATGCAAAAAAATACAATTCTTATTTGCGAAACCCATTAATTTTTTATTAATTTTAAATTTTTTAAATGCCTGAATTTTTTTCTTTTTATTTACTTTGTCATTTAAGGAAATAACTTTATCAGAAAAAATTACATCAGCTCCACTAGCAGCTTTTTTTGGATCATTATAAATATAAATTTTTCTCTTATTTTTTTTTACCCAATTTCTCACTCCTTTTCCTGGTTCAAAGTTTTTTGGACAACCAATACTCAATTTGAAAGAAAATTTAACTGAAGCTGCGATTAAACTATCCAGCACATTATTTGAATCTCCAATCCAGCAAATATTTAATTTAGAAATTGGTTTTTTTGTAATCTCTTCAACTGTAAAAACATCTGAAAGCACTTGGGTTGGATGAGATGATGGGCTCAAACCATTGATGACTGGAATAGATAAATATTTTTTGAAATCCTCAATTTTTTTATCACTATTTGTTCTCAACATAAATCCGTCACCATAAGTTGACAGAACCTTCGCTGTATCTGATATACTTTCACCACCTTGTCCTAAATGAAGTTCATTGGATCTAAGAGTTATAGTACCTCCTCCAAGCTGTTTTATTGCTAAATAAAAGCTCATTCTAGTTCTTAAGCTTGGTTTTTCAAACATTTGGATCAAAATTTTTCCTTTTAATGGAGCACCTTTATCTGTCTCTAGTGTATTAAGTTTTTTTCTAGAAGTTTTTCTTTTTTTTGCATCAGTAATTATTTTTCTTAAATCTTTACTAGGAATATCTTTTAAATTTATAAAATGTTTCATAACTATTTCAATTGGCTACAAACTTTATTTATAATTTTTAAAGCTTCATCAAGCTCATTTTTTTTAACATTAAGTGGTGGTAAAATACGGACAACATTTTCTGCAGCTCGAATAGTTAACAATTTATTTTCCATTAAATTTTTTATAAAATTTGTCTGGTCTTGATTTAACTGTATCCCAATTAAAAAACCTCTTCCCCTTATTTGTTTAATAATACCAGGATATTTTTCCTTAATTTTGTTCAAGTTTGATAAGAAATATTTAGATAGTTTTTTAACATTATTGAGAAATTTTTTATTTGAAACTATATCCATTACTTTATTACCAACTGACATAGCTAGTGGGTTTCCTCCAAATGTAGATCCGTGAGTGCCAGGTACCATGCCTGAGGCTACTTTTTTATTCATAAGAACTGCTCCTATAGGAAATCCACCTCCAATTCCTTTGGCTATTGGGACTATATCTGGTTTTACTTTAGATTTTTCAAATGCAAAAAAATCTCCTGATCTACCTATTCCACATTGAACTTCATCCAAAATTAAAAGAATTTTTTTCTTATTACATAATTTTCTAAGCTCTCTTAAACAAAAGTCTGGAATGACTTTTATCCCCCCTTCTCCCATGATCGTTTCAACCATTATTGCTGCAGTATCTTTTGAAATTTTCTTTTCTAATGCTTTGTGGTCTCCAAAAGTAAAGTGATCAAACCCCTTTACTTTGGGGCCAAATCCTTCAGTCATTTTCTTTGATCCACTCGCATAAATTGCAGCTAATGTTCTTCCATGAAATGAATTTTTAATACATAAAATTCTATTTTTATTTGGTTTACCTATTGAAAAAAAATATCTTCTAGCAACTTTAATAGCTGCCTCTGTAGCTTCAGCTCCACTATTTTGAAACATTACATAATCAGCAAATGTTTTTTTACATAATTTTTTAGCTAAATTTTCTCCCTCAGGAATTTGGAAAGCATTTGAAACATGCCAAAGTTTTTTAGATTGTTTATTGATTGTTTTTACTAAACTTGGATGAGCATGACCTAAAGAATTAACCGCAATACCCATCACAAAATCAAGATATTTTTTTCCATCAGTAGAATAAAGATAACTTCCCCTACCATACTTAAATGAAATTTTTTTTCTGTTATAATTTTTTGCTAAATTGCTCATAAATTAAATTTGTTTTATAAATTTTATTTCATAGATACAAGTTATGATTGAAAACCTGAGTAAATCTAGGTTAGGCTTTTATTGTTGATAACTCTAATTTTTTGTTTGTTTCATTTAAAATAATAACAGTATATTGTCGTTTAAATAATATTAAACACAATATATAGATATGAGCTGGACTGAAGAAAAAGTTTCAAAATTAAAAGAATTATGGGGCAAAGGTAATACAGCTAGCCAAATAGCTGAGATTATTGGAGGCATAAGTCGTAACGCTGTGATTGGTAAAGCTCATAGATTAAATCTTTCAGCAAAAATCAAAACTAGAACTGCTACTTCTAATAAAAATTTTGAAAATTCAATTGAACAGAATAACGTTCAATCAAAAAGAGGCCGTAAAAGTAAATTTAAATCATTAATTATTGAAAAAGATTTTGAACCAGAAAATCCTAAACAATTAGAAGAACTGGATGAGAATTCATGCAAGTGGCCAATAGGTCATCCAGATGAAAAAGAATTTTATTTTTGTGGCAGATCCTCTTTAAAAGATTTCTCTTATTGTAAACTTCATTTACTTTATGCTTATCAACCAAAAGGTAAAAAAGAAGAAGTTACAGATAAAGAGGAAGTTCCAGAATTTATTGAAAAGAAAATTCAATCTGCTTAGAAACTTAACTCGTTTTAATATCTATATTATCTGAATTATATTTTTCTGTGGAAAATTGACCACCTTCCCTCCACATATAGCAATATTTCTTAACTTCATCATCGAAATATCTCAAACTTGGCACACCTATGTCAGAATTAGATTTATATTTTCCAGATAAAACATTATCATATTTTAGAAGTTTTAATTGATCTCTAGTCAAAAGTGGTTTTGGCATAATTTCAAAAAATCTCGCTGAAATTTGTCCTATTGGTAGAGGCATTGGTATTAACAATCTTTTCTTTCCAATTAAATTTAATAATTTTTCTAATATTTCTTTAAATGAAATTATTTCTGGACCAACACATTCAATTATTTTGGAATTAACATTATTTGAAATTACGTTTAAAATAACATCAGTTAGGTCTGAACAATGAATTGGTGCAAACTTAGTTTTACCTTCATAATATAGTGGAAATATTGGCAATCTATTTAAAAGTGTCATAAAATTTGTAGTAAAATTATCGTCTACTGAATACACAATAGAAGGTCTTATAATTGTGGCTAACGGAAAATTTCTAAGAATTCTTTCCTCTCCCTCTAATTTACTTTTAGCATAATCAGAGTCTGTGGCCTCGTTTATTCCAAGTGCTGATAGATGAATAAGGTGCTTAAGTTTATATTCTTTTGAAAGTTTAGATAACAAAGAAGGAAAAACAGTGTGAATATTTTTAAATGTATTTCCTTTCTTTGACTCAAATAAAATACCTATTAGATTTATACATATATCTGCATTTTCAAAAAGCTTTCTAAGTTTTTGTTCTTCAAAAATATTAGATTCAACAATATCTATATAACCTGCATTTGCTTGAGTTTTTATGATGTAGCTTTTTTGATGAATGTTTCTCGTAACAACAGTTACTTTGTAATTCTTCTTTGTAAGCTTCCTAATTAGATTTCGACCAATTTGACCACTACCACCAAAAATTAGACAATTTTTTGCTTTCATATATATATGTTTAAAAATGAGTAATAATATTCAATTGCACAAAAATGATCTACCAGATGATTTAAATTTAGGCAATATAATTGCCGTAGATGGTGAGTTTATGGGTCTAAATGTCAGGCGTGATCCGTTGTGTTTAATTCAAGTATCTTCAGGCAACTCAGATGCTCATATAGTTCAATTTGATAGAGAAAATTATCAAGCACCAAATTTAGTGAAGCTATTAACCAATGAAAATATAACAAAAATTTTTCATTATGGACGCGCAGATATGGCCCATATTAAACATTATTTAAAAACAGAAACTAATAATATTTTAGATACAAAAATCGCTTCAAAACTTGCACGATCTTACTCTGACAATCATTCTTTAAAAACTTTAATAAAAGAATTTATAAATATAGATATCAGCAAACAATTTCAGAGTTCAGATTTTGGAGGTGAGTTAACACCAGCTCAACTTAAATATTGTGCTAATGATGTAATTTATTTGCATAAAATTCATAATGAATTAAAAAAAATATTAGAACGTGAAAACAGGATACAACTTTACAATGATTGTTTGAAATTTCTAAAAACGAGGGTTGATCTTGATCTTGCACTATTTAGAGATGATATTTGGTCACATTAATGAATAATAAAAAATTTATTTCTACAGCAAGAGATGTAATTAATCTTGAAATAAAAGCATTACAGAGCTTAAAAAAAAGTATTAACAAATCATTTGGTGAAGCAGTTTTTGAGATAGCTAACTGTCAATCAAAAGTAATATTATGTGGTGTTGGAAAAAGTGGACTAATTGCTTCAAAAATTGCTGCCACTTTAGCATCAGTTGGAACACCCTCATTTAGTCTTGCTGCAAGTGAGGCTTCTCATGGTGATCTAGGAATGATTTCTAAAAAAGATATTCTAATATTAATTAGCAATTCAGGGGATACAAGTGAGCTTAAAAATATTATTCAATTTGCAAAAAGAAATAAAATTTTATTAATTGGAATTGTTTCAAAAAAAGACTCTATTCTTTATAAAGCTTCAGACATAAAATTACTTACTCCAAAAGTTGATGAAGCTGAAGGTATAGTTCCAACTGCAAGTACTACAACACAATTAGCTTTAGGCGACTCTCTTGCGATAGCATCGATGAAATATAAAAAATTTGGCAAAATGGATTTTAAAAAGCTTCATCCTGCAGGAAGCTTAGGAGCACAACTTAAAACGGTTGAGGATATCATGATCACTGGAAAAAATATTCCTTTTGTAGATGAAAATTTAAAAATGAGTAAAGCACTAAAAGTTCTAACTAACAAAAAATTAGGTGTTCTAGTTATAACAGATAAAAATAAAAAAACTTGTGGAATTATTACGGATGGGCAAATAAGAAGATTTAGCCAAAAAAATTCTAATTTTTATTTATTACCTGTAAAAAAAATTATGACAAAGAAACCAATAAGTATAGATAAAAATGAGTTTGCAGTTAAGGCACTTTCCATAATGAATACAAAAAAAATTACATCTCTTATTGTGAATAATAGTAGAAATACAAACAAAACTATTGGTATAGTTCATATACACACAATTTTACAATCTAACATATCTTAAATGATTAAAAAAATTGTTGTTTTTTCAATTATTTTAACAGTGCTTTTAATTTACATTGTAAATTCAATTTACAAAAAAAAAAGTGAAGAATTAGTTGTAACTGAGGAAGATAGTTACAGTGCTAATTTACTTGAAAATATAAAATACGTTGCGAAGGACAATGATGGAAACGAATATATTATAAACGCAGCTGAAGGAGAAATAGATCTCAATAATAGTGAAATTATCTTTTTAAAAAATGTGAAATCTCAAATTAAATTGAAAAATTCTGATCAAATAGACATTACCTCTAGCTTTGGAAAGTATAATGCATCTAATTATGATACAATTTTTTCTAAAAATGTTGTAATTACCTATTTGGAAAATAGGATAACTGGAGAATATTTAGATCTTTCTATGCTTAAAAATAGAATAATTGTTTCAAAAAATATTGTTTTTACTACAGGAGAAAATGTTTTAAAAGCTGATGTAATTGAAATAGATACAAAGACAAAAGACACAAAAATTTTTATGCATGAAGAAAATAAAAAAGTTAATATAAAAAATAGAAATTATTCTGATGGCGATAATTAAAAAATTTAGGATTAAATCTTTTAAAAATCTTAATCCTATAGTTGAATTTAAAAATATATCTCTTTCTTACGGTAATAGATTAATTTTAGACAATATTAATTTTAAAATAAATCAGGGTGAAATATTTGGAATGCTGGGCCCAAATGGAGTTGGGAAAAGTACGATTTTCAATCTTTTAGTAGGATTAATTAATCCAAATTCAGGAATTATAAAAATTGATAATTCTGAAGTAAACAACTATCCAGTTTACTTTAGAACTAAAAAATTTAGAACTAGCTATTGCCCTCAATATGGAGGTTATTTTGGTGAATTAACTTTATTAGATAACTTAAGAGCAATAAGTGAAATTGTAATTGAAAAAAAAAATTTTCGTAAAGAAAGAATAGATTTTTTAATTTCAAGATTTGAACTAGATAATCTTAAAGAAATAAAAGCCAAGTATCTTTCAGGAGGTCAAAAGCGTAAATTGGTTTTAGCTTTAGCATTATTAAGTAATCCAAAAGTTTTACTACTTGATGAACCGTTTGCAGCATTAGACGTATTAACAATTAAAATGCTTCAAGAGATAATTGTAAATCTTCAACAAGAGAACAGAATAACAGTAGTTATATGTGACCATCAGGCAAGAGATCTACTTGCCTGTGTTGATACTGCTATGATATTAAACAATGGAAAAATTGTTGCTCAAGATACACCTTCTAAATTAGTTAACAATATAAACGCAAAAAATGCTTATTTTGGTGACAACTTTAAATTCAATTAAATTTAAATGTCCAAAATTGTTAATATAAAAAATAAAATTAAAAATTTTAAAAAAATAATAACAGTACCTGGTGATAAAAGTTTAAGCATAAGATGGGTACTTTTCGCTTCGTTAGCAAATGGAACGTCAAAAGCAAAAAATTTATTAATGTCCGAAGACGTTTTGGCAGCGATAAAAGCAATTAAAAAATTAGGCATAAAAATAGTTATTAAAAAAAAAGAATGTAAGATTTTTGGAAAAGGTATTGATGGCTATAAGTATAAAAAAAACCTTACAATAGACGCCCAAAATTCAGGAACTCTAGGTAGGCTTATTCTTGGTTTGCTGATAAATTCTCCAGAACCGATAAAATTAGTTGGAGATAAAAGTTTATCAAAAAGAGATTTCAAAAGGGTATCAGATCCTCTAAGCAAATTTGGAACTAAATTTAAATTGAGGGATAATAAATTTTTACCATTAAAAATTTATGGATCATCTAAACTAAAACCGATTAAATATTTAGAAAATAAAGGATCTGCGCAATGTAAAAGTTCAATTATTTTTGCAGGAATGAGGACTTATGGAACTACAATAATTAAAGCAAAAAAATCAAGAAATCACACTGAGCTATTAAGTAAGCATTTAAAATTACCAATCAGTATCAAAAGTGGAAAAAAATTTGATGAAATTAAAATAAAAAAAGTAAAAAAAATTAATACTTTAAATTATGATATTCCGTCTGATATTAGCTCTAGTGCATTTTTCATTGTTCTAACAGTTCTCTTAAAAAATTCAGAATTAATAATTAAAAATGTGAATATAAATCCATCTAGAGTTGGAATTATAACTATTTTAAAAAAAATGGGTGCAGATATAATTTTTAAAAAAATAAAAAACTACAAAGGTGAAAAAAAAGCTGACATAAAAGTCGTAGGTGCAAAAAATTTAAAAGCAATTAATTGTCCTCCACATTTAAATAGTGGTGCAATTGATGAATTTTTAGTCATATTTTTAGTTGCAGCAAAAGCTAAGGGTGTTTCTTATTTTAAAAATTTAGGTGAACTAAATCATAAAGAAAGTCCTAGGTTAAAATGGGCTGAAAAAATTTTGAAAAATTTGGGAGTGAGAACAATTACAACAAATGATTCAATTAAAATCTATGGTAACCCAAATCTGAATTTAAAATTTAATAAAAAAATTACAATAAAAAATTATTTAAAAGATCATAGAGTTTTTATGACAAGTATAATTGCAGCTTTATCCTTTGGTGGAACATGGAACATTCATGACAAAGATTCTATAAACACTTCCTTCCCCAACTTTTTAAAAATTATTGATGATTTAAAAAAATGATTAAACGAAATAACATCATGAAAATCGCGATTGATTCTCCAGCGGCTGCGGGAGCTGGAACTGTTGCAAAAGCTTTAGCTAAACACTACAAATTACTTAAAGTAGATACAGGTAAAGCATATCGATTAATTGCATTTTATAAATTACAGGAACCAAAAAAATTTAATTTTAAATTTATAAAAAATAAAATTAAAAATTTAAAAATAGGGGATCTTAACAAAAAGGCTTTATTATCAGATAAAGTAGGAACAGAAGCCTCAATAATTGCAAAAAATAAAAATATAAGAAAACTTGTTCATTCATTTCAAGTAAATTGTGCTTATAATCCTCCAAAAAAATACAAAGGATCTATCCTCGATGGTCGTGATATTACCTACAACATTGTTCCAGACGCAGATTTTAAGTTTTTTATAACGGCTAATGTTAAAACAAGGGCTTTGAGAAGATATAAAGAACTAAAAGAAACAAATAATAAGCTAACCTATAATGAAGTCTTAAAAAGTATAAAAAATAGGGATAAAAATGACTATAATCGTAAAATTTCTCCTCTTAAAAAAACAAAAGATTCTATGTTGATTAACACGACAAAGTTATCTAAAAGAGCGTGTTTTTTAAAAATAAAAAAAATTATAGACAGGAAAATTAAAATTTAATGGAAATTTACAAAGACTTATCAAATCCAGCATCTCAAGAATTCGAAAAATTACTAAATAGTCAACTCTCAAAAGTTCAAATAGAAGAAGGTAAAATAATTGAAGGTAAAATAAATAAAATTACAGAGAAATTTGTATTTTTATTTGTTGAAGGTCTAAAATCAGAACCAGTTCTTGATATAAATGAATTAAAGAGCATGGGTCTTTCAGATAAAATTAAAGTTGGGGAAACAATTCCAGTTTTACTTGAAAAAATTGAAGATAAACATGGCGAAGTTTTAGTTTCCGCTAGTAAAGCTCAAAAAATTAAAGGTTGGGACAAACTAGTAGAAGCATATGAAAAAAATGAACCTATAATGGGAAAAATTACTTCTAAGTGTAAAGGTGGATGTATAGTCGAACATATAGAGACAGGTTCACTAATGTTTTTACCTGGATCGCAGATTAGTGACAAACCTTTAAAAGATATTAGTCATCTAATGAATGAGCCGCAAAAATTTGCTTTAATTAAATTAGATAAAGTTAGAGGCAATGCCTGTGTATCAAGGAGAGAAATAATTTCATCTTTCAAGAAAGAGGATAAAGCAAAAATAGTTGAGAAATATAAAGTCGGAGACATTATAAAAGGTGCCGAAGTAAAAGGATACAGTTCTTTTGGTTGCTTCTTTAATGTAAACGGTGAATTAGATGTATTGGTACATTTACAAGAAATTTCTTATTCAAGAGTAAATCATCCTGATGAAGTATTTAATATAGGTGAAAAACACGACCTAAAAGTTATTAGTGTTGATAAAGAAAAATTACAAGTTGGATGTTCAGTAAAACAATTATCTCCAGATCCTTTTGAGCATATTGAAAATTACGAATTAAATAAAATCTACAAAGTTAAAGTAGTAAAATTAATGGACTTTGGAGCTTTTTGTGAGCTAGAACCAGGTTTAACAACCTTGCTTCATTCAAGCGAACTAAGCTGGACAAAAAAAAATATTTCAGCAAAAAAAATGTTTAAAGTTGGAGATGAAATAGATTGTGTAATTACTGAAATTGACAAAGACAAAAGACGTGTTGCA
>CACALX010000009.1 GCA_902533445.1 uncultured Pelagibacteraceae bacterium
AATATTTCAACCTCTCTAAAAGAAAGTCTAGTAATTCTTTTTGTAAAGATTTATTCTCAAATTCAAATCCTTGATCCTGATACAAACTTGAAGAATAATTTATTAAGTCTCTAATTTTAAAATCTTTTTTATTCTCAATGATAATTCTAATAATCCCTAATGCTAATCTTCTTAAGGCAAAAGGATCCTTAGAACTTGTTGGTTTTTGGTTTACACCAAAAAATCCAACTAAAGTATCAATCTTATCAGCTAAGGATAAAGCAATGCTATAAGGTTTTTTTGGAATTTTTGTTCCAGATCCAACGGGTAAATATTGCTCACTAATAGCAAGTGATATTTCTTTATCGAAACCTTGCACATTTGCAAAATAACCTCCCATAATCCCTTGAAGTTCTGGAAATTCACCAACCAATTCAGATAACAAGTCTACTTTGCTTATCGATGCCGATAATTCTACTTTTCCTTTGCTAATTAATAATTCATCAGAAATAATAGCTCCAAGCTTTCTAGTTCTTTGAGCTTTGTCGAAATAATTTCCTAGACCCTTGAAATAATTCATTAATTTCAAATCAGAAATTTTTTTGACCATGTTTTGAGCTTTATCTTTCTGCCAGAAAAATTCTGCATCACTTAATCTTGCTTCAACTACTCTTTCATTTCCTAATTTAATTAATCCTTTTTTATCTTTATTGTTTGCTACTACTAAAAATTGATTTGTAATTTTTCCTTTTTTATCAAAAGTAGGAAAATACTTTTGGTGGTGTTGCATGGTTAGTATTAAAATCTCTTTAGGTATATTTAAAAATTTTTTATCAAATTCACAAACAATTACGTTAGGTTGGTCAGTTAAATCGACTACTTCCTGAAGAAGCTTGGGATTGCTATCGATATTTATATTTCTTTTTTTTAAAATAATATCGAATTTTTTTTCAATTAAATCTTTTCTCTCAGTGTGATCGATAACTATATCCATTTTTTTAAAAAAATTTTTATAAGATTTAAAGTCTGAAAATAGTTTTTTCTTTTCTTCAAATTCTTTATCAACAAATGTCGAGTTAGATGAAATGAAATGATGAAATTTAAAATTTAGTTTTTTTTTATCAAAAATGGATAATATAGATTTTAAGGGCCTACCCCAAAATAGTTCATAATTTGACCATTTCATTGACTTTTTCCATTGAATTTTATTCAGTATTTGAGGTATGGCCTCCTCTAATAATGTATGTGTGTCTAATTTTTTTGATCTGGTTTTATAAAAATAGAACTCACCTTTATCTGTTTTTTTTATAAACAATTCTTTTTTTGAAACACCATTTGATCTTGCAAATCCCTCTAACGCGGCATCTGGGGACTTTATATTCGGGCCTTTTATTTCCTCAGATTTTAAAACTATCTTCTTTTCAGCTCCCTCAAACAAAATTAACAACCTATTGGGTGTTGAGTAAGATGAATTTTTTTTAAATTTAATAGATTTTTCTATAAAAAATTCATTAAAACTTTTTAGTAAATTTTCTCTTAAATTTTTTTGTAAATTTGAAGGTATTTCCTCACTAAATAATTCTAAGAAAAATTCAGACATTATTTTTGACTATCTAACCAAATACTAGCAGCTGATTTTGTAATATCTCTTATTCTAGCGATATATCCTGCCCTTTGAGCAACACTAATTGCTCCACGTGCATCTAGTATATTAAATACATGGCTTGCTTTTAAACATTGATCATAAGCTGGTAATGAAATTTTTTTTTCAACTAATGACTTTGCTTCCGACTCGTGCATATCAAACATTTTAAAAAGTGACTCTACATTCGCATGTTCAAAATTATATGCCGAAAATTCTCTCTCAGCTTGATGAAATACTTCTTTATATTTTACACCATCATCATTCCATAACAGATCATAGACATTTTTTTGTTGCTGAATAAACATACATATTCTTTCTAATCCATATGTAATTTCTACAGAAACAGGTTTGCACTCAAATCCTGCCATCTGTTGAAAATAAGTAAATTGAGTAATTTCCATGCCATCACACCATACCTCCCAACCTAGACCAGCAGCACCCAATGTTGGACTTTCCCAGTCGTCTTCTACAAATCTAATATCATGATCTGAATGATCAATTCCTATAGATGATAAACTATTGAGGTAAAGTTTTTTAATATTTTCAGGTGAAGGTTTTATAAGAACTTGAAACTGATAATAATGTTGAAGTCTATTTGGATTATCTCCATACCTTCCATCTGTGGGTCTTCTTGATGGCTGCACATATGCTGTCTTCCAAGGTTTAGCCCCTAATGACCTCAATGTAGTTGCTGGATGAAATGTGCCCGCTCCTACTTCCATGTCATAAGGTTGGAGAACTACACATCCTTTTTTACTCCAAAACTTTTGAAGATTTAAAATTGTATCTTGAAATGTAAGAATTTTATCTTTTGATTTAGAAACCATATCTTTGCCAGATTGATCTTTCATCTAAAATATTTGCAAATTGGTCGATATGATTTGAAGATGAAAGTTTTTGACTTAACCACCCTTTTGTTTTTTCAAATTTTTTAATTACGACATCTTCACCAAACTTTTCTTTTAAGATTTCATGAGCATCTCCTATGCCATCTATTAATCCTAATTTCTTAGCTCTAGAGCCTGACCAAAATTCACCAGAAAATAACTCTACTTCTATTTTATTTAATTTTGCTCCACGACTTTTTTCAACTACATTTATGAAATCTTGATGTAAATCTAATTGAATATTTTTAAGTCTTTGAATATCTTCTTCCTTTTCTTCCATAAAAGGATCAAGTGTGCTCTTATTCTTTCCAGCTGTGTGAACTCTTCTCTCAACACCAATTTTCTTAATTAATTCAGTAAAACCAAATGATGAATATATAACCCCTATAGATCCAATAATTGAACTTGAATTTGCATAGATTTCATCTCCAGCACATGAGATAAGATATCCCCCAGATGCTGCAACATCTTCTGCAAAAAAAATAACTTTCTTATTACTTTTTTTAGCTTGCTGACGAATAAAACTATAAATTAAATGTGACTGTACAGGTGAACCTCCTGGAGAATTGATTGATATTGCTACTGCAGCAGCTTTTTTTAGTGAAAAAGCTTTTTTAATAATTTCTTCCTGTCCTGCAAAATCAATACCTTGCTTAAATTTACCAGCATTACCAATGACGCCATTTAATTTAATATGTGAAACAATTTTTTTCTTTTTTAAAAAGGATAACATATTTATCTCTTACAGAATATTTAGTTGATTATAAAGACTACTTATAATTAAAGAAATAGGTGCGTCAAATGATAAGTAATAAATATAGCTTATTTATATTAATTTAAAATTAATATGGGAACCGTCGTACAGCTTAAAAACCAGATAAATAATTCATATTTCCAATTGAAGGATTCTGTTGAAGAAAAACTAGCTTTGACTGAAGAAAGAATAAAATCCAAATTAATTAGTGATGTTCAATTAGTTCAAAAAATGACTAATTATCATATAGAAACTGGTGGCAAAAGACTTAGGGCTTTATTGACATTAGGAAGTGCTAAGTTATGTGGTTACTCAAAAGGTTCGAGAGACGTAAATTTAGCAGCTTGTGTAGAACTTATTCACAGTGCAACTTTGATGCATGATGATGTTATCGATGAAGGTGAGATTAGAAGAGGTAAAGAAACTTTAAATAAAGTTTGGAGTAATCATTCCTCAGTTTTAATTGGAGATTATCTCTTAAGTAGATGCTTTGAGATGATGGTGGAAGATGGAAACTTAGAAGTATTAAAACTATTATCATCAACTTCATCTAAAATTGCCCAGGGAGAAGTATTACAACTACAACATAATAATGAAGTTGATATGCTTGAAGAAACATATCTAAAAATTATCTCTGCCAAAACTGCAGAACTATTTGCCGCTTCAACAAAAGTAGGTTCAATTTTAGCTGAAGTAGAAAATAAAGAAAAAGATGCGCTAGAATTTTATGGAAGGAATTTAGGGTTAACTTTTCAAATTGCAGATGACACATTAGATTATAATTCTGAATTAAAGTTATTTGGAAAAAAAATAGGAAAAGATTTTTTTGAAGGAAAGGTGACTTTACCAATAATCTTGCTTTACCAAAAATTAGAAAACGATGAAAAAAATAGGCTGAAAGAAGTATTTAATAAAAAAGACAGAACAAAAGAAGATTTTAATAATATTATATCTTTGATTAATAAATATAAGATTATAAATGAATGCTACCAAAAAGCCCAGCACTATATTAATTTAGCATCAAATTCTTTAAGTGTGTTCAGGGATACTAAAGAAAAAGAAATTCTTAAAAAACTTACGTCTTTCAGTTTGGCGAGAAATTTTTAAGGACTTAATAAAGATTTATTCCATAATCCATTCTGGCTTTTTGTATAGAGTAATCTTTCATGAATTCTATTTTCTCCATCTAGCCAAAACTCTATATTTTGTGGATTTAAATTCCATCCAGACCAGTGTTTAGGTCTAGGAACTTTTGTTTCATCAGAATATTTATTTTTATACGCCTTAATTGAATTTATTAATTCATCTCTATTTTTTAATTCTTGGCTCTGATTTGATGCCCATGCACCAATTCTACTTTCATATGCTCTCGAAGAATAATATTCATCTGCAACATCATCAGAAACTAATGATACAGTTCCATTAATTCTTACTTGTCTTAAAAGACTTTTCCAATGAAAACACATTGAAGCGTTAGGATTTTCCTTTAGTTCATTACCTTTTCTACTATTTAAATTAGTGTAGAAAACAAATCCATCTTTATTAAAACCCTTAAGAAGCACCATTCTGACGGATGGAACATTATTTTTACTTGAAGTTGCTAGCGCAACTGCATTTGGATCATTTGGTTCAGTCTGTTTAGCTTTTTCCATCCATATTTCAAATAACTTAATTGGGTCATCTAAATTTAAAAAGCAGCTGTTGATACCAAGTTGGTTTTTTTCATTCATAATTTAAACAAAATAATCTATATAATATAAATAATGTCATTTAACACTTTTGGAAAGCTATTTCGTTTCACAACTTGGGGTGAATCTCACGGTCCTGCTATTGGCTGCATAGTTGACGGTTGTCCTCCAAACATAAATCTAGATGAAAAAGATATTCAATTAGAATTAGACAAAAGAAAACCTGGACAATCAAAATTTACCACACAAAGAAAAGAAGACGATAAGGTCCAAATACTTTCAGGTGTATTTGAAGGAAAAACTACTGGCACACCAATTTCTCTAATTATTTATAATAAAGACATGAGATCTAAAGATTATGGAAATATAAAAGATAAATTTAGACCAGGTCATGCGGACTTTACCTATTTTAAAAAATATGGAATTAGAGATTATAGAGGTGGAGGAAGATCTTCAGCTAGAGAGACAGCTTCAAGAGTTGCGGCTGGTGCTATAGCTAAACTAGTACTTCAAAAAAAATTAGGAAAAAAATTTAAAGTTATAGGTGCTGTCACTCAATTAGGAATCTTAGGATGTGATACGTCACAATGGAATGATAAAATTATTTCAAAAAATCCATTCTTTTGTCCAGATAAGTCCATGATTAAATTATGGGAAAAATATTTACTTGGTGTAAGAAAATCAGGGTCATCATGTGGAGCTGTAATAGAGGTTAGAGCAAGAGGCATTCCTGTGGGTCTTGGTGCGCCTATTTATTCAAAATTAGATTCTGATATTGCATCAGCTTTTATGAGTATTAATGCAGTTAAAGGGGTAAATGTTGGCACTGGGATGAATTCTGCGCAACTAAGTGGTGAACAAAACTCAGATGAAATATCATCCAAAAATAATAAATTAAAATTTAACTCTAATAATGCAGGTGGTATCTTAGGAGGAATTTCTTCAGGGCAAGAAATAATAGCATCATTTGCAGTTAAACCGACATCTTCAATTTTAACTACAAGAAAAACGATTAATAAATTTGGAAAAAATACCACAATATCTGTTAAAGGAAGACATGACCCTTGCGTAGGAATTAGGGCTGTTCCAGTTGGAGAAGCAATGATGAATTGTGTTTTATTAGATCACTATCTGATGAATCAGGCTCAGTGCGGATAGCTTATTAATTTTTTACTACTCTAATTGAATCTTTTTTAAATAAAACTTCTAATACTTTTTTTGTGATTTGAGGACTATTCAGTCCAGCAATATCATACATTTTTTTTGGATTATCTTGCTCTATGAATTCATCTGGAAGAGTCATCGATCTAAATTTTAATCCTTTATCGAATATTCCTTTTTCGGCTAATAAATTTTTAACATGGGAACCAAAACCTCCAATAGAACCTTCTTCAATTGTAATCATCAATTCATGTTCTCTTGCAGATTTTAAAATTAAATCTTCATCTAAAGGTTTGGCAAATCTTGCATCTATAATTGTTGTTGAAATACCCTTTGCATTCAATTCTTCTGCTGCTACTTTGCATTCTTCAAGTCTAGTTCCTAAACTTAGTAAACAAACCTGAGTTCCTTCTTGAATAATTTTTCCTTTACCTATCTCTATTTTTTCCTCTATTGAAGGAAGCTCAGCTCCAATACCTGTTCCCCTTGGATATCTTATTGCACTGGGTTTATCATTAATACCAACAGAAGTATTAATCATTTTTACCAACTCAGCTTCATCACTAGCTGCCATCACAATAAAATTTGGTAAAGTTGACAAATAAGTAATATCAAAAGACCCTGCATGCGTTGATCCGTCTGCACCAACTAATCCAGCTCTATCAATTGCAAATCTTACAGGAAGGCTTTGTATTGCTACATCATGCACAACTTGATCATAAGCTCTTTGAAGAAAGGTAGAATAGATAGCTGCATAAGGTTTATACCCTTCTGCTGCAAGACCTGCGGAAAAAGTAACGGCATGCTGTTCGGCAATACCAACGTCAAACATTCTTTTTGGAAATTCCCTTCCAAAAATATCCATACCTGTTCCACCTGGCATTGCTGCAGTTATTCCAACAATCTTACTGTCTTTTTTTGCGTGTTTAACAAGCGTATTTGCAAAAACTTTTGTATAAGCGGGTAAATTAGAACCACTCTTTTGTTGCTCTCCAGTTTCAACATTAAATTTTGATACTCCATGATAGTGATCACTAGCTTTTTCAGCATATGAATATCCTTTTCCTTTTTGAGTTTTAATATGTATCATAATTGGACCTTCATGCTTTGAGTCTCTAGCATTTCTTAAAATAGGGACAAGTGTGGAAAGATCATGTCCATCTATTGGTCCTGCATAATAAAAACCTAGTGAGCTAAATAGTGTTCCACCTGTAACAGCCGAACGAAAAAAATCTTCTGCCTTACCAGCTTTAGCACTAAATCTTTTTGAAAAAGCTGAGGTGATTAATTTTAAAGTTTCTCTTAAGCTAAAATAAATTTTTCCAGTAAATAATTTTGCTAAATATGTTCTCATTGCACCTACTGGTTTTGCAATAGACATATCATTATCATTTAATATAACGATCATTTTGGTTTTAGATGCCCCAGCGTTATTCATAGCTTCGTATGCCATACCAGCACTAATTGCTCCATCTCCAATAACAGCTATTACATTAGAATATTTGTTTTCTAATTTATTTGCTTCAGCCATACCAAGTGCAGATGATATAGATGTTGAACTATGGGCTGCACCAAATGGGTCATATTCACTCTCAGATCTTTTAGTAAAACCTGATAAACCATTACCTTGTCTTAAAGTATTAATTTTTTGTTTTCTTCCTGTTAAAATTTTATGTGGATATGCTTGGTGTCCTACATCCCAAATTAATCTATCATTAGGGGTGTCAAAAACATAATGTAGGGCTACAGTCAACTCAACGACGCCTAGACCTGCACCTAGATGTCCACCAGTTTTAGATACTGCACTGATCATCTCTTCTCTAACTTCGTCAGCCACTTGTTGTAAATCATTTTCAGAAACTTTTCTCAAATCGGACGGAAAATTAATATTATCTAAAAACTTGTAATTATTTTTCATTTATTTCTATTCAATATAAATTCTAATGTATCATTTAATTTTTTTGATTTTGAACCATAAATTTTTAAATTTCTATTAATATCTGAAATAATTTTACCACAATATTTGATTGAAGCATCATGGCCTAGTAAACTTATTAGTGTAGCTTTACCTTTTTTTTGATCTTTTTTGGTTTTTTTACCAGCAATTTTAGAATTACCTTTAAAGTCTATTAAATCATCTGCTATTTGAAAAAGAAGACCGATATCAGAACCAACACTCTCGAAAAATTTAATTTCCTTTATGCTTTTTTCTTTAATGATTGCTGGGACCGCACAACAAAAGCTAAAAAGTTTTCCTGTTTTTTTAATCTCCATATCTACAATTTGTTTTTTTAAAACTTTCTTTTTTTCAAAATCTAAATCTAAATATTGACCTCCCGCTATACCCAAATGTCCTGAACATTTAGAAAGTTTATCTACTAATTTAACTTTAATTTTGTCACTCAAATTTAACTTTGAGCTAGTTAAAATTTCAAAAGCTATTGTTAATAATGAATTTCCAGCAAGAACAGCTGTCGACTCACCAAATTTAATATGAGTTGATGGCTTGCCTCTTCTCATATTATCATTATCCATGCATGGTAAATCATCATGAATAAGAGAATAAGCATGAATACATTCCACAGCAGCCCCTATAACAATTAATGTTTTATAGTTAATTGAGAATAAAGATCCAATATCAATTAATATTTTAGATCTAATTTTTTTTCCTCCAGGAAATAATCCGTACTTCATTGCATAAATTAATTTGGAATTTCCTTGTTCCTGAATGTATCTCTTCAAGAATACATTGGTATCTTTTGCAATTTTGTTAAGTTGATTTTTCACTTTCTCTTAATAATTTCCTTAATTTTTTTATTTGTTTTTTCACTAATAAATCTAAAATTTTTTTGAAATTTTTTTTCAATTAAATTATTTAATTTTAGCAACTCCTGATAGCTCTCTACAGAATTATCTAAATCATCTTTTTCTTCTAATGATTTTATTATTTGATTTGCATCGTCTATCAATTCCTCAAGCGTTCTACTGTCATAATCGAGTGGTAAATTTTTATCTTTCATATATTAATCATTACTATTACATGAAAAATATTCAATCAAATATCAAAAAAGCAAAAAATTACTTAGACAAAAGTCATTGTGTGGCTGTTCCAACAGAAACTGTTTACGGACTTGCGGGTAATGCGTACTCAGATGTCGCTGTTAAAAAAATTTTTAATCTAAAAAGAAGACCTGCTAATAATCCATTAATTGTTCACTATTATAATTTAAAGAAAATTTCAGAAGATTGTGAAATAAATAATAGTTTTATTAAACTTTATAAAAAATTTTCTCCAGGACCTTTAACATATGTACTGAAGCTTAAAAAGAATTCTAAAATATCAAAGTTTGTAACTAATAATAAAAAAACAGTTGCTATAAGATTTCCAAGACATCCCGTATTTAGAAAATTACTAAAAAATCTAGAATATCCAGTTGCAGCACCAAGTGCTAATATTTCCTCAAGATTAAGTGCTGTGAAAGCAGCTGACGTCAAAGAAGAATTTGGCAGCAAAATAAAATTTATTTTGAATGGTGGTATTTGTAAGATAGGTGTTGAATCCACAATAATAAGCATAATAGATAAACCAAGATTACTAAGATATGGAGGATTAGGCGTTTCAAAAATAAAAAAAACTTTAAGAAAAAATATAATTATTAATATAAATTCAAAAGATAAAATTTCTCCTGGTCTTTTTCCTTTACACTACTCTCCAGGATTACCTTTAAGAATGAATGCGAAAAAAAATAAAACAAATGAAGCTTTTGTACTTTTAAAAAAAAGAGAAAATGTATCTAAAGATATTTATTATTTAAGCAAAACAAATAACTTAAATGAGGCTGCCAAAAACCTGTATAGTATTTTGAGGAAAATAAAAAAAGATAAATATAAATCAATAGCTGTAGAAAAAATACCAAATGAAGGAATTGGAAAAACAATAAATGACAGACTTAAGAGAGCATCAAACTACAAATGAAAAACTCAATAGAAGTCATAAATCTATCAAAATCATATAAGACTAAAAAAGCAGTTAATAATATAAGTTTTAAAATTGATGAAAATGAAATAGTAGGACTGTTGGGTCCAAATGGGTGTGGAAAAACAACGACCATTGGAATGATACTAGGATTATTAAAGCCCACAAGTGGCCAAGTCTTAATCAATGGTAAAAATATTGAAAATAATAAAATTTCAATTCTACACAAAATGAATTTTATTTCTCCATACATTGAATTACCTAAAAAATTAACTGTAAAGCAAAATTTAATTGTGTATGGGAAGCTCTATAATATTAAAAATTTGAATGAGAGAATTAATTTTCTTTCAGAAAAATTAAGATTAGGAGATCTTTTAGATAAAATTACAGGAGAACTATCATCAGGACAAAAAAATAGGGTCAGTCTGGCAAAAGCATTGATTAATGATCCAACCGTGCTCTTATTAGATGAACCAACTGCTGCTCTAGATCCAGAAACAGCAGATTTTATTAGAACCTTTTTAGAAAAGCTTAAAGAAGAAAAAAAAATATCTATTTTGTTGGCATCTCACAACATGGATGAAGTAAAAAGATTATGTAATTCAGTTATGATGATGAAAGATGGTAATATCGTAGACGGTGGTACTTCAGAAGATTTAATAAAAAAATATGGGCAAAAAAATCTAGAAGAAGTTTTTTTAGAAATTGTTAGGAAAGATAAATGAATATTACAAAAATATACGGATTATTTTTAAGGCATTTTTATTTAATTACTAGGTCGTTCCCTAGAATACTTGATTTAATATATTGGCCATCTATCCAAATAACTCTTTGGGGTTTCATTTCAAATTTTTTTGCAGCACATAGTTCATACTACAGTGGCGCTGTAGGAGTTATATTGTCTTGTGCAATTCTTTATGATTTTCTTTTTAGAACAAGTATAGGTTTTAATATGTTATTTTTAGAAGAAATTTGGAGTAGGAATTTTACTAATTTATTTATAGCTCCAATGAAAATTAGTGAAATAATTACTGCACTTGTAATTACCGCTCTAATACGAGCTCTGATCGGATTAATACCAGCAATACTATTAACCTCACCATTATTTGGAATATCTATATTAAACTTGGGATTGCCGTTAGCTTTTCTTTTTTTAAGCTTGTATATTTTTGGTATCACTTTGGGTCTTTTTGTTTCGGCTGGATTGCTAAGATTTGGTCCGTCTTTTGAGAATATCGCCTGGTCTACAATGTTTTTATTGGCACCTTTTGGTTGTATCTATTATCCAGTTGAAATTTTACCTGAAATATTTCAATCAATAGCATTCGCATTGCCTTTGGTTTATATATTTGAAGAAACTAGAAACATCTTAGTTAATGGAAGTGTTAGCTATGAAAATATTTATATCGCACTTTCACTAAATGCATTTTATTTAACAGCTGCTATAGTAACTTTTTATTTTTCGTTTGATAAAGCTAGAGAAAAAGGGACATTAATTAATATTGGAGAGTAAATGGTGCGCCTGCAAGGAGTCGAACCCTGAACCTCCAGAGCCGAAATCTGGCGCTCTATCCAGTTGAGCTACAAGCGCATATAGTATTAATATTATATTTTATGGAAAAAAGCATTAATTTTATAGTTAAAGAAGAAGAAAAGAATTTAAGAGTTGATGTATTGATTAACAAAAGAGACGAAATTATTAGTAGGACCAGAGTAAAAAACTTAATTTTAAAAGAAAAATTAAAACTAAATAATGAAATAATTAAAAGCCCATCGAAAAAAGTTTCGATTGGCGATGTAGTAAATCTTATAATTCCAGAACCAGAGATTGCATCTCTAAATCCTTATGATTTTAAATTAAATATTGTTTATGAAGATTCTGATTTATTAGTAATTAATAAACCTTCAAAAATTATAATGCATCCTGGAGCAGGCAACTATGACAAAACAATTGTAAATGCATTAATACATTATAATAAACAGTCTTTATCAACTATTGGGGATGAATTAAGACCTGGAATTGTTCATAGAATTGATAAAAATACCTCAGGTTTAGTTGTGATAGCAAAAAATAATGAGACCCATGAAAATTTATCAAAACAATTCAGTAACCATACAATTATTAGAGAATACCAACTTTTAATATGGGGAAAGCTTAGACCATCTTTTGGTAGGATAGAAACATTTATCACACGTAGTTCAAAAAACAGACAACTTATGGAAGTTAGTAGTTCAAAAGGTAAGAAAGCTATAACAAATTATAAAACAATTGAAATTTTTGAAAATAAAAAAATACCAACATTAAGTTTAGTAGAATGCAAATTAGAAACTGGTAGAACCCATCAAATCAGAGTACACATGAACTATAAGGGTAATAGTTTAGTTGGTGATGATAAATATAAAAAAAAATATAAAAAATTAAAAAATGTCGATTTTGAAGTTCAAAATTCAATTACAAATTTAGACAGACAATTTCTACATGCAAAGACTTTGGGCTTTGTTCATCCTAGAACTCAGAAAAAGATGATTTTTACCTCAATTTTGCCCCAAGAACTAAATAATATTTTAAAAATGCTTAGAAACACTGAAGAATAAATTATTGAAAATTAGATATAATTAACTAAATAAACTCTGCTATGAGCACAACTATGAGCAAAAATCTTCCTACTCTATCCAATGAGGGCGGCCTTTCTGCATACTTAGAGCAGATAAAAAAATTTCCAATGTTGGCTGCTGAAGAAGAATATATGTTGGCAAAAAATTGGAAAACAACTGGAAACATTAAAGCTGCAGAAAAACTAGTAACTAGTCACTTAAGATTAGTTGCAAAAATTGCGATGGGATACAAAGGTTATGGTCTGCCAATTAACGAAATGATTTCAGAAGGAAATGTTGGTCTGATGCAAGCTGTTAAAAAATTTGAACCAGAAAAAGGATTTAGATTGGCAACTTATGCTATGTGGTGGATTAAAGCATCCATTCAAGAATATATTTTAAGATCTTGGAGTCTTGTAAAAATTGGAACAACAACTGCTCAAAAAAAATTATTTTTCAATTTAAAAAAAATTAAAAACCAAATATCTCCTGAAACTGAAGGTGATTTAAGGGATGAACACGTTAACCATATTGCTAATAAACTTGATGTAAGTAAAGAAGAAGTTGTTTCAATGAACCGAAGACTTTCTGGAAAAGAGTTTTCATTGAATGCTCAAGTTGGAGAGGATGGTGATGAGTGGCAAGACTGGTTAGTGGATAAAGAGCTTGATCATGATTTAAAATTTGCTCAACACGAAGAGATGGAGCAAAGAAAAGATTTGTTAAAAAATTCTATTTCAGTGCTTAATGATAGAGAAAGAGAGATATTGTATTCAAGAAGACTAAATGATAATCCAACAACCTTGGAAGATTTAAGTAAAAAATATAAGATCAGCAGAGAAAGAGTTAGACAAATAGAAAATAAAGCATTTGAAAAACTTCAAAAACAAATGCTTCTTCTTGCTAAATCTAAAAATTTATTACCAGCAAATTAAGCCTGAAAAGGATTTTCAATTAAAATAGTATCATCTCTTTCAGGACTAGTCGAAACACTAGATATTTTTGCACCAATAAAATCTTCTACTGCAAAAATATATTTTTTTGCATTATCAGGTAAAGAGTCTATATTTTTAATTCCACTGGTAGATACTTTCCAGCCTGGAAAAGATTTGTAAATTGGTTTTACTTTAATTTGATCTTCTACAGCAGCAGGTAAATAATCTAATTTTTCTCCATCAAGCTCATAAGCAACACACATCTTAATTTCATCTAATTCATCAAGAACATCTAATTTTGTTAAAGCTATACCATCTATACCTGAAACTTTGATTGTTTGTCTTACTAGAACACCATCAAACCATCCACATCTCCTTTTTCTACTTGTAACAGTTCCAAATTCTTTTCCACGTGTCCCCAAAAGTTCACCTACTCCATCAGTTAGTTCTGTTGGAAAAGGTCCTTCCCCTACTCTTGTTGTATAAGCTTTTGTAATTCCTAAAACATAGTTTATTGAATTAGGACCACAGCCTGTTCCAGTAGCTGCACTAGAAGCAACTGTATTAGATGAAGTTACAAAAGGATAAGTTCCATGATCTACATCAAGCAAAATACCTTGTGCACCCTCAAATAAAATTTTTTTTTTTTGCTTTTTAAATTGATCAATTTTAAGCCATACAGGCTGTGAAAATTTTAATATTTTAGGAGCAATTTTGAGTAAATCAGATTTAAGTTGATCTTTTTCAAAAATTTTTTTTCCAAGTCCTTTTCTGATTGCATTATGATGTATCAATACAGAATCTAATCTTTGATCTAAATTTTTGTCTGATCTTAAATCCATAACCCTTATTGACCTTCTTCCTACTTTATCCTCATAAGCAGGTCCAATTCCTCTTCTGGTAGTTCCTATTTTACTTTTTCCTGCTGTATCCTCTCTAATTTCATCCATTTCTCTATGGAAAGGCAAAATCAGATTTGCAGATTCTGATATTATGAAGTTATCTACATCTACTTCTACACCTTTAGATTTTATCTCTTCAATTTCTTCCAATAAGGCCCAAGGATCTACAACAACACCATTACCAATTATTGATATTTTACCTTTTCTAACAATGCCAGATGGAAGTAATCTTAGCTTATAAGTAACGCCATCAATAACAAGAGTGTGGCCCGCATTGTGGCCACCTTGAAATCTAATGACTACATCTGCTTGTTCAGATAACCAATCAACAATCTTACCTTTTCCTTCATCACCCCATTGAGATCCAACAACAACTATGTTTTTCATTAATTAAATTTTTTATTTACTTTTATAGAAGTGAGATGGTTAATGGGACCATGACCTCTTCCATAATTTGGGTTTGTTTTAATAGCTGAATTTACATACTTAATTCCAAGCTCACAAGATTTCTTTGCTGGTTTTCCACACGATACAAATGTAGTGACTGCACTTGATAAGGTACAACCTGTACCATGAGTATTATTTGTTTTGTAACGCGTACTATTAAAAATCTTAATATCTTTTTTATTAACAAAAACATCCTTAACTATTTTATTTTTTGAATGTCCACCTTTAATAAGTACATTTTTAGCTCCAAATTCCATAAGCTTATTTGCAGCATAAATCATATCTTCAACAGATATGATTTTTGTTTCAGTCAAAATTTCAGCTTCAGGAATATTAGGAGTAACTAGTGAAACTTTTTTTATTAATTCCGATTTTAATAACTTAATTGCTTTATTATCTATTAATTTGGCACCACCTTTTGCAACCATGACGGGGTCTAAAATAATACTTTTAACTTTAATTATATTTAAAGCTTTAATTACCATCTTGATAACATTAGATGAGTGTAACATTCCTATTTTGATTGCATCAGGCTTAATATCTTTGGAAGTAAAAACAATTTGATTGAAAATTTCTTTCGGATTTATACCTACTATTGATTTTACACCAGTAGTATTTTGAATTGTAACCGCAGTTATAGCTGTCATCGCATAAGAACCTAGAGCTGTAACAGTCTTAATATCAGCTTGTATACCAGCTCCACCAGATGAATCCGAACCCGCAATAATTAAAATTTTCGAATTTGGTTTCAATTTATTTTATTTTTTTGGTTATCATGTTTACACATCTGGATAAAAGTATTTGATTATCACTTTCTGCCATCACTCTAATTTTAGTTTCTGTTCCTGATTTTCTAACTAAAATTCTTCCTTGACCATTAATTAATTTTTCTGCGAGTTTTATAACTTTTTTTATCTCAGGTTTGTTAATAATATTTTTATCTTTAACAGTTATATTTTCTAATAATTGAGGGGTTTTTTTAAAACTCTGAAAAAATTCACTCGTTTTTTTACCTTTTCTCAGAGCAAAAAGAACTTCTAAAGCTACAAGCAACCCGTCTCCAGTTGTTGCAAATTTACCTAAAATAATATGTCCTGATTGTTCACCACCTAAATTAAATTTATATTTTTGCATTTTTTCTTTAACATATCTATCACCTACATTAGCTCTTAAAAATTTTATTCTGTTGAATTTTAAATATTTTTCTAATCCATAATTCGACATTAGTGTTCCAACAACACCACCTTTTAGCATTTTTTTATTTTTCCATCTTGTTGCTAAAGCAGCTATTATTTGATCACCATCTACAATGTTACCTTTTTCATCACACATTATAATTCTGTCAGCGTCTCCATCTAAAGAAATGCCAATATGAGCTTTATATTTTTTTACAGCTGTTCTAATTTTTCTTGGAAAAGTTGATCCACAATCTTTATTAATATTCAAACCATTTGGGTTTACACCTATTGCTATAACTTTAGCACCTAATGATTTTAATAATTCAGGCCCTGCTTTATAACCAGCACCATTGGCACAATCTATAACAATCCTTAATCCTCTTAAATTGAACTCTTTTGTGAAATTTTTTTTCAATATTTTAATATATTGTTTAGTTCCTGTTTCTAATCTTTTAACTCTTCCTAACTTTTCAGGACTGGAAAGGTTATTTGATATTTTTTTATCTATAAGAGCTTCAATTTTTTTTTCAATTTTATCTGATAATTTCATTCCATCAGGACCAAATAATTTTAATCCATTGTCGTAATGCGGATTATGAGAAGCTGTAATCATAATACCCATGTTGGCCTTCATTTCTTTTGTAAGCATGGCTAATCCATTGGTTGGTAAAGGGCCCAAAGTGTAAACATGCATGCCAGCAGAAGCTAAACCAGAAACAAGAGCAGGTTCGAGTGTATATCCTGATAATCTTGTATCTTTTGCTATTATTGCTGTTTGTTTTTTTTTCTTTTGGGATTTAAAATATGTACCACTAGCTAGTCCAAACTTAAAAAACATATCTCCATTAATATTTTTGCTATTAATAGCTCCTCTTATTCCATCTGTTCCAAAATATTTTTTTGCCATTATTTACTTGTTATCTCTTTAAAAACTTTAATTGCTTGCATAACTTCATTAACATCATGAATTCTTAAAATCTGAACTCCTTGTGTCATCAAATATAATGATGACGATATTGTTCCTCCAATTCTGGTAAAGCTATCATTTTTTTTTGAAATATCTTTAATAAATTTTTTTCTAGAATTTCCTACAAGTATAGGAAATCCTAATGAATGAAAAATAGAAACATTTCTGATTAAATTCATATTATGTTTCAGTTTTTTTCCAAACCCGATTCCAGGATCTAAAATTATATTGTTATGTTTAATACCTTTAGATCTTAGAAGTTTTATTTTCTTCTCAAAAAAATCATAAATATCCAGTAATTCATTATTATATTTTGGATTTTTTTGCATATTTTCTGGTGTTCCAAGCTTGTGCTGAATGACAAAAGGAACTTTATATTTTTTTAATACATTAATTGTTTCTGAGTCAAAACTTAAACCTGAAACATCATTAATTAGTTTTACTCCTAATTTAATTCCATTTTTCATTATTTCAGATTTTCTAGTATCTAAAGAAATTGGAATTTTTTTTACAATAGATTTTAAGATTTCATTAATTCTTTTCCACTCATCTTTTTTATTTACTATCTTTGATCCTGGTCTTGTTGACTCTCCTCCAACATCTATTAAATCAGCACCATCGTTATATAGTTTAAAAGCATGACTTATTCCTCTTTGTTTTGTATTAAATTTTCCTCCATCAGAAAAACTATCTGGTGTAAGATTTAAGACACCTAGTATATTTGGAATCTTTTTAAATTTTAAATTAGAAAAATTTTTTTTTTTAGTTTTAATTTTTTTTAAATCTAAATTAACTTTTTTCTTTAAATCGTTTGGTAAATATTTTATTTGATTAATGGAAATTTTTTTCTTCGATTTTCTACTTATTATTTCAATATGTTCAAACGATATTTCTTTAATTTGATGTAAAGGTATGGTTTTTTTTTTACTAACTAAAATTCTTGACTGATCACCATAATAGAAATTACACGCTCTTGTGTAATATCTTTGCATTATAAATTAATGAACAATTTTTGGTTTTAGACCCATGGCCCCTAAAGCTGAGTCATGATCATCTTTTGAATCTTGATTTTCTAAAATTTTATCTTTTGGATACAAATTTTTATTGATTATATTCTCAATCTCTTCACCTGTTAAGGTTTCATAAGTAATTAATGCCTTAGCAATTTTATGTAAATCATCTATTTTCTCAGTTAATATTTTCTTAGCTTGATTATATCCTTCGTCTACAAGTTTTCTAATTTCTTTATCGATTTTTTGAGCAACTTCTTCTGAAACTGATTGAGTTTGAGTAACCGATCTTCCTAAGAAAACTTCTTCTTGATTTTCTCCATATTCAACTGGACCCATCTCCTCACTCATACCATATTTAGTTACCATTGCTCTTGCAAGTTGAGTGGCTTGATTAATATCTGAACCACTTCCTCCACCTGCTCCTGTTGAAATGTTGTCTTTTCCAAAAATTAATTCTTCTGCAACTCTTCCCCCAAAACAGATTGCCAGTCTTGCTTTTAGATATTTGATTGAATATCCATGCTTATCTCTTTCTGGTAGATTCATAACCATTCCAAGCGCTCTTCCTCTTGGAATAATTGTGGCTTTATGAATTGGATCATAACTAGGCATATTAAATGAGACTAAAGCATGACCACCTTCGTGGTAAGCAGTAAGTTTTTTTTCATCTTCAGTCATAACCATCGATCTTCTTTCAGCACCCATCATTACTTTATCTTTTGCTTCTTCAAATTCTAATAAAGTTACAATTCTTTTATTCTTTCTAGCCGCTAATAAGGCAGCTTCATTGACTAAGTTAGCTAAGTCTGCTCCAGAGAAGCCTGGAGTTCCTCTTGCAATAGTTCTTAAATTAACATCTGGTGCCATCTTAATTTTTTTAACATGAACTTTAAGGATTTTTTCTCTTCCAATAATATCTGGATTGGAAACAACTACCTGTCTGTCAAATCTTCCAGGTCTCAATAATGCAGGATCAAGTACATCAGGCCTGTTTGTTGCTGCAATTATGATAACTCCCTCATTGGTATCGAAACCATCCATTTCTACTAGTAATTGGTTTAATGTTTGCTCTCTTTCATCGTTACCACCACCTAAGCCTGCACCTCTACTTCTTCCAACTGCATCAATCTCGTCAATAAATATAATACAAGGAGAATTTTTTTTACCTTGTTCAAACATATCCCTTACTCTAGATGCACCAACACCTACAAACATTTCAACAAAATCTGAACCTGATATAGTAAAGAAAGGAACCCCTGCTTCACCTGCAATAGCTCTTGCTAATAAAGTTTTTCCCGTACCCGGTGGTCCTACAAGTAAAGCACCTCTTGGTATCTTTCCACCAAGTCTACTAAATTTTTTAGGATCTTTTAAAAATTCGACAATTTCTTCTACTTCTTCTTTTGCCTCTTCTACTCCAGCAACATCATTGAATGTTACTTTGCCTTTAAGTTCATTCATCATTTTAGCTTTTGACTTGCCAAATCCCATCGCTCCACCTTTTCCACCTTGCATCTGCCGCATAAAAAAGACCCACACAGCAATTAATAAAAGCATAGGGAACCAAGAGAGTAATACACCAAATAATGAAGGCATTTTTTCTTCTAATGGAGCTGCAGAAATGCTCACACCTTTATCTGATAATTTTTCTATTAAATTAGGATCATTTGGGGCATAAGTAGAAAAGGAGTTTCCATTTGAGTAAACACCTTTGATATTGTTTCCTTGTATCTCTACCTTTAAAATTTCTCCATTCTCAACTGAAGTTAAAAAATCTGAAAATATTATTTGATTCCCTCCTCTAATATTTGATTGAGGATTTTTAAACATATTATAGAGACCAATAGTTAAGAAAACTATTATTCCCCACATAGCGAGATTTTTTAAATTCATGACAATAAGATAAGAATTATTACAAATTAAACAAGTGACAAAATAACTGCAAATTTCAAGATATTAGCGCTCTTTATGTACAATCACAGTTCTGTTAATTTTTTTTATAACACAATTTCCAAGTGTAGTTTTAAAAGTAATTTTATTCTCTAGATTTTCTAAAATATTGACAATTTTTTTACCCCTAGGTGGAAAGTATTTTTTTCCGACTAACTGTAAAATCCGTGAAAATGACCTGAACAAAACTTCTTGAGGAAAATTAAAAAATTCTTCGTTCAAAACAACTTTATTCTCATAAATAATCGAATTTTCTCTCAAGTTTTTTTCACAAAAGAACTGGATTGATTGGTCAACACTTTTTAATTTCTGAATTGATAATTTAAATTTATTTTTATCTAAACCTTCATTCTCAAGATTTTTAATTAAATTTCTTATTCTTACTCTTTTAAAAATTTCATTTTCATTTGATGGATCCTCCACATATTTATTAAAGACTTTTTTAGAAATGTAGATTAAATCCTTTTTTTCAATTTGTATTAAAGGTCTTAAAATGTTTACTTTGTTAATTGAAGTTTTTTTGTCTAAAGATACGATACCTTTTAAACCACTACCCCTTAAAAGCCTTATAAAAAAATTTTCATAAACATCATCTTCATGATGACCAAACAAAATATGATTAATTTCGTACTTTTTTGATTGATTGATCAAAATATTATATCTTTTTTTTCTTGCGAGAGATTGAATATTACTTTTGGGCTTTTTCCCATTCCATCTTAAAATATCTAAATCAATAGAAAAATCCTTTAAAAGGTTTTTTACAAATAAAGCTTCCGCAGATGAATTGGTTCTCAATTTATGATCAACCAGAAAATATTTAACTTTCAAAGATTTTTTAATTGAATAAATTTTTGAGAAAAAAGCTAAAGCAAGGCTATCAGCACCTCCTGATACAGCAACTGTAAAATTATTATTTAAATTTAAATTTTTTTCAAATTTATTATAGATTTTATAAATTCTTTTAACTTTTAACTTACTAAAAAGTTGTTTATGAATCTTGCTTGACGCATTCAAATTTTTTAGACTCATATTTTGCTTTTTGTATTACAGACTGGTTTGCATTTGGATATTGTAATTCTACACCATTAATCATCTTGCAACCCTGATCCTTTTCGCCAATTTGAACCATTGAAACTCCAAGTTTTAATAAATTTATTGGAGCTTTCTTACCTTTTGGATATTTTTGATATCCTTCAAGATAAGCTGAAGCTGCATCAGTATAAAGTTGTCTTATTCTAAAAGTTTCAGCATACCAATATTGAGCGCTACCAGCTAATTCATCTTCAGGGTTTGATAAGACAAATTCTCTAAAAGCTCTCTCCGCTGTGCTGTAATCTCCAACTTTTAAAAAACTAGTTGCAAATTCATATTGTTCTTTTGTAGTTAAATCTATTGGTAAAATTTTATCTTCCGTTTGAAAAGTTTCTTCTACAATAGAAGCTGTTGTATCAACCGATTGTATTTGTTGGTTCTTCTCTGAAGTTTCCATATCTTTATAAGAAATTGTGCCTAAGTCTTGTGGCTGTGAACTTCCAGGTAGTATTTGCTTTTCAATTTTAGGTGCAGAACTCAATTGCTGATTGCTTTCAATTACATTAACAGAACTTATATCATTTTCTATATCTTGAAACCTTATCTGATTATCAGACTGTAGCTTGGATACTCTATTTGAAAGTTTATCAAGCTTAAAACTAATTTCCTCAAACTTGTTAGTAAGTTCCCTAAACTGCTCTTCTACCTCTGATAACTTTAGCAAATGCCTTGTCAAGACATCTTCAGAGTTATTATCAAGATTTGATACTGTTTCGTTATTTGAATTTCCCTCAATTTCAATTGAACCTGAGTAAACAGCTCTTTCAAGAGTTTTTAAATCTTTTTTAATTAAATCTAAGATTTCATAAATATTGTGATTATCTGAGTAAGCATTTCCTGAAAAAAGAAAATTTAATATTAATATTAAACTAAATAAAATTGACCTGAAGAGTGATTTCATTTGTTTTTTTATATGATTATATAAAGGCAAAAAAAAGACCCTAAAAATCCAAAAACTTTTAGGGTCTTTTTTAAAAAATTCTTTAGTTTGCTTTAACAGTTACTGATCTTCTATTTTTCGACCAAGCTAAAGGATTTGAACCTGAGACAACTGGTCTCTCTTTACCATAACTGATTACTGTAATTCTGTCAGATGAAACGCCATAGGTCATTAAATAATCTTTAGCAGCATTAGCTCTTCTTTCACCTAACGCTAGGTTATATTCTCTTGTTCCCCTTTCGTCTGCGTGACCTTCTAAGACTACTGTAATGTTAGAATTTGCTCTTAACCAAGCAGCTTGAGCTCTTAAAGTTTCTCTTGAAGCTGTTGTTAATATAGATTCGTTTGTTGCAAAGAATACTCTGTCGGCAACACCGTCAGCCAAATATTTTACGCTATCATTTCCAATGTAAACATCACCTTGCATTTGGCCTGCAATTTTTTCAATCTTAGTTACTTCTTCTTTTTTTGTTTCTTCTTTTTTTGTTTCTTCTTTTTTTGTTTCTTCTTTTTTCGGTGCCTCTACAGCTACCTCTTTTTTAGTTGCACACGCTGTTAAAATTATTCCAGCAGAAATAACTAGTAACGCATTTTTTAAAATTTTGTTTAATCTCATTAATTTGCTCCTTGCTGCTTTTTCAAATACTATCTTTTTCACAACTAATTAGATGTTTCAACCGAAAAAATCAAGAAATTTCATCTTTTTCAAGGATAAATTGATATTAATTACTTAATAAAGACGACCAAGATGGGTCAGACGCGTCTGTCTCAGTTTTGATCAATCTTTCATTATAACCAGTTAAATCAATAGACCACAATTTAGCAGAAAAACCTTCACCTTTAGAATTTGTTTTTGTTTCTCTATAAAATATTAAAACTCTTCCATTAGGTGACCAAGATGGAGCCTCTTGATAATAGTTTTCTGTTAATAATCTTTCACCAGTTCCATCTGTTCGCATCACTCCAATATAAAACTTTCCTTTATGTAATTTCGTAAATGCAATTAAATCACCTCTAGGAGACCAAACTGGTGTTCCATACAAACCATTTCCAAATGAAATTCTTTTTACATCGCTCCCGTCATTTTTCATTACATAAATTTGCTGGTAACCACTTCTATCAGAATTAAAAGTAATATATTTTCCGTCTGGCGAATATGAAGGTGATGTATCAATTGAAGGATGATTTGTTATCCTCTCAACTAAACGGGTTTCTAAATTCATTGTATAAATATCTGACTTACCATCTTTTGCAAAACTCATGATTATTTTTTTTCCATCAGGTGAAAATCTAGGAGCAAACGTCATTCCAGGAAAATCTCCAACAACTTCTTGAGTTCCTGTTTCAATATCTAAAAGATAAACTCGTGGCATATTTTTAAAATAAGATAAATAAGTAACCATTTGACTTGCAGGGTTAAAACGTGGAGTGAGCACAAGTTCATTTCCTAAAGTTAGAAATTTATTATTAGCACCATCTTGATCCATGATAGCTAATTTTTTTATTCTTTGTGTTTTTGGTCCTTCCTCAGCTACATAAATTATTCTAGTATCGAAATATCCTTTTTCACCTGTTAACCTTTCATAAACTTTGTCTGATATAATATGTCCAACTCTTCTCCAATTTGTTGGCACAGTTGTAAATGCCAAAGCCATCATTTCCTTTGCAGCAAGCACATCCCAAAGCCTAAACTCAACTCTTAACTTATCATTAATATAATTTACTTTACCTGTAATAAGAGCTTGAGCTTTGATTAAATTCCAATCCTCAAATCTTGGTTTTAAATTTGCTATGTCTGGAGCTTGTAAAAATGCCTTTTTATCTAAAGGATTAAACAAACCTGAGGTTCTTAAATTATTTTCAACAATTACTGATATCTCAGAACCTATGTTATCTTTATCTAAGATCTGTTCAAAATTCTTCCTAGATGTTTCATCTATTGATAATGGTGAGACAGCAAGTGGAAGAGGGTTTAAGTTTCCCCTTGTGATATCAACTTCAATTAAAGCTAAAGTTTTTATTGGAAAAAAAACAAAAATGAAAATTATAAATTTTTTAATCATAAAATCTTTATACTAACCTCCTAACATCTCTCTTGCATCAAAATTTAATTGTAATTCCTTCCACCTCTCATAACCAGAAGCTGGAACTCTTAAAGGTTGACACAATCTTACTGCTCTTAAGGCACTTTCTGCTAAGACTTTATAAAAACCTTGTCCAGGTTTATTCATTCTAGCATGATCTAAAATCTCAGTTTTGGTTACTGAACCATCTGGTTTAAGCTTTAATTTTATTCTAACTAATAAATTTTCATCATATGGCAAACCTAAAGGGATGCTCCAACAACCAAATATTTGGGCTTTTAAAGCATCTTCCTCACTTAGAGTAAGTTTAGAGTTTTCAACGTTTCTTACTTGATCTTGTGTAACATCATTATTGGTTTTCACTTTTTCCGATGTTTCTTCTTTTGATTTATCTATCAATGCAGCAATGTTATTTGGATCAAATAAATCTTTTTTTTCAAACTCAGATACTTGCTTTACTTCATTATCTACCTTTTCTGGATTTTGTTTTTTTTCCTCTTTAGTCTTTAATTTTTTTACCTCTTTATCTGGCAAAGGGACAGCTTCGGGATTTTGTTTTTCTATTGTTTTGTTTTTTTTCTCTGAAACAACAGTCTTAGTTTTAGTTTTTTTTACTTTTTTGGGTGGAGCTTGTTCTGAGACAAGTTTTTTTTCTTTTTCTTTTACTTTTTCAATAATTTTTTTTGCTTTAGGCGCAAAAGGAATATTTGTTTCTTCTGTTATTTGAATTAATTCAACAGAAACTATGGGTGGAAGGTCTATTGGTTTTTTTGATAGAAAAGGCAAACTTAAAGCTGTAAGGACAACTAAAGATATGTGTAAAGCTGAGGATATAGCTATACTACTATTCTTCACTGTAACTACCTTTGTTTAAGAGGCTCAGAGATTAGCGCAACCTTTGTAAAACCAGATCCAGATAATAAACCCATTATCTCTAAAACTCTTCCATAGTTTATTGTTTTATCGCCTCTTACATAAATTCTTGTGTCAGTTCTATTTTTTGAAACAGCTAAAACTTTAGCAATTATATTGTCATACTCTACTTTTGATTCTTGAATAAAAATTTCACCTTTCGCATTAATTGAAAGTGTTAAAGGTTCTGTTTCCTCAGGCAAAGAATCTGCTGAACTCTCAGGTAGATCAACCTGAACACCTACTGTTAAAAGCGGTGCAGTGACCATGAATATAATTAATAGAACCAACATCACATCAACAAAAGGTGTGACATTAATTTCACTCATTGGTTCCTTTGATGAGCGATTTAATTTAAAAGCCATTTAAATTATTGTTAAAAATCTTTTTGAAAAATTCTCTAATTTTTCTGAATATTTTTTTGCGTCTGTATTAAATTTATTATATGCAACTACTGCAGGTATCGCAGCTAATAGTCCTAATGCAGTTGCAAATAATGCTTCGGCTATACCAGGTGCAACTATTGCAAGACTAGTATTTCTTGAAATTGCAATTGATTGAAAAGAATTCATAATACCCCAAACAGTCCCAAATAATCCAATAAATGGAGCAGTTGAGCCTACGGTTGCTAAAAATGTAAATCCCTTTTCAATTTTTGACATTTCCTTTTCTATTCCGCCCTCAAGGAACACGGTCATTCTTTCACTCAAATTTATTTTTGATTTTTTCTTAAGTAAGTTTTCCATAGCATTTTGAAATACCAAAGACATTGGGTCTTCTAAATTATTTGGTAAACTGTTATAAAAATTTTCAGCAGATTTAGAGTTCCAAAATTTTTCTTCAAATTCTTCTGAAGATTTATTTATTTTTTTAAAAAGTCTATATTTTTCTATAATCACCGCCCATGAGTATACTGAGCAAAGTATTAAGATAATCATTACTGCTTTAACAATTATGTCTGCTTTTAAAAATAAACTTAGAAGTGAAAAATCTGTATTTGTTCCTAAGTCTAATGCATTTGCGGCTATGTCTGCTTCCATAATCACTCATCACACTTAATTGTGTCATGAATTTGACTATAAAAATTTAAAGATTAGTCATTTTTGTATGTTTCATGAAAATAACTAGCTATAAGAATTGCATCAGCTTTATTAGAATCTTTTTTTTTTGATAAATTTGACGAAAAATAAGGAAATATTTCAATAGCTCTCGTCCTGCTGGCATCTTTTTCTGAGTTAATTAAATTAAAATATTTTTTCCATTTTGCTGGTCTTACAAAATAAATTGGCAACTGCATCGCGCTGCAAATACCTTTTAAAATTCCAAAAGATTGACCAAAATTAAACATGCTAGTTACCCCTTGACCTGGCATAGCTGAAACTTGTTCTATAACAACTTTAATATTTTTTTTTTCATATTTTTTTATTCTAAAAGAAATTTCATTATATATCTGAGATCCATTAACTTGTTTTTTATTTTTTTTGCCTTCGGTCATTGTTGGCATCTCAAGCACATCTTTAATTATTCCATCTTCTAAAAAACATATAGATCCCGATATTCCTGGATCAATTCCAATTATTAACATCAAATATTTCCCAAATTTACGTTTGAAAAAACGTTTTGAACATCGTCGTCATCTTCTAGATTTTCTAAAAACTCAATCACACTTTCTTTTTCATCATTTTGAATATCAACACTATTAATTGGCACCCACTCAATCTCTGTGGAAATAAAATTTGCAATTGTGCTTTCTAAATTTTTTTTAACATTATATATTTCATTTGAAACACATTGAATTTCATGAAATTCTTCGTGGGAAATACATTCTTCTGCACCAGCTTCTAGTGCTAACTCAAAAATTTTATCATCAGATATTTCATTTTTATCAATCTTTATTATCCCAAGTTGTTTAAAGTTATGAGATGCTGATCCTTGAGTTCCTAGACTTCCACCAGATTTTTGAAAAATAGTTCTCACATTGGAAGCTGTTCTATTTTTGTTGTCAGTTAAAGTTTCTACAATTACAGCAATTTTCTTTGGTCCAAATCCCTCATACCTCAAGTTTTCAAAATTTGCACCAGATGCAGCAGAAGATTTATCTATTGCTCTTTCTATATTGTCTTTTGGCATATTTGCTGATCTAGCAGCCTGTACTGCTGATCTTAATCTTGGATTCATTGCAGGATCTTTATCTCCAAGTTTTGCAGCTACTGTAATTTCTTTAGACAACTTTGAGAAGATTTTTGAACGTTGCTTATCAGCTTTTCCTTTTTTATGTTTAATACCTGCCCAATGAGAATGACCTGCCATATATAAATTAAAAATTTTTTAATTTTTCTCCAAATATATAACTATTAATAACTTTAGCTAAACCAGTATTTATATCACAATCAACAATAACACCAGACAAAGTCCCTTCCCCAACTGCAGGAAAATGTTTGACCGAGTCTTTTTTTAGAAATCTGTTTAACGAATTTTCTTTATCCATCCCAATTACAGAGTCGTAATCTCCACACATGCCTGCATCAGTTTGGTATCCAGTACCATTGTTTAGTATTCTTGCATCATTAGTTGGAATATGAGTGTGAGTTCCAACTACTAAAGTTGCATGACCATCAAAAAAATGACCTATAGCATTTTTCTCACTGGTAATTTCACCATGAAAATCAACCACTAATAAATCGTAGTCATCTTTTAATTTATATTCACTTAAAAATTTTTTTGAAGTATCAAAAACATCTTCACACTTTTTCATAAAAACATTGCCCATGAGGTTAAGTACCCCAACTCTTATATTTTTATCTGTTTTGAAAATTTGAAAACCTCGACCAGGTGCAGGCTCAAAAAGATTTTTAGGACGTAACAATCTCTCTTCTTTTTCTATGTACTTCATGATTTCTTTTTGATCCCAAACATGATTGCCAGTTGTGATTACGTTAACACCACAGTTATAAAAATCTTTGCAAATTTCTTCAGTCAAACCAACCCCCTGAGCTGCAGCATTTTCACCGTTAGCAATAACAAAATCAATTTTTCTTGATTTAATTTCACCAATCAAGCTACTAGTAAGTTTAGAACATCCTGAAATACCTACAACATCGCCTAAAAATAAAATTCTCAAAATATTAAACCTCTTTCAGTGATTATTAAATCAAGCTTCTTATCATAATTGTTAACTGGTACCTCTTTTAATTCTTGGAAAGAAAAAGAAAATCCTATTTTAAAGACCTTTTTTTTATTTTCAATTTTTTCAATATAACGATCATAAAAACCACCGCCATAACCCAATCGATTAAATTGCTTATCAAATGCTAATAGTGGAACTAATAATATATCTGGATAAACTTTCTTTTGAGATAATGGTTCAATTATCCCGTATTTATTTATCTTTAATGGATTATCTTTGGACCATTCATAAAAGTCCATTTGGTTATTTTTCTTGATGATCGGTAATGATATAATTTTTTTATTTTTATTAAATAAATTTAAAACTTCTAAATCATCTATTTCATGATTGCATGGATAATATCCTCCAACAATTTTTGTTTTAAGCTTATTGTCTCTTATAAATTTAATTAATTTTAAAGAATTGATCTTCAAATTTTCTTGAAAATTTTTTTTTCTAAGAAATGTTATCTTTCTTCTTATTTTAGACTTATTCACAAATTTATTGAGATAAATTTCCTTGTTTTGCTTTTTCGACAAAACTTGAAATTTTCTCTGCAGCAGTATCAATTAAATCTTCATATTTTTTTTGATTAGTTTCAATTTCAATCTTTAATTTTTCATGATTTAAATTTAGCTCTTTTATTTCCTCCTCTTTTTTATCTTTATATTCATAAATTAGAGTTTTTAATTCTTTAAATTTATTTGATAAATCTTTAAATTCTTGTCTCTTTTCTTCAACTTTCTTTTTTGTTTCGTAGTATTCATCCATTATTTTAACTGCTGTAATTAATAAGAGTTTATTCTCTCCTAAATTGCCAAGATCGTTTTTTAAATGATTAAATTTCTGGTTTATTTGAATTAACAATTCCTCTAGATGTTCCTCTTGCCCGTCATCACAAGATAGTAAAAAATCTTTATTATTGAATTTGATACTTACATTTGCCATTTATCAATCTCTTCCAATAAAATATCTGTTTCTTGATTTAATTCATCAATTTTCTCAGAAAACTCTATTTGTTTTCTTTCTGCTGCCTTTTCTTTACTTCTAAACTCATCTAATCTTTTTGATAAAATTTCGTTCTGATCTGATAATTCTTTATATTTTTTTTCTAGCTCATTTTTTTCAATCTCTAATTGATTTTTTTGCAAGTTAAGATTTTGAATATTATTTTTCAAATCTGGATTAGTTAGATCTAAATTTTTTAATTCTTCCAAAGCTAGATTAAGTTTTTTTTCTTTTTCGTTTATAGAATTCATATATATATACTTATAATATTAAATAGAATCTTCTTAGTCTAGTCAGGATAATTTTGAGCAAAATACATAACGATTTAGCAAATTGTATCAGATTTTTATCTATTGATGCAGTTCAAAAGGCTAATTCAGGCCACCCTGGAATGCCAATGGGTATGGCGGATGTCGCAACAGTACTTTTTAGGTATTTTTTAAAATTTAATCCGCAAAATCCAAATTGGTTAAATAGAGATAGATTTGTTTTATCAGCTGGGCATGGTTCAATGCTTCTTTATTCTTTGTTGTACTTAACTGGTTATAAAAGTATTTCATTAAGTTCGATTAAAAAGTTTAGACAACTAAACTCTATTTGTGCAGGTCATCCGGAGTATCATCCAAAAACTGGAATTGAAACAACCACTGGGCCACTTGGACAAGGAATAGCTAATGCGGTCGGATTTGCAATAGCAGAGGAAGTGCTCAAAAAAAAATTAAGTAAAAATCTAATTAATCACAAAACTTATGTTCTAGCTGGCGATGGTTGCTTAATGGAAGGTATTAGTCACGAAGCAATGAGTTTAGCTGGTCACTTAAAATTAAAAAATTTGGTGATGCTATTCGATAATAATAATATTTCAATTGATGGTCCAACAAGCCTCGCTGTATCGGACAATTTTAAAAAAAGATTTGAAAGTTATGGATGGGATTACGTATTAATTGACGGTCATAATGAAAATCAAATTTACAGAGCTTTAAAAAGAGTTCAAAATGCAAAAAAACCAACAGTAATTTCTTGTAAAACAAAAATTGGATTTGGTTCTCCAAATAAGTCTGGCAAATCCTCTTCACATGGTAGTCCTTTAGGGCTAGAAGAAATTAAATTAGTTAGAAAAGTTCTTAAATGGAAATATAAACCCTTTGAAATTCCAAATAAATTATTGAGAGAATGGAGAGCTATAGGACGCAAGGGTCAATTAGGTGAAAAAAAATGGAATAAATTTATTAAAAAACAAACTAAAAAATTAAATCTAATCAAAAAAAATAATTTTAAAAATGTTTTAAATTCAGAAAAGAAACTTGCAATCAAAGAGCCTAAAAGCTTGGCAACAAGAAAGTGTTCTGAGTTGACTTTAAATGCATTAACTAATTCAAATAATAATCTCATTGGTGGTTCTGCAGATTTAGCTGGATCCAACAACACCAAAACAAAAAAACATAAAATTATTACACCGGGAAATTTTGATGGAAATTATATTCATTATGGTGTTAGAGAACACGCGATGAGTGGGGTTATGAATGGAATCGCACTCCATAGTAACTTTATTCCTTATGGTGGAACTTTTTTAATATTTTCTGATTATTGCAAACCTTCAATAAGATTGTCAGCTCTAATGCAACAAAGAGTTATTTATGTAATGACACATGATTCAATTGGCTTAGGTGAAGATGGCCCAACACATCAACCAATTGAGCAATTATCTGGATTAAGATCAATTCCAAACCTACATGTCTTTAGACCTGCAGACAGAATTGAAACAATTGAATGCTGGGAGCATGCACTAAAAACTGTAAAAACTCCAAGTGTTTTGTCACTAACAAGACAAAATTTAGATTCGATTAGAAAAAAATATTCCTCTAATAATAAATGCTCACTTGGTGCCTATGAAGTTTTTAGAACAAAGAAGAAAATTAAATTAACAATTTTAGCAAGTGGTTCAGAGGTAAATCTTGCAATCGAAGCGAGTCATAAACTTGCCAAGAATAAAATTTATTCTAAAGTTATTTCAGTACCTTGCATGGAGCTTTTTGATAAACAAAGTAAATCTTATAAAAATAAAATACTAAATGAAACTAAATACAAAATTTCCCTAGAAGCTGGTTCAAGTGATTGTTGGAAAAAGTATGTTGGAGAAAATGGAAAAAATTTTGGAATTAATGAATTTGGTAAAAGTGCGCCATTTAAAGAAATATATAAATTTTTTGGGCTCACAAAAGAAAATATAACTAGCAAATCAAAAAATTTAATTAATAATTAATTATGACAATTAAAGTTGGAATTAATGGAATGGGTAGAATTGGACGAATGGTAGTTCGATCAATTATAGAAAGCCAAAATAAAAAAATAAAAATACAACACATAAACAATAGGTCAAATTCTGAGACTACTTGTGCACTGATAAAACATGATTCAATACATGGTAAATTTAATGCTGATTTAGATTTTGATGAAAATCACTTAATAATAAATAATGAAAAAATTACATTTTCACAGGAAACTAATATTGAAAATATAGACTGGAAAAAATTTGATGTTGATTATGTTTTTGAATGTACAGGAAAATTTAATTCTAAAGAAAAACTTTTAGTTCATATTAAAAATGGAGCAAAAAAAGTAATAGTATCTGCTCCATGCAAAAATGCAGATAAAACGATTGTATTTGGTGTAAATGAAAAAGATATAACCAGTAAAGACCAAATAATCTCAGCCGCATCATGCACTACAAACTGTTTGGCTCCAGTTGTACATACACTAAATGAAAATTTCGAAATTGAAAAAGGGTTTATGACCACTATTCATGCATTTACAAGTGATCAAAGAATTCTAGATAATTCTCATAAAGACCTAAGAAGAGCGAGAGCAGCGAGTCAATCAATTGTTCCAACATCTACTGGCGCTTCAAAAGCAATTGGTGAAATAATTCCTAACTTGAAAGGAAAGTTAGAAGGAGTTGCAATGAGAGTACCTACACCAAATGTCTCACTTGTAGAATTAGTTTTCTGTACAAAAAAAAATATTAATAAAGAAAATATAAATAAATCCTTTGAATTAGCATCTAAAAATAATCTAAAAAATGTATTAGAAATTACTCATGAAAAATTAGTATCAATTGATTTTAATCATAACCCTGCATCTGCCATTATTGATGGATCACTTACAAGTGTTGTCGGAGACAATATGGGTAAAATTTCAGCCTGGTATGATAACGAATGGGGTTTTTCGAATCGTATGTGTGATATTGCAGAATTTATTCATCAAAATTCTTAATGCAAAGTGTTTCCAAACTAACCAACTTACAAGGCAAAAAAGTTATTTTAAGATTGGATTTGAATGTCCCTCTTAATAATGGTGAGATAATTGATGCAACGAGAATTGACAAAGTTCTACCTACAATCGAATTTTTATTAAAGCAAAATACAAAAATAGTTATCTTATCTCACATTGGTCGACCTAAAGGAAAAGTGATAAAAGATCTTTCGTTAAAACCAATTCAAGAAGATATAGAAAAAAAATTAAATGAAAAAATAAAACTTATTGAAAAAAATATTTATGAGATAAAAAAAGAAATGCTTGATAATTTTAATGAAAAAATTTTATTAATTGAAAATATTAGATTTTATCCAGATGAGGAAAAAAATGATATTAATTTTGCAAAACATTTAGCAAGTTTAGGTAATATTTATGTAAATGATGCTTTTTCATGTTCACATAGAGCTCACGCATCTGTTTCTGAAATTCCAAAATTTTTACCATCTTTTTCAGGATTACAATTAGATTTAGAGATAAGTGCACTAAAAAAAATTACATCTAACATAACTAAACCTGTTAGTTGCATAATAGGAGGATCTAAAATTTCCACTAAAATTAATATAATTAAAAACTTAATTTCAAAATTTGATAACATAGTAATTGTGGGTGCAATGGCTAATAATTTAATTGAACATAATGGATATAATATTGGAAAATCTCTTAAGGAAGAAAATGTTAATTCAATAGTTAATGAAATACTCTCATTATCAAAAGAAAAAAATTGTAATATAATTTTCCCAGAAGATGTAATGGTGGCAAATGATTTAAATGGTCAGCCTAAAATTAAAGAATTGAATCATATCAAAATAGATGAAATGATTTTGGATATAGGTCCAAAAACTGTTGAAAGTATATGTAATATTATTGATAATTCAAATACCATATTATGGAATGGTCCAGCTGGATATTTTGAAAATCCTAATTTTGCTTATGGAAGTACTGCGATTGCAAAAAAAATAGTTGAAAAAAATAAAGAAAATAAAATTTACTCTGTTGTAGGTGGTGGCGATACTGTTTCATTAATTAATTCTTTAAATGCTCTTAAGGAGTTTAATTTTGTTTCAACTGCAGGTGGAGCATTTTTGGAATATCTTGAAGGAAAAGAACTTCCTGGTATAAGCGCTTTAAATTGATATGTCAGAACTAAATAAAATAGCTCTTAAAATACTTTCAAATGGTAAAGGAATACTTGCTGCAGATGAAAGTAACGGAACTATGACAAAAAGACTTGAAGCTGTTAACGTTGAGTCTACACCAAAAAACAGACTCGCTTTTAGAGAAACGCTGTTTAATTCAGAATGTATGAAAGATTGTATCGGTGGTGTAATTTTATACGATGAGACGATAAACCAAGTTTCAAATTCAGGTAAATTAATTCCTCAATTAATTTCTGCTAGTGGAGCAGTCCCAGGAATTAAAGTGGATACTGGAGCAAAGAACTTGGCAAACTCTCCAGAAGAAAAAATTACTGAGGGACTAGATGGGCTTCGAGAAAGATTAAAAAAATACTATGAGCTTGGTGCAAGATTTACCAAATGGAGAGGTGTTTACTCAATAAGCAATAACTATCCTAGCAAGCTTGCAATTCATTCTAATGCTCATGCACTTGCAAGATATGCTGCATTAGTTCAAGAATGTGAAATGGTTCCTATAATAGAGCCAGAAGTTTTAATGGATGGTGATCATAAGGCAGACGAATGTTTAAAAAAGACAACAGAAGTTATAAAAAAGTGTTTTGAAGAATTAATATTACATAAAATTGATTTGTCAGGTATGATCTTAAAACCAAATATGATTTTAGCTGGAAGTAATTCAAAAAACAAAATCTCTAATGAAGAAGTTTCAGACAAAACACTTGAATGTCTTAAAAATTCAGTACCTACAGAAGTACCAGGAATTGCTTTCTTGTCTGGAGGTCAATCCGAAGTAGAAGCAACAGAAAATCTAAATTTGATTAGCAAAAACAATAGTACAAATTTTATAATGACCTATTCATATGGTAGAGCGTTACAACAAAGTGCTCTTAAATTTTGGTCCAAAGATATCAGTAAAATTACAGAAACACAGGATGTGTTTAACCATAGAGCAAGAATGTGTACTTTGGCTGCTAAAGGAAAATGGACAAGCGATCTTGAGAATAAATAAAAAAAAATTTATTTATCTTATCTCTCCAAATATAATAACAAAGAATTTTTACCAAATGCTAAAAGAAGTATTTAAATCAGGTAAAATAAGTTTTTTTCAAATGAGATTTAAAAAATACTCTTTTGAAAAAAAAATTTTGATAGGAAAAAAAATCAGAAATTTGTGTAAAAAAAATAATGTAAAATTTATTGTTAACGACGATCCAATTCTTGCAAAAAAATTAAACGCTGATGGGTGTCATTTGGGACAAAAAGATATGAACATTAGAGAAGCCAAAAAAATTATTGGAGATAAAATTGTTGGAATAACATGTCATAACTCAATTAAATTAGCAAAGGAAGCAATTAAAAATAATGCTAATTACATCGCATTTGGTACTTTTTTTTCAACAAAAACAAAAAAAACTAAATATAAATCCAATATAAAAACTTTAAATAAAGCAAAAAAATTAACAAATATCCCTATCGTGGCTATTGGTGGTATAACAAACAAAAACTATAAAAAACTTTTATTGAACAATGCAAATTTATTAGCTATCTCAGGCTACATTTGGAATAATAAAAAATACAAACCTACAGAAGCTATAGAAAGTTTAATATGAAAATAAATGCAAGTGAAATAAGAGTAGGGATGCTCTTAGAATATAAAAATGATCTTTGGCAAGTTCTAAAAACACAACATGTAAAACCTGGAAAAGGTGGTGCATTTGCGCAAGTAGAAATGAAAAGTGTTGGCAAGAATACTAAACTAAATGAAAGATTTAGATCTAGTGAAACTGTAGAAAAAGCGTCATTGGATGAAAATATATACAATTATATGTATGAAGATGATGCTAATTATTTTTTTATGGAACCTAAAACTTTTGAACAAATTGAAATTAAAAAAGAAATTATTGGAGAACAAGGAAAACTATTAATTGAAAATCTTGAAGTATCTGTAAGTTTTTATAACGAAAATCCAATTTCAGTTGAATTACCAAATCAGGTACAGTGTAAAATAGAAACCACTGATGCAGCATTAAAGGGACAAACCGTATCTTCCTCTTACAAACCAGCAACTTTAGATAATGGTTTAAATATTCAAGTACCACCATTTATAGAAGCGGGTGATCAAGTAATTATTGATACAAGAAATCTAGATTACATTAAAAAAGTTTAAATTAATAATGAAAATAATTTCAGCGAATCTTAATCTAATGATCAAAGCTTGTGAAAAAGTATCAAAAATAATAATAAGAGATTTTAATGAAGTAGAAAACTTACAAGTTTCGAAAAAAGGACCCAGAGATTTTGTAACTAAGACTGATAAAAATGTTGAAAATTTTCTAATAGAAGAATTAAGTAAAAATAAGAAAAATTACTCATTTATCACAGAAGAGAACGGAACAATAAATAATTCTAACAAAGATATTTTTTGGGTAATTGATCCTATTGATGGAACAAATAATTTTATTCATGGCATTCCACACTTTGCAATATCAATTGCTTTAAAAATAAAAGAGGAAATTGTGATAGCTCTTGTGTTTGATCCTATTAAAGATGATATATTTTATGCAGAAAAAAATAATGGATCTTTTTTTAATAATCACAGAATTAGAGTTTCAAAAAAAAATGATTTAGATGATTGTTTATTTGCAACAAACCACGACTTGGCAAGAAATACTCATCTAAATATAAGACACACTGGTTGTGCAGCTTTAGATTTAGCTTATGTTGGGGCTGGTAAATTTGATGGATATTTTCATAATAAAATAAATTTGTGGGATATAGCTGCTGGCACATTAATTATTCAAGAGGCAGGTGGAATAGTTGATAAATTTGATTTAAGTGGAAAAACTAAATTAGATATAAGAGCATCTAATGGTGTAATACATAATAAAATGTTGTTAAATATTGAATAAGTTTTAATTGTTTTTAATAAAACTTTTGCTATAAAACCGCCTATGAAAAAAAATATACATCCAAATTACCACTCAATTAAAGTTGAGATGACTGATGGAAGTCAATTTGAGACAAGATCAACTTGGGGCAACAAAGGCGATATTTTAAAATTAGAAATTGACCCAAAGTCTCATTCGGCTTGGACAGGTGGAAAACAAAAACTAATGGATAAAGGAAGAATAAGTAAATTTAACAAAAAATTCCAAAATTTTAAATCAGATAAGAAGAGCTAGATGTCTAATGCACCCTTGATGCCGATGGCTACAGCAGTTTGGCTGGTTGAAAATACGACTTTAACTTTTAAACAAATTGCAGATTTTTGTAATTTACATGAGGTTGAAATACAAGGAATAGCCGATGGGGAGGTAGCTAGAGGAATTAAAGCATATAACCCTATTATTTCCGGACAATTGACTAGAGAAGAAATTGACTTATCCTCTAAAAATGAAGATCGGCCATTACAAATTAAAAGTAGAGATATTGAAATATCTAATAATGAAAAAAAAATTAAGAAATATGTTCCGCTATCAAAGCGACAAGACAAACCTGACTCTGCTTTGTGGCTAATTAAGCAACACAATATTTTGAAAGATTCTCAAATAGCTAAGTTAGTTGGTATAACTAAAAACTCTGTAACATCTATTAGAAATAAAAGTTATTGGAACTATAATAACCTTAACCCTAAAGATCCCGTGGCATTAAATTTATTTACTCAAAAAGATTTGATAGAAGCTATTCAAAAAGCTGAGAGAAGAATAAAAAGAGAAAAAAAAGAGAAAGAGAAACAACTTAAAGCTAATTAACTAAACTTATAATGAATAAAATAAATAGACATAGATTTATAAAAGTGTTATCTAACCGCTCTTTTGGAGGTAGTTATTAAAATAGAAGTTAAAGATAATAATGTTGAGCAAGCTTTGAGGGTTTTAAAAAGAAAACTTCAGAGAGATGGTTTTTTTAAAGTAATTAAATTAAAGAATACTTATGAAAAACCATCAGAAAAAAAGAAAAGAATTCTTCAAGAAAATATTAAAAGAGTAAAAAAACTTAATAAGCTTAAAAACAGAATTTAAAATTATCGCGGGGTGGAGCAGTCTGGTAGCTCGTCAGGCTCATAACCTGAAGGTCGGCGGTTCAAATCCGTCCCCCGCAACCAATTATGTTTAAATTTTAAATTTTTTAAAATGGGTATTAATTTCAAAACATTTAAGTGGTTAGAAAAAAATATAAATCATGAAAATTTATCATTAGGTGTTATTGGTAGACAAGACCTAAATTTAGATAATTTTGAAAAAAAGAAAATTGGATCTAAATTTTTTCTTAATAATGATAACTATGCAGATAGTTTTTTATTAAAAAAACTTAAATTATCAAAAATTATTTCATTTGATAAAAGTAATTATGAAAAACCTACTTTTATAAAAAACTTTGAGAAGGAAATTTATCATGATCATAAGTTTGATATTTTTTTTGATGGTGGTTCTCTTCAACATATTTACAACATTCCAAAAGCTTTGGAAAATATAAATAAACTAACTAAGATAGGTGGAAAAATTTTACATACTGTTGTTTTCAATAATTTTCAAGGATTTGGATTATACCAATTATCACCAGAAATTTTTTTTTCAATTTATTCAGAAAAAAATGGTTTTGAAAATACAAAAATCTATCTTGTAAATAATGATGATGATAAATACTGGTATAGAGTTAGTTCACTTAATTCTGGTGAAAAATACAACTTTAAGTCAAATGGGCAATTATCTATATTTGTTAGCACAGAAAAAAAGATTGAGGTGAAGGAATATTTTATTCATCAAAAATTTTATATTTCAGACGATATTACTAAAAGAGAATTTAAAAAATCAAAATTAGTTAATTTTCTGATCTATGCTAGAAATATAATATTCAGTATTTTTCCGAATTTTTTTCTTAATTTTGATAAAAAATTAAAAAAAGAGAGAATTGAATAAATTAAATTTTAAAGTTAGATATTTTACTATCTTTTAAAAAAGCTTTAACAGTTTCTACAGTAAGTTTATCAAATGATTTTCCAAAAGTTGATATTTTATCAATAACGTTCGGTGGGACAGTTATTATGTGACATCCTAATTGTTTAGCTTGTAAATAATTATAAGGCTCTCTTACACTTGCCCACAATATCTCAACATTTTTAAATTTTTTTGCTAAAAATAAACTTCTCTTTAGTTCTGGAATTGGATCTTTTCCTACATCAGCTGCTCTACCAATAAATATAGAAATTATTACTTTGGTTTTTTTATTAATTTTCTCTAAAATTTTTTCAGTTTGTTTTGCTGTATAAACTGCAGTGATGTTTAATTTGATATTATTATTATTTAATTTTTTTATTACTTTTCCAGTAAATTGATTTTTTGAATTAACAATTGGAACTTTAACATAAACATTTTTACCCCATTCGTTAATTTTTTTTCCCTGTTCAATCATAGACTTATGATCATCGGCAAATACCTCAAAAGAAACAGGTTTATTTTTACATACTCTGAGTATTTCTTTTGCAAAAGATTTATAATTTTTTGCACCAGCTTTTCTCATTAAACTAGGATTTGTTGTAAATCCTTTAACTATTTTGTTTTTATTAAATTTTTTTATAACCTTTATGTCTGCGATATCACAAAAAACTTTAGTATTTTTCATTGATTATAAATTTTTTGTAATATCCTCTGTCATTTTTTTTGCATCCGCAAATAACATCAGTGTATTTTCTTTATAAAAGAGATCATTATCTATACCTGCGTACCCAGGAGAAAGACTTCTTTTAACAAATAGCACGGATTTACATTTTTCAACATCAAGAACGGGCATTCCATAAATTGGGCTTTGAGGGTCAGTTTTAGCTACAGGATTTGTTACATCATTTGCTCCAATCACAAAGGCTACATCTGCATTTGCAAAATCATTATTAATTTCCTCTAATTCAAATACCTCATCATAAGGTACATTTGCCTCAGCTAATAAAACATTCATATGGCCAGGCATTCTTCCTGCAACAGGATGAATTGCATAAGAAACTTTAATGTCATTCTTCTTTAAAGTATCAACCATTTCTCTTAAAGCATGTTGAGCTTGTGCTACTGCCATTCCATAACCTGGAACAATTATAATTGAAGAGGCATTTTTCATTAAAAAAGCAGCATCGTCCGCATTGCCACTTTTAACTGGTCTTTGTTCTTTATTTTGACTTTGAGATTTTTGATCTGTTGCCCCAAAACCACCTAAAATAACATTAAAGAATGATCTATTCATTCCTTTACACATTATATATGAAAGTATTGCGCCAGATGATCCAACCAATGCACCAGTAATAATTAAAGCAGTATTTTCTAAAGTAAATCCAATCCCAGCTGCCGCCCAACCTGAATAAGAATTCAACATTGAAATTACAACTGGCATATCTGCACCACCAATTGGAATAATAATTAAAAATCCAATTAAAAAAGATACTGCTATTAATATCCAAAATAAATTAGCAGATTGAGTTGAACAAAGATAAATTGTTAAAATAACAATTAATAATAATAATAATGCATTTAATAAGTGCTGACCTTTAAAGGTTATAGGAGCGCCTGACATTATTCCTTGTAATTTTAAAAAAGCTATAACTGATCCAGAAAAAGTGATTGCACCAACCGCTGCTCCAATTGCCATCTCTATCAAGCTTGCAAGCTTAATATTTCCAGGTGTGCCTAAATTAAAGGCTGATGGATTGATAAATGCCGAGATTGCAACAAATACCGCAGCTAAACCAACTAAACTATGAAAGCCAGCAACTAATTCTGGCATTGCTGTCATTGGAATACGATATGCAATAAACGCTCCAATACTCCCACCGATGGCTAAAAATATTAAAACATAAATAAATCCAGAACTAAAATTTCCAACAGACAAGAATGTAACTGTCACGGCTATAATCATTCCAATTATTCCAAATAAATTTCCTTGTCTTGAAGTTTCAGGAGATGACAAACCTCTTAAAGCTAAGATAAATAATACTCCAGATACCAAATATAAAATTGCAGATAAATTTGCTGACATTTATTATTTATCCTTTTTCTTTTTTTTATACATAGCAAGCATTCTTTGGGTAACTAAAAAACCACCAAAAATATTAACCGCTGCTAATATAATCGCTAAAAATCCGTAAATACTTGATGAAGAAAACACTACTCCATCACTTCCAGATAAAGCTGCAATAATTGCACCCACAATAATTACTGAAGAAATTGCATTTGTAACTGACATCAATGGTGTATGTAAAGAGGGCGTTACACTCCAAACCACATAATACCCAACAAAAATTGATAATATAAATATGCTTAATCTGAATATAAAAGGATCTATTTCCATAATACTATTTAATAAGTGTTTTCTCTATTATTTCATCCTCTAAATTAATATTTAATTTCTTATTTTCTTTATCATATAAATTAGAGATAAAATTAAATACATTTTTAGCATACAAATTAGAGGCTGATACTGGTAATTTGTTTAGTATATTTGCTTCCCCTAAAATTTTAACACCATCACTTTCTATAATTTTATCGACTTCAGTAAAAGCGGTGTTTCCTCCTTGAACGGCTGCTAAATCATAAATGACTGAACCTGATTGTAAATTTTTAAACATATCTTCTTTAATAATTTTTGGAGCTTCTCTTCCTGGAATTAAAGCAGTACAAATTATTATATCAATTTTTTTTAATGTCTCTGTTAATAATTTTTCCTGTTTCTTTTTAAACTCATCTGAAGCTTCCTTTGCATAACCACCTTCGGTTTCTAAATTCTCAGATCCTTCAACAGTTAAAAATTTACCACCCAAACTTTCAACTTGTTCTTTAGATGCCATTCTTACATCAGTAGCAAATACAACAGCCCCCATTCTTTTAGCAGTTGCAATTGCTTGTAATCCAGCAACCCCTGCTCCAACCACTAATACTTTTGCTGCAGGAATGGTTCCTGCTGCTGTCATCATCATTGGAATAGCTTTTTCATAAACTTGGAAAGCCTCCACCACAGCTTTATAACCAGCAAGGTTAGCTTGTGATGATAGAATATCCATTGATTGCGCTCTTGTTATTCTTGGAAGCAACTCCAACGAAAAACAATTTATTTTTTTGGATTTTAAATTCTCTAATTTTTCTTTATTTAAAAAAGCATTTAATGTGCCAATTAAAGTTTGGTTTTCTTTAAATAATGATAACTTTTCCTCATCTGGTAATCCTAATTGAATAATAATCTCAGAATTTATTATTATTTCATCCTCTTTATCTAAAAAATTAACTCCTAAATTTTTATAGTCCTCATCACCAAAACCTAAGTGTGTTCCATAATTATTTGGTAATGTTAAATTAAATCCTAAACTAATATATTTTTTTGCAATCTCTGGGGTAATTGCTATTCGCTTTTCTATATTTTTATTTTCTGTGATTGACCCTAAGTTCATAAATAAATTATGTTATTATAATAGGAATATCGCCATTAGAACTAAAACTGTAATCACCGCGACAGTTCCCCACAACACAAATTTTGTAAAATTATTCCAGGTGGTTTTATGGTTTTTATTATCCATAAAAATTATTTTTGTCTTGCTTTAAATTTAGGATTTACTTTGTTAATAACATAAACCCGACCTCTTCTTCTTACAAGCTTAGAATTTAAATCTCGTTTTTTAATTGATTTTAGAGAACTTTTAATTTTCATAATTTAATAAAGGTTTTGTAATGCCGGCAACGTCCTACTCTTCCATGTCTTAAGACAAAGTACCATCGGCGCAGACAAGCTTGACTTCCGAGTTCGGAATGGTATCGGGTATAACCTCATCGCAATAATTACCGGCGGTAGCTTTATACCTATTTAAAAAATAATGTAAACAATCATTTTTTTCTAATTCTATTGTTTAAAACGAGCGAATTTATGTAATTTTTGAGCTCTATTTTACCAAATTTTTTATGAACCTTGTTTGATAAATTCATATCCGTTAATGCTGAGGCAAACCTTTCTCCTCTTCTTTTGGGAAGAAATATAATTTTATTCCCAAACATTTTTGCAACCTGAAAAATTGTATAACTTTTTTTGTGAGAAATACTGTAATGTCTTGATTTATTTTTTTTCCACGCATAATAACAAATTTCAATTGTATCATTTATATGGGTAAACCTTCTAGATTGATTACCTGGCCTAACAACAGTTAAGGGCTTGCCAGTAGAAAATTGTTTTTCAAATATACCAATAACTGTCGCCATATTGCCTGTAGAAATTTGCCTAGGACCATAAACGTTGTAAAAATAAATAATTTCAAATTTAAATTTATACCAATTTTTTAAATTTTCTAACATTTCTAAATTTTGAGCTTTTGTAAATGCATAAGGTGATAGATTTTTATCCTTGCCTTTATTTCCAATAGTAGCGGATGTAGCCGAATAAATTAACTTTATATTGTTTTGCAAACAAAAATTAAAAACTTCATTTGTTCCAATTATATTAGAATCAATACAATCTTTCATTTTAATAAAACTTTGATAGATCCTTGAAAATTCACCAAAATGAAATAATGAAATAATTTGTTTTTTAAAAGAATTTAAAACTCTCGTAATATCTTTAGTGTTAGCCTTGATGTATTTAACTCTTTTGTTTTTTATATGATTTTTAACTTTTCCTGATGAATAATTATCAATACTGATTATTTGATAATTTGTTTTTTTTAATAAACACTCTATCAGATTTGCACCAACAAAACCTGCCCCACCCGTTACAATTATTTTTTTTTGCACTTGTATTAAATTAAATAAAGTTAAATTGGTTATTATCGATCTTGTGAATCATGTATTGCAAAACTAAATGCATTAAAACATGATGTGCATCTTCACTGATCCCATAATTTTTCGCACTTATGTGAACTGAAAGCTTGGAATTTTTCTTCAAGTAACCACCATCAAAGCCACTAAAACCTATGGTATTTAGTTTATTCTTATTAGCATATTTTAATAAATTAATGACATTTTTTGAATTACCGGAAGAACTTATTATTATGATTAAATCTCCAGTATTACATAAACTTTCTGCTTGATATGAAAAAATTTGATCATAAGAAATATCATTAGAAATAGCTGTTATAGTCTCAAGATTTGAGGAAAGACTATACACCTGAGACTTAATTTTAGTCTTCTCTCTAAAAAATTTTAAATAATCACAAATATAATGATTTGCAATAGCTGCTGATCCACCATTGCCACAAACAAAAATTTTTTTTTTTTTCTTAATTGTTTTAATAATCATTTCTGATGCTTTTTCTAGATTTTCTATATTTGTACTACTTATTGAAAAATGTAATTTAGATAAATAATTTTCAAAAAAGTTTTTAAATTTGGTCATGATAAATTTGGCTATTATTAAAACATACTCTAAATAGTTTTTTTTTCTAATTTCTTCAATAAAATAAAATACATTACAATAAAAATTAACAAGATTAAATTAGTGTAACCTAATATATAATTTAATAACACAGGCATATAAATCATAAAAAAAATAATCAATATTGTTAAATTAAATTTAAATTTCCTTAATATTATATGGTGAAAATGATTTTCATCAGATGAGAAAGGATTTAATCCCTTATAAATCCTTGAAAAAAAGAGTCTTATAAAGTCTAATATTGGCAAATACATTAAGATAATTATTTCTTCTACATTTAAATTATTAATTTTGTAATTTATGATTAATAATAAACTGCAAAAAAATGAGAAAATATATACACCACTATCTCCTAAGAAACTAAGGTTTTTAAAATTTAGATATCCAAAAACTAATAGGGAAAATAATATCATTAAACTTAACTTACCAATTTTGTTTTCAATAAATATTATTAGTACGATTAAAAAAAACTGTAAAAATGATGCTAAATTTATTCCATCAAACATGTTCATAGCATTCATAAAACAAAGTACACAAAAAATTGTAAAATACGGAGCTATAAAAAATAAATCTATCTCCTTTTTAATTAAATTTGACCTTAAACTATTAATAGTAATATCTTGATTAAAAAAAATTATTAAATAAAGACATATAGAAACTAATATTAGTTTTGTTAGTGGACGTAAATTAAATTTGTCATCAGCATACCCTATTAAATAAATTGCATAAAATATTATGATGAAAGTTAATAACTGAATATTTGTGTTTAAACCAAAAAAATTAGATAAAAAATTAGTGTCATAATAAATATCAAAAAATAAAAAAAGATTTAAATTTATTACAAAAATAAATCCTCCAAATAATGAAACAGGTTTAATTTGTTTTTTACGAGTTTCATTTGGAATATCAAAAAGATTAAAATATTTGCTAAAAAAATTGAAGTAAATAATAATTAAAATGTTTACAGAAAAAAAACTAAAAATTTGAATAAGGTTTACCATAATATATTTTAGTAAAAATTTGCTTTATTGAAAATTGTTTTTCTCATTCCATAATAGATTCCAATAGGCAAATAAAAAACGATTGAATTCCAATTCCCATAAAAATTTCCAGTTTGAGTCAAAGGAAAAAGATTAATAAATATGCCTAAAATTAAAATTTGTAACTCGAATGGGAGATTATTTTTTTTTTTGAATATTTCTAATATCACAATAAATGAAATGTATAAAAATAGAGTAAATAAGAATAAAAATCCCAAAAGTCCATTTTCTGATAAAATTTGTAAATAATAATTATGTGGATGAGATGAGCAGCTGAATTGATTAATCTCATATTTTTTTTCACATGATAATTTTTTAAATGATCTTGTTCCTTGGCCAAAAATAGGATTATCTTTAAACATGTTAGTAGCTATAATAAAATATGTTTGATGCTGAGGCATAAACCTAATTTCCCTTTCTTTATAGGTGAATTTTGTTAATCTATCGTTAGCTAACTCAATTGCTTTTTCATTTCCAAACTCAACAAGGGTTTTGTTTATTAACCTTTCATAGAGACTAGTATTCAACGTTAAAAGTAATGTAAAAAAAGTTATTATAGATAATCCAAATATTATCTTATGTAATAATTTGGTTTTAAAAATTAGAAAAATAATTACAGAAGATATTAGGAATAACATTAATGGTGTTCTATCTCCTGAAATAAAAATACAAAAAAAACTCAGTAAATAAATAACAACAAAAAATAGTTTTTTGTTATTTGATTTTGACAGATAATATACAATTGCAGCTATAGGAAAAAATAGTTTAAGAAAAAAAGTTCCATATATATATTCATCATGAAATAAACTTGCTACTCTTCCAATTTCAAATTTTTCATATCCTAATAGATTAGTGCCAAGAAAGTACTCTGTTGTTCCATCAAAAAACAATAGAAACAATAATACAATTGTAGATATTAAAAATAATTTTAAAAAATTTTTGTTGTAAATTACTAAGTTTAAAATAATAAATGGAAACAGAATAAACCTCACATAAAATATTGAAGTTTTTAAAGAAGAAATAGTATTATCTGAAAAATAAGAAGTTAAACAAATATATAACCAATATACAAATAATATTTTGAATAATTTATTGTTAATTAAATCTAATCTTATTTTATTATCTTTAAAAATTTTAAAAATAAATATTATACACAAAGTAACAATACTTAAATCTGCTAAAAATATGCTAAACACT
>CACALX010000010.1 GCA_902533445.1 uncultured Pelagibacteraceae bacterium
TTTATGTTTTATCATATTTTAGGCGCTTGTTTTATTATAACAGGAATATTGTTATCAAATAAGAAAGTTAAAAATGCTTAAAGTTGCTATATTAGATGATTACCAAAATGTTGCGCAACAATTTGTTGATTTAGAGAAATTATCTGGAAAATATGAGTTTAAGATTTTCAGTGAACCTTTTCTAGACGAAGCAGACGCTATTGAACAATTGGCTGATTTTGAAGCTCTTTTGATAATGAGAGAAAGAACTCCAATTACAAAAAATCTTATTGATAATTTGAGCGATTTAAAATTTGTTATAACTAGTGGATTAAGAAATAGATCTATAGACCTTGAAGCTGCTAAAAAAAGGAAAATTATGGTTTGTGGAACAGAAATTAATATCAATCCTACACCAGAATTAACTTGGGCATTAATTCTTGGTTTGGCTAGAAACTTTAAAGAAGAGTTTGATAATATGTATCAAGGATACTGGCAAACTACTATTGGTGTTGAACTTAAAGGAAAAATCTTAGGATTAATTGGATTAGGAAGAGTAGGTAGCGAAGTTGCAAAAATTGGAAAGGCTTTTGGAATGCAAGTTATGGCTTGGAGTGAAAATTTAAGTTTAGATAAATGCAAAGAGCTAGATGTTTTGCCATGTAGCAAAGAAGATTTAATTAAGAACTCAGATGTTTTGTCTATTCATGTACAAGGTGGGGAGAGATATATAGATTGCATAACATTAAAAGAGCTAGATAATATGAAGAAGACAGCTTTTTTAATTAATACTTCAAGAGGGCCAATAGTTAATGAAGATGATTTAATTATAGCATTATCAACCAATGTAATCGCTGGGGCTGGTATCGATGTATATGAAAAAGAACCTTTGCCTGAAAATAATAAATTGAGATTTTTACCGAACGCTCTATTAACTCCACATATAGGATATGTAACAGCAGAAAATTATAGTATTTTTTATAATCAAATGATCGAAGGATTAGAGGCTTGTGTTAATGGAAAGCCAATTAGAGTTTTAGAATAACAATGGAGTTACCAGTTGTAAATCATGAAGATTATTTTGCAAAAATTGGAGATGATCATAAATTTCCAATAAATAAATTTAGCGAACTTGCAAATTATTTAATTAAAAAAAATGTAGTTAAAAATTTTCACAAACCTTATCCTTGTTCATCTGAAACACTAAAGTTTGCTCATTCTGAAAAATATATAAAAGACATCACAAATAAAACTTTAGACAAAGATGGTGTTAAAAAAATAGGTTTTCCTTTAGTAGACAGTGTTGTTCAGAGATCTTTGGTTGCAACAGGAGGGACTGTGTTGGCATCAAAACTTGCAATAAATAATGGAATTTCTTGTAATACGGCTGGAGGGAGTCACCACGCTAATTACCATGGTGGTGCAGGTTACTGTGTATTTAATGATGTAGCAGTCGCAGCTCATTATTTACTTAACAGAGGTCTGGCAAATAGAATTTTAATTGTAGATTTAGATGTACATCAAGGAAATGGCAATTCAGATATTTTTAAAGAAAATAGAAATGTTTTTACATTTAGTATGCATTCAAAAACTAATTATCCTGCAAAAAAATCTATTAGTGATTTAGATGTAGAACTAGAAGATAACACAGAGGATGATACTTACATCAAAACGTTAAAGCACTATTTAACAGAGTTAAATCAAGAAAATTTTGATTTTGTATTTTATATCGCGGGAGTAGACATTCATTTTAATGATCGATTAGGAAAATTAAAAATTTCTGATCAAGGTGTTAAGTTGAGAGATGAGCTTGTAATAGAAAATTTTTATTCAAAAAGAATACCTTTTTGTGGAGTTTTAGGAGGAGGATACAATAAAGATTTAGTAAAATTAGTAGAATTACACTCTATACTGCACCAAACTTGTGCTAAATATATTTAAATGACAAAAAAAATTAATCCTAACCTAACAGCCGAACAAAAACTAATTTTGTTTGAGGAAGGCACAGAACTTGCTGGATCAAGTGAACTTAATCATGAAAAAAGAGAAGGAAGTTTTCATTGTGCAAATTGCGGTGAGAAGTTATTTGACTCAAGTACTAAATATGAAAGTGGATCAGGATGGCCATCTTTTTATAAGTCTTTGCCAGATGTATTCGAGATAAAAACAGATTATCATTTAGGATATGGAAGAACAGAATATCATTGTAAAAAATGTGGTGGTCACCATGGACATATATTTGATGATGGTCCAGAACCAACTGGAAAAAGATATTGTAACAATGGTGTCTGTTTAGTTTTTAAACCAAAAACTCAAGAGTAATTTTAATTTTTTAGCAAGTCTTGAAGTTTATTCTCTTTTTCTAGAGCTCTTACTTCGTCATAGCCACCTATATGTTGCTCATCAAAAAAAATTTGTGGAATTGTTCTTTTTCCATTTGCTTTCTTAATCATTTCATCCATTGCGCCTTCAACTTTTGAAATATCAATTTCATTGTAAGGTGCGTTGTTTCTAGCTAATAATCTTTTTGCAGCCTCACAATAATTACAAAGTGGACCTGTATACATCGTAATTTTTCTCATGAGTTATAAATAGTCACCTTTTTTAATTTTACTAGTGATTTCTTTTCTAGAATATTCAAATTTTTTTCTATGTTTAATACTTTTTTGATTTACTCTTTTTCTCCATAATCTGAAAGAAGAAGGTTTTAGAGATCTTCGCATAATTTTAATTACATCTGATTCCTTCTTTCCAGTTTTTTTTTCAATTTCCTCAAAAGTAATCCTATCTGCCCAGGCTGCCCAAATGATCCAATCAGGATCGTCCATTTTGGGCTCTGGATTTTTAACTTTAGTAACTGGCCTGTGACCTTTTTTTTTCATAAATCCTTTATATTTGAAAAAAAAATTTAATGCATTTTTTTTACCCTCTGTTATTATCATCTTGATAGTCCTTCTTAGCCATCTTTAGCTCCCGGTTTTTAAGGACTATCTTTTTTTATGCTCCCCTTAGATTTTATACTTTATCTTCAGATAATTATTTTTTTATTTATTACACCTGGACCCCCTAGGGTTGTAATTATCTCTTATTCAATGAATTATGGTGTCGGAAAATGTGTATGGTCTGCTTTAGGTGATATAACTGCAAATTTGATTCAGGCAACTTTAGTTATTTTTGTGATTGGATCTTTTTTTTCAGAGAACTCAATGATGCTTAATGCGTTTAAATGGATCGGAATAGTTTATTTATTATATTTAGCTTTCGATATTTATAAATCTCGACCAAAAAGTATTTCAAATGAAGGAGAAATAGAAAAAAGCAACTTATCTTTTTTTAGAGATGGTTTTTTAGTTGCTGGTACAAGTCCTAAGGCTTGGATGTTTTTTCCTTTTATATTTCCTCAATTTATAGATTTTAATTCAAATTTATTGGCACAATTTGTAATTTTAATTACAACTTACATTGTTTTAGATTTTCTATCTTTGATTGGTTATGCAATTCTTGCACAAAAGTTAATTAAGTGGATCACTGCTAATCCAAAAACAATTAATACAATTTCTGCGAGTGTTTTAGTAATTATTGCCGCCATTATTGTTGTAATTCAACAATATTAATTTTATTAGGCCTTTATTGCCACTTGCATAAAATTAAATTTCTTTATTTAATCGATTTATAATTAATTAATTAAAGAGGAAATAAAATGAGATCAAATAAAATAATTTTAAGTTTTGTCTCTGCATTAGTAATTTTATTTTCAACTTCTGTTGCATCATTTGCAAAAGTTGTTGGTGACAAAATTATTTTAGGTGCTGCTATTTCCCTAACTGGTAAATACTCATCTAATGGTGTTCATACTCAAAATGGTTATAACATGGCCGTTGATAGAATTAACAGCATGGGTGGTGTTAAAGTTGGTGGAAAGACTTATAAGTTTGACATTATTTATTACGATGATGAATCAAACCCTAAGAGAGCTGCACAGCTTGCAGAAAGATTAATTTCACAAGATGGTGTAGAGTTTATGCTTGGCCCATACAGTTCAGGTTTGACTAAAGCAATTGCACCTGTGACTGAAAAATATGGTGTTCCAATGGTTGAAGCAAACGGTGCATCTAGATCTTTGTTTACTAAAGGTTACAAATATCTATTTGCGGTACTAGCTCCAGCAAACTTATATCTTGATGTAGCAATTGAAACAGCAGTTGAGCTAAATGGTGGAAAACCAGTTAGAATTGCTCAAGCTTTTGAACAAGATGCTTTTTCACAAGACGTTAGATTAGGTATTTTAGATGCAGCAAAAAGAACTGGATCTGAAATCATAATTGATGACAAATTGCCTAAAGAGTTAAACGATATGGCTGCAACTTTGGTTAAAGTAAAACAAATGAAACCAGATGTTCTAGTTGTATCAGGTCACACTAAAGGCGCATTAACTGCAATCAGACAAATTGCTGAGATGAAAGTTGATGTTCCGATGTTGGCGATGACACACTGCGATGCTGCGAAATTATCTAAACAACATGGTAAAAATTCTCAATATGCACTTTGTGCTTCTCAGTGGCATAAATCTCTAACTTATAAAGATGATTTCTTTAAAGATGGAATGACTTATGCTGCAGACTTTGAGAAAGAGTTTGGATATGATCCGCCTTACCAGTCTGCTGAGTCTTCAGCTGCATTATTAGTATTCAAAGATGCATTTGAAAGAGCTAATTCTTTCGATCAAAAGAAAGTAAGAGATGCTCTTGCGGCTACTAACATGCAAACATTCTATGGAAATATTAAATTTGCACCTGGCGGTCAGAACGTTGATAAGCCAATGGTACTTTTCCAAGTAATGTGTGATGACGCTGGTAAATGTGAAAACAAAGTTGTTGCTCCTTTAAAATGGGCATCTGCTAAGTTAATTCACCCAGTTCCTAAGTGGTCTGAAAGATAAAATTAAAAATTAAGCCCCCTAGTAATAGGGGGCTTTTTTTTATATAACCCAAAAGTATTTTTATGGATTTTCTTGTATTTCAATACCCTATGATAACTGTTCAAGCTTGCTTAGATGGTATTCTTTTAGGAGTATTATTTGCATTGATTGCTTATGGCATGGCACTCCAATGGGGTGTTATGAATATTATTAATATTGCTCAAGGAGATCTAGTAATTTTAGGAGGATACATTGCATATTTTATGTATCTTTACGGTATTCATCCAGCATGGGGAGTAATTGTTGCTCCAATCATAATGTATTTTGTAGGAATAGCGATCTACAAACTGGTTATTAATAAAGTAGTTGATAGAGATTTATTCATCTCAATTTTAGCTACTTTTGGAATAAGCATTTTGTTTATGCAATTAATGAACTTTGCATTTGGTGCTGATGTTGTTTTGGCAAACTCAGGCTACGGAACAACAATGTTGTTTGATAACAATGTTGTACTTCCAAATTCAAAAATATTTTCCGCTTTTATAAGCATTTTATTTGCAGTTTGCTTAGTGATTTATATGAAAAAATCTAGGCTTGGACGAGCAATTAGAGCTACTGCTCAAAATGCACGTGCTGCAAAAATTTTAGGCGTAGACACCGAAAAAGTATACGCAGCAACTTTTGGAATTAATGCTGCTTTATGTGGTGTAGCTGGGGCCTTGATTTCTATAACATTTACTATCCACCCTTACATGGGTTTACCTTATACGATTAGATCTTTCATGATTGTGATTGTTGCGGGATTAGGAAATTTACCAGGAGTTGCTATCTCAGGAATGGGATTAGGAGTTTTTGAAGAATTTGCAGATTATATTTTAGGCACAGAATTTAGAATTGGATCAGTATTTTTATTATTAGTTTTAATCTTAGTTTATAGAAGATTTAAGCTTTCAAGAAAAAGAGAGTACTTAAAATGAGGAAAGTTAAAATTAATGATAATCAAGGTCAATCAGTTGAAGTTGACATTGATGAATTTAAGAAACACTTAGATGAATATCATTCATCAGGTTCAAGTGTACATGATGAAGACGGTCATTATTTTACAGTAGATCAAAATTTCAGAGAAAAAATCAATAGTCTATATGAACAAAAATAATTTAATACTCTATATAGGAATTTTAATATTTGGTTTAGCAGCCCCATTTATATTTCCAGCATTTAAAGTTCAATTATCTATTCTTTGCATTCTAATTGTTCTTGCAACTACTTGGAATATCCAAGGAGGGGAGATGGGATACAATACATTTGGAAATATTTTGTTCTATGGACTGGGAATGTATTTGTGTGCCTCTGTTCAAGTTGGAATGTTTTTTCCATTAGCTGAATGGACAGAAAGTGGTGGTGAAAAAACATTTGTACATACTCCTATCCAATTTTTCCAAGGTATGGCGATGGGACTTGTTGTTGCTGCAGTAGTTCCAACGATAGTCGCTGGTTTAATTGGTTATGCAATTTTAGGATTGAGAGGTCACTATTTTGCTATTTGTACTCTAGGATTAGGAGTAGCTGCTGGTGAAATTTCTGGAGGAATTGAAATTATTGGAGCAGGACAAGGTTTTACTACTCCGCCTTTTCCTAATGTAGGAGGCTTAGAAGCTAGAGGAGAATTCTTTTACTTTTTAAGTTTTATAGTTTTAGTTTTGACATTCATAACTGTGAAAGCAATTTACTCTACTAGATTCAAATTAATCCTAAATGCAATCAGAGATAATGAGGACAAGGCTGAAGCAATGGGCATACAAACTATGAAATATAAAATTATAGGCTGGATGATTTCTGCATTTTTCTGTGGTCTTGCTGGAGGAATAATGGGTGGACTAGTTGGATATATCGACTCAACAGATGTTGCTTTTGATGGAAGAGAAATGGGAGTGTTCATGGTTTTAATGGCAATATTAGGTGGAAAAGGAACTCTTTGGGGACCAGTTATCGGTGCAACAATATTCCATATTTTTAAAGAAGGATTTTGGACATTCTTCCTAGGCTGGCAGTATGTGGCTTTGGGAGTTTTAATTGTGGTGATTGTAATTTATTTCCCTGAGGGACTAATGGGATGGTTAAGAGAAAAATATCCTCACAGATTTGGAGAAGTAGTTGATGAAGCTGATCGAAAGGCTCAGGTAGAGATAAAATGAGTATTTTAGAAGTTAATAACGTTAGTAAGTCTTTTGGAGGAGTAAAAGCTAATGTTGATATCTCAATGTCAGTTGAAAAAGGTAAAATTGTAGGGTTGATCGGCCCTAATGGGTCAGGAAAAACGACTTTATTTAATTCAATTGTAGGCACTTATCCAATTGACCAGGGTTCAATTAAGTTTAATGGAAAAGAAGTTTCTGAACTTCCAGTTCCTGTAATAGCAAAGCTAGGATTGTTAAGAACATTTCAACAAACAAGAATTTATGGAAAACTAAACTGTATTGATAATATGCTCATTAGTCATAAGGGTAGTGATGAAAATATATTAAAATTATTCTCTAAAATACCTCAAGAACTTACAGAAAAAGCAGAAAATTTACTAAATTTTGTTGGTTTATATCAAAAGAGAAAACTTAGAGCAGGAGATTTATCTTTTGGGCAACAAAAACTTTTAGAACTTGCTATGGCATTAATGAATGAACCAGAAATGCTTTTACTAGACGAACCAACAGCAGGAATTAATCCAACTTTAATCAACGGAATTATTGATAGATTAATAAAAGTGAATCAAGATTTTGGAATAACTCTTTTAGTTATTGAACATAATATGAGAGTGATAATGCAATTAGCAGAGAATATCTTTTGTTTAGCTCACGGTAAAATGTTGGCAAATGGTTCACCAGATGAAATTAAAAACGATAAAAGTGTTATCGATGCATATTTAGGAGCTCAATAATGTCAAATCAATATGAAGTTTTAGGAAAAGCTCCAACACCAGAAGATTTAAAAAAACTATCTCCAGATGAAATACATCTGACAATCAAAAATTTAAATGCTGGATATGGTAAAATGGAAATTTTACATAACTTTGATTTATTTGTGAACAAAGCACAATCATTGTGCTTGATAGGACCAAACGGGGCTGGTAAATCTACAATTCTTCACTCAATCTATGGATTTACAAATATCTTCTCTGGTCAAATTGAAATAGAAGGAAAAGAAATTACAAATCTTACACCAGCTGAAAAATTAAAATCAGTTGGAATTGCATATATCTTGCAAGACAATTCGGTATTCCCAGATATGACAGTTGAAGAAAACTTATTAATGGGTGGATATATTAAAGATAAAACTGAAGAGTCTTTTGATGAAGCTGAAAGAATTTTAGAAAAATATGAGAGATTAAGAAATAGACGTAATCAGCCTGCAAAAGTATTATCTGGTGGTGAAAGAAGACTTTTAGAAATTTCTAGAGCATTAGTTATGAAGCCATCTGTTCTATTAGTTGATGAACCTTCAATTGGTTTAGAACCTAGATATATTGATATGGTTTTTGAAATACTAAGAGATCTTCAACAAAATGATAAGAAAACAATAATTCTTGTCGAACAAAATGCTAAAAAAGGATTGGAATTTGCAGATATAGGATATGTTCTAGTATCTGGCGAAACCGCTATAGCAGGCAAGGGTGACGATTTACTTCAAAATCCTGATGTTGGAAGATTATTCCTTGGTGGTTAATGATCAACAAGAAGTTTTTCTTTAAAGGATTTAAATCAATTTTAACTTACGATAGTCCTGCGATTGCCCTTGGATGTTGTTTTATAGCTATAGGAGCTTTACTTAAAAATTTAGGTTTTAATTTTCAAGAAACTGTATTTTCAACAATGTTGACTTATGCTTTACCTGGTTCACTTGTAATGGCTGAGTCTCTTCTAATTGGAGCATCTCTTCTAAATATTTTTTTAGCAGTGTGGTTTGTAAATGCTCGTTTATATCCGATGGCTGTCTCTCTATTTCCATTAATGATGCATAAAAATCAACCAAAATGGAAATATTATTTTTCATGTCATTTTATAGCTGTATCAGCATGGCTAATCATGAAAAGTAATTATGAGAAAATTGAAAAAGAGCACCGAATAGACTTTTGGATTGGAATTGGAAGTGCTACTTGGAGTGTAGCAGTATTGGGTACTATATGTGGTTTTTATTTTTCAGAGTATTTAAATAAAGAAATGATGATGGGCTTAGCTGTTGTAAATCCAATTTATTTTTTATGTATGATGGTTGGTGCATCCAAGACACTTGAGATCACTTTATCAGTTTTGCTTGGACTTTCCCTAGGACCAATATTTTATTTTTTGTCTCCAGAATGGTCTGTTTTGTTAGGTGGTTTAGTAGGTGGATCAGTTGCATATATGATAGGTGAGCTAAATGTCAGTTAGTATTTTTTATGCAATTTTGGTTACTTCATTAGCAACTTTTTTATCAAGATTTTTAGGAGCCATTAGTTCAGAAGGAATTAAAGAAACATCTAAATTATTTAAATGGTTTAACTGTTTAGCTTATGCAACTTTAGCAGCTTTAATTTCAAGAACAATAATTTTTCCGGTTGGTGTATTGGTTGAAGCTACTTATTTTAGTAGATTTTTAGTGGTACTTTTTTCTTTATTAATTTTTTTTATTTTTAAAAAAAATTATGTTTATCCTACAGTATTTTCAGCAATATTCTTGTCGACTATAAGTTTTTTTTAAATTTTTTATGATACGTAAATAAACGATATTAAAAAACTTAAAAATAACATTGATATAAAAACTACAAGGGTTTGAAACATAATATTTTTTTAATATATAATTATTTATATGTTTAAACCCAGTTACAAAAAAAAGGTTACATTTAAATTTCAAATTTGTTAAATAAAATTGCGTTTTTTGTTAAGTTAAAATAAAATGAATAATGGAAAAAATTGAAGGTATAGAAATTGATAATCACAAACACTCGAATAGAATTTTAGATATTAAATTAAGTGATGAAATTATAAAAAAATTAATTTTTCCTTTTAATAAATTTGACTTAACAGCTTTGGAGCTAAAGCCTTTTACAAGGTTTACAATAGCAAAAAGTTTAGATGATTTAACAGAAAATAAACTTAGTAAACTAATGAACTCAATAATTAGAGATCGTTCTACTGGTTGTTTTATAATTGGGCCAAAAAATATTTCACCAAAAATTAATGATAAATTTTTAGTAAAATTATCAACTGCTATTGCATATTTAATTGGAAATCCCAACCATGATTCAATGGCCGGAAAATACTATGCTCGTTTCCATGTTAAACACGAAGATGCAAGTGACTCTTATTTAAGAAAAGCATACAGAAATATGGATCTTCATACAGATGGAACTTATGTTAAAGAAATTACTGATTGGTTAATTATGACAAAGTTAGAGGAACAAAATGTAGAGGGTGGAGAAACTGCGATGTTGCATTTAGATGATTGGGAACACTGCAAAGAATTGTCAAATGATCCTGTAGGTAAACAAGATTTTCTTTGGAGTTCACCTAAGAGTAAAAATGTAGAGTATAAAGTTGAGCATCCAGTTTTTTCTTCAGATGATAAAGGAAGACCACATATTTCATATATTGACCAATTTCCTGAACCAAAAAACATGGAACAGGGTAATTTTTTACAGAGATTATCTGATGCTCTAGAGGGAAGTGAAAATAAAGTAATTACAAAGCTACCAGTTGGTTGTTCTATTATTGCAAATAATTATTTTTGGCTTCATGGAAGAAAACCTTTCAAAGAAAATAAAGAATTAAGCAGAGAATTGTTGCGAATTAGAGGTTCTTTTTTTGTTAATTAATTCAATATAATCAATATAAAGTAACCGAAATATTATGATTTTAGGTTTTATTGGTACGGGTAAAATTGCATCTTCAGTAATAACTGGAATATGTAAATCTAATCTTAAATTTAAAAAAATAATAATTTCTCCAAGGAATAAACAAATTGCCAAAAGTTTAAAAAAAAAATTTAAAAAAATATTTATTGCTAAAGATAATCAACAAATTGTTGATCAGTCGAATTGGGTTTTTTTATCTATTACACCTACGGTGGGAGAGAAGATAATTAAAGATTTAAAATTTAAGTCAAGTCAGACAATTATTAGCTTTATATCTACAATAACTCTATCACAGTTAAAAAAAGCCATTAAAGTAAAAGCAAAAATAGTAAGAGCAATTCCTTTGCCGCCAATATCATTGAAGAAAGGGCCAGTTCCAATATGCCCACCAAATTCTAAAGTAAAAGCTTTTTTTAATCATTTAGGAACTACTGTAGAAATCAAAAATGAAAAATCTTCAATAAACTTTTGGTCTACTTCTGGAATGATGGCACCTTTTTATGAAATGCAAAGAGTAATGTCTGATTGGTTAGTTAAAAAAGGGCTAAAAAGAAATAATGCTCAAAAATATATAACTTCTTTGTTTTTAGCTTTGTCAGAAGATGCAGTTATAAATTCTAAAGAAAATTTAAAAGAGTTAGTTAAAGAGTCGCAAACACCTAAAGGATTAAACGAACAGGGTGTAAATGAATTGACAAAATCTGGTTTTTATAAATCGTTAGAGAAAACTTTAAATAGTATTTACAAAAGATTAGATAAATAAATGTCTGAAAATATTTTAGAGATAAATAATTTATCAAAGTATTTTGGAGGACTTGCGGCAGTTTCTGATTGTTCTATTAAAGTTAAAAGAGGAACTATCACAGGCATAATTGGTCCAAATGGATCTGGTAAAACAACTTTATTCAATTTAATAGCTGGAAACTTAAAATCGTCAGGTGGAAATGTTATTTTTGATGAGGAAAATATTACTGATGTTCCATCTTATGAATTATTTTCTAAAGGGTTGTTAAGAACATTTCAAATTGCACATGAGTTTTCAAATTTATCTGTTTTAGAAAATTTAATGATGGTACCTGGAAATCAATCTGGGGAAAAAATAATGACTGCATTGTTTAAACCAGGTTTAGTCGCGAAAGAAGAAGCTGTCGTTAAAGAAAAAGCAAAAGATGTTGTTGAATTTTTAAATCTAGGACATCTATCTAATGAGCTTGCTGGAAATCTTTCTGGTGGTCAAAAGAAATTATTAGAACTTGGAAGAACCATGATGGTTGATGCAAAATTAGTATTATTAGATGAAGTAGGGGCTGGTGTTAATAGAACTTTGTTAAAAGATCTTGGAACTGCAATAGAAAAGCTAAATAAAGAAAAAGGTTATACTTTTTGTATGATTGAACATGACATGGATTTTATTGGAAGATTGTGTGATCCAGTTATTGTAATGGCCGAGGGATCAGTATTATTTGAAGGAAGTGTTGAAGAAGCAAAAAAAGACGAAAAGGTTATTGAAAGTTATCTTGGCAGAGGATCAAAATTAAAGGATACAAAGTAATGGCATATTTTGAGGGAATAGAAATGACAGGTGGTTATGGTAATGGTCCTGATATCATCAGCTCTTGTTCCGTAAGTGTAAATAAGGGTGAAATAGTTTCTATTCTGGGTCCCAATGGTGCTGGCAAATCAACTGCTATGAAAGCAATGTTAGGTTTGCTTAGTTTAAAATCAGGATCAGTAAAAATTGATGGTAAGGATATTTCAAAATTATCTCCTCAAGACAGAGTTAAACAAGGTATCTCTTTTGTTCCACAGACTAAAAATGTTTTTGCAGGAATGACCGTTGAAGAAAATTTAGAAATGGGTGCATTTCTTGTTGAGGATGAAATCAAAAATATAATTGAGGAAATTTATGAACTATTTCCAATTTTAAGAGAAAAAAGAAATCAAATGGTTGGTGAACTTTCAGGTGGTCAAAGACAACAAGTTGCTCTTGGTCGAGCTTTAATGATTAAACCTACAGTTTTAATGTTAGATGAGCCAACTGCTGGTGTATCACCAATTGTGATGGATGAATTATTTGATCATATTGTAAAAGTAAAAAGAACAAACGTTGCAATTTTAATGGTAGAGCAAAATGCAAAACAAGCATTAAGCATTTCAGATAGGGGCTACGTTCTTGTTACTGGAGAAAATCGTTATTCAGGAACTGGAAAAGAACTATTAGGCAATCCAAGAGTAAGAAGCTCTTTTTTAGGAGGGTAGTATGGATCTTATTAATGCGATAATCCTTTTACTAAATTATATTTTTATTCCAGGACTTACTTATGGTTCTCAATTAGCCCTGGGTGCAATTTTTGTTACTTTAATTTATGGAATTCTAAGATTTGCTAATTTTGCAACTGGAGACATGATGTCATTTGGAACCATGATGACAATTTTATTCACTTGGTATTTTCAATCTTTAGGTATTTCTCTTGGAGTTCTACCTACAGCATTAATCGCGCTTCCATTTGGTATTTTATTCATGATTTTATACATGCTTACAATCGATAAATTTGTTTTCAAGTATTACAGAGCTCAAAAAAGTCCGCCAGTTCAATTCGCTATGGTTAGTATTGGTGTGATGTTTGTAACTCAAGCAGTTGTTAGAATTATAATTGGTCCAGGAGATAGAAGATTTTTTGACGGAGAAAAATTCATTATCAAGGCTAGAGAGTTTAAAGAAATGACAGGTTTAAACGAAGGGCTTGCTCTTAAATCTACACAGGTCCTAACGATCTTTGTTACAATAATCTTAGTCTCTTTATTATTCTGGTTTTTAAATAAAACTAAAACAGGAAAAAGTATGAAAGCTTACTCTGATAACGAAGATCTTGCTTTGCTTTCAGGAATAGATCCTAAAAAAATAGTATTGGTAACCTGGGTAATCGCAGGAATTTTAGCTACTATTGGAGGTGCTTTGTACGGTTTAGATAAAAGTTTTAAACCTTTTACATACTTTAACAATATGCTTCCTATTTTTGCTGCAGCAATTGTTGGAGGAATTGGAAATCCTTTTGGTGCATTTTTGGGTGGCTATGTGATTGCTTTTTCGGAAATTTTGTTAACTTATGCATATAAGAAATTTTTTATATATATATTACCTGAAAGTATGGAGCCAGAGGGCTTAGTTCAATTGCTTTCAACTGACTACAAATTTGCAGTTTCATTTTCAATTTTGGTGATTGTATTACTTTATAGACCATCAGGGATATTCAAAGGGAAAGTATTGTGAGAAAAAATTTAAACGTTATTGCAGCATACAGTATCATGATGGTTTTAATTCTATTAGTTGGAATATTTCAATCATGGAATATTGCATTATCAATATTTAATCTTTGCTTAATTTCAGCAGTCATGACAATGGGTGCAAATATACAATGGGGTTATGCTGGTTTAATTAATTTTGGAATAATGGGATACACTGCTTTAGGCGGTCTTGCTGCAGTAATAATTTCAGTTGATCCTGTACAAGAAGCATGGAGAGCTGGTGGATTTGATATTTTAATGTGCTTATGGCTCATCATTGTAATGGTGCTTGTTATCAGGTTCATATTGAAAAATTTTGAAAAATCAAAATTAAGAACTTACAGTATTGCAGCTCTAATTATTGCAGCTATCATAATTATCAGAGTTACAGCGGAACCAGGTATTGAGAAAATCGAAGCTGTAAATCCTGCAACAACTGGTTTTCTTGGAGGGTTTGGTTTACCTATCATTTTCTCCTGGATCGTAGGTGCATTATTTGCTGGAGGCTTAGCTTTTATAGTTGGAAAAGTTGCTTTAGGTTTAAGAGCTGATTATCTAGCAATCGCAACACTATTGATTTCAGAAATAATAATAGCAATAATTAAGCATGAAGACTGGTTAACTAGAGGTGTTAAAAATGTCATTGGCTTAAAGAGGCCAGCTCCATATGAAGTTAATCTCCAGACCACAGATTGGTTTATAAATTTAGTGGAAAAATTTAAATCAAGTAAGTTAGATCTAATTACTGATTTATCTGAAAGACAAGCAGCTTTAAATCAATTTGTAATAGAAGGCTCCTCAATATTTGTTAAACTTTGTTACTCTGGTTTATTCTTAGTTGTCGTTATAATACTTTTAATTCTTACTCAGAAAGCTCTTTATTCTCCATGGGGAAGAATGATGAGAGCAATAAGAGATAATGAGGAAGCAGCAAATGCAATGGGTAAAAATGTTGTGAAACAGCATTTGTTAATATTTATTTTAGGTTCAGCAATTGTTGGAATTGCAGGAGCAATGCTGGTAACACAGGATGGATTATTTACACCAGGAAGTTATAGACCAATGAGATATACATTCTTAATTTGGGTAATGGTAATTGTTGGAGGAAGTGGAAACAACTTTGGTGCAATTTTAGGTGGCTTTGTTGTATGGTTTTTATGGATTGAAGCTGCACCAATATCAATGTTTTTAATTAACTTCTTTACTGCAAGTATTCCTGAAACAAATGCTATAAAAGCCCATCTTATTGAGAGTGTTCCTTATTTTAGATTTTTATTGATGGGTCTAGGTTTGTTATTCATTATGAGATACCGACCTAAAGGTATACTTCCAGAAAAAATAGAAATAAAATAATTAAACATGAAATATATTATTTTAGGTGCCGCAATTGCTTGGGCTATGTATATGGCTGACAAGTATATGTTTTAATGAACAAAAATCTTTCGCTTCTTATTTCAAGCCAAGTTTTTGGTTTCACAGCAGCCAATGTAACAGTTTTTTTAAGTGGAATAATCGGAAGTCAGCTTACAACTATTAAATCACTAGCTACTTTTCCTCCTTCAATTTATGTAGTTGGTATAGCAATCTCTACTATTTTTGCTGCAAAAGTTATGTCAATTATTGGCAGACGTTTAGGTTTTGTTTTGGCATCTATAGGTAGCTCTTTAGCTTGTTTACTTGCTGCTTACTCAATTTTCATTAATAGTTTTATAATATTTTCATTTTCTTGTTTTTTACTTGGTACTGGAATGGCTTTCATACATCAGTATAGATTTGCAGCAGCTGAAACAGTTGAAAAAGATAAAGCACCCAAGGCAGTTTCTATGCTTTTGTTAGCTGGAATTGTCTCTGCATTTATAGGAATTACTTTAGCAAATAAAACAAAAGATTTAATTAGTGATCATATTTATGTTGGATCGTATATCGCATTAGCATGTCTTACTATTATGCCTGCAATTTTTTTAACTTTTTATAAAAATTCAAAAATTACAAACAAAAATAATTTAACATATTCCAATGTTAGGACTTACAAAGAATTTGTTTCTGATCCAAAATTTTTACAAGCAATGGTAGCTGCTACTTTTGGTTATGTGGTTATGGCATTTTTAATGACAGCTACTCCGATTAGCATGCATTATGTCCATAAATTAAGTGTAGATAAAGTTGGATTAGTTATCCAATTTCATGTACTTGGAATGTTTCTTCCTTCACTGTTTACAGGTAATTTAATAAAGCGATTTGGTTTTTCAAATATAATGTACATGGGAGTATTTTTTTATGCTTTGACAATATCATTAAGCTTATTTGAACCAACTTTCATAAATTATTTTGCATCATTGATATGTTTAGGTATAGGATGGAATTTTCTATATATCTCAGGAACTAGCTTGTTAGTAACCACTTACAATGAGCAAGAAAAATTTAAAGCCCAAGGATTTAATGATCTAATAGTTTTTTCTGCTACAGCAATTGGAAGTTTATCAGCTGGAATTTTAATTTCATTGTTGAGTTGGAAAATAGTAAATTTTATGTGCATTCCTTTTTTGATAATTATTTTATTTGTAATTTTAAGAGCAGATATAAAAAAAGCCCCAGCAAACTAATTTACCAGGGCTTTTTAAAATAAGATTTAAATTATCTTTGTTTTTTAGTTTTGAATTTTCCACCTTTAATTTCTTGCTCTAAGAAAGAACCTTCAGCTTCACCAACTTCAGTAAAAGATACTCCTGTAGCACCTTCGTAATTTATCTTTTTACCTTTTGCTAATAAGTCTAAACCTTTCTTTAATTCACCTGGGTATATTTTAGTACCAGGAGCGTTAGCAACGTCCATTACATTTTTCGCAATAGATGCTCTGTCAGCAGAATTACCTGCTTGCATTGCAAGAACGATTAAAGCAGCTGCGTCGTAAGACTCTCCAGTGTAAGGTCCAGATGAATCTATACCACCAGCTTTTGAAACTTCTGCAAATACACCTGCACCTTTACCAGTAGAACCTGGTAGAGATCCAAATGACTTGTTTAAGTCTTTTCCGAATGCATCAACTAATGATTGACCAATCATACCATCTGATAAAACGAAAGTATCAAATGCACCAGAGTCTAAAGAAGCTTGAATAATTCCTTTTCCTCCTTGGTCAAGATAACCAATAACTGCTACAGCATCTCCACCAGCAGAAGCAAGAGTTGCTACTTCTGATGAGTAATCAGCTTTACCATCTTCGTGCGCTGTTACAGTCGTAACTTTAATACCATGAGCTTCAACTGCTGCTTTGTAAACATCAGCCAAACCTTTTCCATAGTCATTGTTAGTATAAGTAATTGCAATACTTTTTACTTTTCTGTCTCTAGTAATGTCAGCTAAGATTTGACCACCTCTAGCATCTGATGGAGCTGTTCTAAAGAAATATCCATTATCATCTAAAGTTGTTAATCCTGGAGAAGTTGCCGAAGGTGAAATCATTACTACACCGTTTGGTACAGCAACATTTGTTGCAATAGCACCTGTTACGCCTGAACAGTCAGCTCCCATAATCGCAGCTACACCACCTGATATTAAACCTTCAGCCGCTGCTGTTGCTGCTGCTGAGTCAACACAAGTTGAGTCTGCTCTCATTGCTTCAATTTTTTTTCCACCAAGTAATGAACCTGAATCTGAAGCTTCTTTGAATGCAAGCTCTGCAGATGCAGCCATAGCTGGTGTAAGAGATTCAATAGGACCTGTAAATCCTAAAATGATCCCCATTTTGATCGAATGTCCGTCTGCCATAACGTTTGAACCAAAGCTTGATACAAACATAAATGCAGCGATAAATAGTTTTCTCATTATCTTCCTCATTATTGTTAACAATTTATAAAATCCAATTTAAGTATGAATAATCTGAATATTCAATGACAAAATTGGCTTATTTTAAACTATTATCTAATAGAGAATGGGTCTAAAGATGGTTCGTCTGATGTGTAGAACCAAGTTGTTTTTACTCTTGTGTAATCTTTAATTGAGTCTATTCCAGCCTCTTTACCGTATCCACTATCCTTGATACCTCCAAATGGAGCTGACGGTGAAATTAATCTGTACGTATTAACAAATGTTATTCCAGCCCTAATTGCTTTTGATACTCTCATGCCTCGAGATAAATTACTAGTATATACTCCAGAAGATAGTCCATACTGATTGTCATTCATTTTTGAGACAACCTCTTCTTCAGTATCAAATTTCATTACTGATAAAACAGGTCCAAATAATTCATTTTCTGCAACAGGTAAATTATGATTATCACATTCAATTATAGTTGGTGGAAAATAGTAACCTTTATTTGAAAAAGAATGTCTCTCACCACCACATTTAATTTTTCCACCTTGATCAATAGTTTCTTTAATATTTTTTTCTATTGTTTCTAATTGTTTAAAATTACTCAAAGGTCCCATTTCAGTTTCAGGATCCATAGGTGCTCCTATTTTTATTTTAGAAGCCCTTTCAGAAAGTTTGTTTAAAAATTCGTCATAGATACCTTTTTGAATATAAAGTCTTGAACCAGCTATACAACTTTGACCACTTGCTCCAAAAATTCCTGCTGTAATTCCATTAATTGCATTTTCTTGCTCGGCATCATCAAAAACAGCCACTGGACTTTTTCCTCCAAGCTCTAAACTCACTTCAGAAAGATTTTCTGCTGAATTTTTAATTATATATCTTGCAGTTTCTGGCCCACCTGTGAAGGCAATTTTTTCAACTAAATCATGCGTTGTTAAAGTTTTTCCACACGCGTCTCCAAATCCAGTAATAACATTTACAACTCCTTTTGGTATTCCAGTTTTTTCAATTAATTTTGCAAATTCAAATAATACTGCTGGTGCTAGTTCTGATGATTTAATTACAACTGTATTTCCCATTGCAAGTGCTGGAGCTAATTTAGTAGCAGTTAAAAACATTTGAGAATTCCAAGGGATAATTGCTGCTACCACACCTATTGGTATTCTAGTGGTTATTGCTTGAATATTTGGTTTATCAATAGGCAAAACTGTACCCTCAACTTTATCAGCTAAACCTGCATAGTAATCGTAGTATTCTGCAATATAGATTGCTTGTTTTTTTGTTTCTCTAAATAATTTTCCAGTATCTATTGTTTCTATTTCTCCAAGCATTTCTGCATTTTCTCTTAACTCATCTCCAATAGCTCTTAAAAATTTTGCTCTTTCCTTAGGAAGTAATTTAGGCCATTCACCTTCGAATGCTTTTTGTGCAGCTTTAACTGCTTTATCAGTATCTTTAGCACTTGCTTCAGGAACAATTGCCCAAGGTTCATTATTTTCAGGGTTTAAAGTTTCAAATGTTTTATTATTTTCAGCATCGATCCACTGTCCATCAATATACATTTGATACTTTTTAAGTTTACTCATTTTTTTTGATAAAATTATTAATTGTTGAATTTACATCATTGGCACACTCAATACCACAAAGATGTTTTCCATCCTTGATGATCTTTAATTGGCTTTTTGGTATTAAAACATTTAGTTCTTGAGACATTTTAACTGTAGAGCCAATGTCATGCTCTCCAGTAATAATTAAAGTGGGATTTTGAATTTTATTAAAATCTTCATCATTTTGATGTTTTACAAATAGTTCATAAACTTTTATAAAATGCTCCATATTGTTAGCCTCTAAAATAGAGCTAATTTTATCATAAATACTTGGATGCTTTTCAATATACTCTTCAGTAAACCATCTTTTAAGAGCTTGTCTTGACAATTTAAGATCTTTTTTTGCTTGTTCAAATCTTTTACTTACAATTTTTTGTTGTTCTTCAGTTCTTTTATATATTGAACATAAAAGTGTTAGCGATTGTAAACATGAACCATGATTGATGGCAAAATTCCTTGCAATCAAAGAACCTATTGAAAAACCAACCAAATGAATTTTTTTTATATTAAGGTGGTTAATTAAATCAATTAATTGATCAGAAAAGTCATCAAACGAAATTATTTCCTTATCTAAAGATGATTTTCCATGACCAAGAATATCATATGCAAGAGTACTATAATCATTAAAGAAATCTAATTGAGGTTTCCAAATCTCGTGGGTTAAACCTACACCATGAACAAATACAATTGGAATTACTTGGTCTTTCTTAATATACGAGTAAAAAGTTCCAGAAGCAGTAGTTCCAGTGGTCATTAAGATTTATTTGGGTTCAATACCCATTTCTTGCATATCTTGATATCGATCACCAGTTCTAGCATGTGCTCTTCCACTAGATGCCCCACCTATTGCAATAACTACTTCATCGTTAAATGGTGCATCATGAATAGTAAATTCATGAGTTAGGTAGTAAGGTCTTAGTCCAGAGTCTGTTTTATGCATCATCGGAATAGAAATTTTTGATCCAGCTGGTCCTCTTGTATTTGTAAAACTTAAATAAGACGTGCCTCCCACAGCGTCTCTAAATTTATTTCCAAATCTCAAGGTGTGAATAAAAGCAGATGCATGCTCTATTTCTCCATCCAATCCAACAATTCCTGCTTTACCATACGCTAGTATTTTTTCTGGAGAACCAATTTCTTTGATCAGTTCCGGTACAAGAATATCTCCTAATTTTGGTGCAAGATCTAAAATCAAAGGTCTTAAATTTTCTACAAAGCCTTGTCCATGCCAAGGATTTTTAAAAACTGCAGCAACAGATACTAATAATACAGGCTCTTTTGCTTCCTTGCCTCCTTCAATAAAAGTTTTGTCTACAAATTTTGTAAATTTTCTTAGTTCTAATATCATTTTTTAAATCTATGTTGAAAACTATCTCTTCTAAAACTGTATAATGCTTTCGGATCTACATCAACATCAATCACAGAGGGTTTATTGCTTTTAATTGCTGCTCTAACTGCTTCATTTATTTCAGAAACTTTTTTAACTTTAAATCCTTTTGCTCCATATAATTCGGCAACTTTATCAAAAGATGGACTTGTTATATCAGCACCTAAATATCTTTTGCCAAAAAAATCTTTTTGATAAGCTTTTTCGGCTCCCCAACTTTGATTATTCATCACTATAGTTGTTGTATTTATTCCATATTCAACAGCTGTGCTTAATTCAGAAATAGTCATTCCAAAACCACCATCGCCCATCAAACTTACAACTGTTTTTTTTGGTTTTGCAACTTTAACTCCAAGTCCACAAGCGAAAGAGAAACCAACTAGGCCAAAATCTAAAGGTGTAAATAGAGAAGGAGGATCATAGTATTCTAAAGCGTCTGTTGCTTGTAAGCACAAGGTTCCTGCATCTAAAGTGATCACTGAATTTTTAGGTAAAACTTTTCTTAGTTGTTTAAACAAACCTTTTGGTTGGATTGGAAAATTTTTTCCTAAATTTTCATTTTCTCTATTATTTAAAAATTCTTTTCTTTCTTTAAAATACAAATCAGTCCATTTTTTTGCATCTAATTTGATTTTTTCTTTTTTAATTTCTTTATATAACTGAACAGTAGCTGTTGCAGCATCTGCATGAATTCCTATTGATACTGGAAAATACTTTCCAATCATTTTTTTTTCTAATTCAATTTGAATTATTTTTGCTTTTTTATTTATATTCTCATAAGAGTAAAATGTTGAATTAAATCCTAGTCGAGTACCGATAGCCAAAATAACATCTGATTCTTTGACTAATCTTGATGCAACAGGATTGCCTCTTGGTCCCATTTGCCCTGCATTTAATTTATGATTAAATGGTATGGCATCTCCATGACCTGCGGCTGTAACAATTGGAACATTTAGCAATTCTGCTAATTTAATAACTTCTCTATATTTTGAGTTATATTTAATTCCAGCCCCAACAATTATTGTTGGATTTTTTGATTTCAGTAGCAAATTAGTTGCTTTATTTATTCTCTCTTTATTTCCTTTAAGATTACTTTCACTTGAGAACGAAGGTTTATTTAAATTAATATTGTAAGTATTTTTTTCCGCCAATATATTTCTTGGAAGATTAATACAAACAGGTCCTTTTCTTGGTTTCATTGATAAATCAAATGCATCGCCAATTACTTTAGGAACAATCTTAGAATTTTTTACGGTCCAAGTCTTTTTTGTAATTGGAGCAAATAAGGATTGTTGATCTAACCCTTGAAAAGCGTCTTCCATTTTATCTTTTGTTGAGTAAGAACCTGCAATTGCAACCACAGGGGAGAAAGCGGCTTTTGCTTGCGCTACCCCAGTCACTAAATTTGTTGCACCTGGTCCATTTTGACCCGCAATAATTACACCATGCTTATTAGATGCTCTTGCATATCCATCAGCCATGTGAGTGCCTGTTCTTTCGTCTCTAACTCCAATAAATTTTATACTTTTTTCATGATAAAGAGCATCAAACATTTCCATTGTTGCAGAACCAATTAAACCAAAAACGTGTTTAGTTTTTTCTCTCTTAAGAGCTCTAACGGCAGCTTGACCACCGCTTATTTTTTTTTTGAAGTTGATCACGAAACTTTTTTAACTTCAGTTCCTAAATCATCTTGAAAATGAGGCATCACTTTTTCTGTAAAAAGTTTAATACTTTTCATACAATCTTTATGTTTCACACCAGGAAAGTTTGACCAAACTTGCAAGTTTTGTAAATTTAATTCAGATTTTAATTCATGAATTTTATCAATCACATATTCAGGAGTTCCAAATAACATATTTCTTTTGTGTAAAAATTCATAATTCAATAAATCCAGCTTACCTTTAGTTTCTGGAAGTTCTTCACCTGGATCCATATGATTGCCTAGACCACGCCAATGGCAAACCCAACGCATATAATTTACCATGTGTTCACCAGCTTTTTCTTTAGCTTCTTCCATTGTATCAGCTACAAACATATCTCTAACAAGAGATACACCTTCACCTAAAGGAATATTTTTTTTGGTTACCTCAGATCTTTTATTTTTATAAGCTTCAAATTTTGCCTTTAGAGCTTTTACTGTTGGTATCCACATTATAATATTAATATTATTCTCAGCTGCCCACTCAATTGATCTAATTCCATCAACCACTTGATGAATAGGAGGATAAGGTTTTTGAAAAGGTTGTGGCAATACACTAATTTTTTTCATCGTATTGTCTTCCATATTCATAAATTCTTCACTTGGTGGACTCATATCATGTTGCCATACATAATTTGGAGAAGGATAAGTATAAAACTCACCTTGATGATTAAAAAACTTTTCACTCCATGCTTTTTTTAGCACTTCTAATGTTTCAGCAAATAATCTAAAGTTTTTTGCCTGGTCTTTGAGGTCAGCTTCTTTGTTCAAATTGATTGCTTCTCTACCGTAAATTCCTCTAGCGACCCCTACTTCAACTCTTCCTTTTGAAAGTTGATCTAGAGTAGCAATATCCTCTGCTAGTCTTATAGGATTGTGAAATGTAATTACATTTGCAGCTTGTCCTATTCTAATATTTTTTGTTCTTGCAGCTGCATCTACTCCCATCATTATTGGGTTAGTGCAAGACTCCATTCCTTCATGATTAAAGTGATGTTCAGTAAACCAAATAGAGTTCCAATTATTTTGATCACAATATTCTGTGATTTCTTTAGTTTCATCTAATAATTGATGATATGGTTTGTGTGTCCAGTTAGTGGTATTGCAAAAATAACCAAATTTCATAAAGCCTCCTTTAAAAGTTAATTTAAAGACGACCGATCCCACTTTCGTAAATCTTTGATTTTAACGACGAGTTATGTATCGCTTTATAAAAGAACGATATCACTTTTTAATAGGTGTGAAAATCTAAAAAAGCTTCTTTTTATCTGTCCATGGGCCTTTTTTTGTTTTGGGTAAAAACTTTTTAAGATCTAATAGGACTTTCTCAGATAACTTTCTGTAGGTAGTAAGTTTTCCTCCATAAATGTTTAAAAGTGGTAATTTTTTTACAATGTGTAAATCAAAAACATAATCTCTTGTAACTTTTGAGGCCTCTTTAAAGTCCTCTATTAGAGGTCTTATTCCTGAATAAGTATCAACTATATCTTTTTTGCTAATTTGTTTTTTTAAATAATTATTTACTGACCGAATTAAGTATTGAATTTCTTGTTTTGATATTACACTGTTTTCTGGGGATTTAACCTCTACTTCAGTTGTTCCAATTAATGAAAATTTTTTCTTGTAAGGAATTACAAATATAATTCTTTTGTCCGAATTTTGAAAAGTAAATGCAACATCTTCTTTATACAACTTCTTAGTAATGATATGGCTTCCTTTAACTAATCTTATTTTATTTTTAGATTTTATTTTTATATTTTTATGTAGAGTTTCATTTATCCATGGTCCAGATGCATTGATTAAAACTTTCGATTTTATTTTTTTTCTATTTTGAAGACTAATGACCCATTCATTATTAATAATTTTAGCTTTTTTTACTTTGTTGTATTCTAGTATTTTAGCTTTATTTCTTTTTGCATCCTGAGCATTTAACTTTGTTAATTTTTTATCATCAATTTGAATATCAAAATATTGAAAACCAGTTTTGTATTTCTCTTTAAGAATATTTGGAAATTTTTTACTAAGATCAAATGTTCTTGATTTTGGAATATTAGTTTTTCCACCTAAATTGTCATATAAAAATAAACCAAATTTAACTAACCATGCCGGTCTAATTTTATCAGTATGAGGAATTATAAATGGTATTGGTTTTGAGATATGTTTTGCAATTTTGTAAACAATTTCTCTTTCTTTAAGAGACTCTCTTACTAATTTAAATTCATAATTTTCTAGGTAACGAAGCCCACCATGAATTAATTTTGTTGACCAAGAAGAAGTTGCGCCTCCAATTTCTCCTTTGTCAGCCAAACATACAGACAAACCTCTCCCGGCAGCATCTCTTGCTATCCCGGCTCCGTTTATACCACCACCTATTATAAATAAATCAAATACTTTAGACATCAAATTTAATTGTTTATAAAATGTAATAATAAATTTTCAACGACTTAAATTATTTTAACGTTGGTATTCGATAAATTTTTTTAAAGATTGATTTAGAAATTTTTCATAAATCTGTCCTGTGTTTGAATATTTTTTTGAGTTAAGGAAAGATTTATTCATTCTAAAGTCATAAGAAGGTTCAAAAAAGAATGGAATAGATAGTCTCTTACTTTTATTCCATAATACTCTATGATTTGTAGCTTTAAACTTACCCTTACTTAAAAACTCTAAAGCTCTTCCTGTATTTACTACCAAAGCTTTTTCATTAAATGGTACATCATACCATTTTTTTGTTTTTCTATTCTGTACTTGAAGCCCACCTTTTTTATCTTGATATAGAACTGTAAATATTCCACTATCAACATGTGTTTCACATCCAAGTGCAACACCATCTTGTTTTGATATTTCTACTGGCTTTGTTTGATTTGGATAATAATTAAATCTTAAAGTGCTTAATGTTTTTAACCTTGAGAATGCTTTTCGTGAAATATCTGGATTAAGTTTATTTAATTTAATCACACTTTTAAGCAAAGTTTCACTTAAATTGTAAATATTTTCAAAATATTTATTCAAAGCATTTATAGAAGTTTTGTTAAAACATATATTTAGATTTAAATATTCAATGTATTGATTTCTAGTTTTTGAAGAATATTTTTTGGTAACTTTTAAATCCCCTATATCCAAACCCTCTTTACCATTCACGTCATTTGGAAAATAACCCCTGTAAAGATTTATACTTTTTTTATTCCATTTTTTTGGTGATAGTTTTCTTTTTTTATTGTCTGATAAATTAAAAAATTTGTTTCCTATTTCACATATTTTTTTAATTTCTTTTAAATTAAGCCCATGTCCTATCACTTGGAAAAAACCAACATTTACACAAGCTTTTTCAATTTCTTTAATTGTTTTTAATGCATATTGAGTTTCAAAATTATTTTTAATTAGTGAAGAGATATTAATTGTTGGAATGTAATTTTTTGTCATCTTCTAACAGGTGTTTCTGTAGCAATGTATTGCTCTCTGACTTTCTCTCTTAAATATATGTATATTCCAGCTGCTATTATACACGCAACACCTAGAAATGTTCTTCCAGATGGAATCTCGTTAAATAGGAAATACCCTGGTATCATCGACATTATAATTAGAGAGTATTCAAATAAAGAAACAACTGATGGAGATGCAACTATGTATGCAGAAAATATACAAAGAAAAGCAATTGATGCTGCTACACCAAAAAATAATATAAATTTCCATGTGTAATCAAAGTTAGAAAACCATTCTCTAAAAATAAATTGAGTTGTTGGATCAAAATTAGAATTGTTAAACTGACCATTGCCCATAAACAGATAAATAACCCCACATAATATGAGAGCAATTAAATAAAAGTAAAACAGCTGAGTGTTTACGTCATCTTTGTCGGAGGTATATTTTGTTATTGTCATAGAGGCTGCATAAAAAAATGCACATCCAACAGGAAGTAGACTTTTGTATTCAAAATCTGAAAAATTTGGATTTAAAACAATAAACACACCAATAAAACCAAACAAAATTGCAGACCATCTTCTTATTCCAATAAATTCTTTCAAAAAAAATTTTGCAAAAATTGACACAAAAAATGGACATGAAAAAAATAAAGCATTTGCTGTAGCCAAAGGCATATAAGTTAAAGAAATAAAAAATGCAGAAAAGGCTAAAAAATGAAGAATAACTCTGACAACGGTTAAAAAAGGATAATAGGTTTTTAAAGAAACTTTTTGACCTCTAAATTTAACGTAACAAAACAGTAAAATTGCAGCAACAAAATATCTTCCAAAAAAGATCTCATAAAGTGCTGCTTTTTCAAAAATAAATTTAATTAAGGAGTCCTGCATTGCAAATAAAGTCATAGCAGCAATAATTAAAAGAATTCCTTTTGAGTTATTGTCAGTGCTCATCATGCACCTATATCAAAAAAAAATTCTTTCGAATATTTAATTATTTCTTCAATTTAGAAGTGAATAGAAGGCCTTCAGTTGAAAATTTTGATTTATTTTGTTCAATAAAGTCTTTCATTATTTTTACTTTTTCTTGCTCAAACTCTGTGACTTTTCTTTTACTCAAATCTATATAAAGTGATATCCATTCCATAGAGGCTGAAAGTTTGTTAGTTTTTTGAGAAATCATTTCCATTTTTAAATGTAATCTTTTTTTATCATGATCAAAGTAAATAAGATTAACATTAACTATTTCTCCTTCTTTTATTTCACTTACATATTTCGTATTGGTTTCAACAACCATTGTGCTTCTATTTAGATCTTTAGCTGCTGTTCCTCCCATTTTAAATTTCTCAAGAGCAACTTCCCATGCTTGATCAAACACTAGAACATAATAAGCCATATTCATGTGATTGTTATAATCTACCCATTCCTTTTTGACTGCGAAAGTTTTTAATAACACCTTATGATCTTGTTAATGAAGACTGTAATTCTTGGTTTGAAATATATCCCTTTATATTTCCACTTTTATCTACGACTTCACAATTTGAGTCAGAACAAACAATTTTTGGTAAAAAATCCTCAATAAATTCATCTTCATTTACTTTTATTAAGTTCGATTTATCTATGTCATTTGCTTGATCAGCTGTTTTCATTATAATTTTTGCTTTTATGACTTTTGCTCTATTTACATCTTTTACAAAAGCTTTTACATAATCATCAGCAGGGTTCATGATGATTTCTTCTGGAGTTCCTACTTGAACTAATTTTCCAGAATTTAATATCCCTATATGATCTCCCAATCTTAATGACTCATCAAGATCGTGTGTAATAAATACAATTGTTTTTTTTAATTCTGCCTGAAGATCAATTAATTGTTTTTGCATATCACTTCTAATTAAAGGGTCTAGAGCACTGAAAGCTTCATCCATTAACATTATATCTGTGTCAGTAGCTAACGCTCTTGCTAAACCTACACGTTGCTGCATTCCCCCCGATAATTGAGCGGGGTATTGATTTTCAAAACCAGTTAGACCAACTGCATCAATTTTTTCCATAGATATTTTATTTCTTTCATCTTCATTTTTCCCTTGCATTTCTAGCCCATAACCAACATTTTGAATTACAGTTTTATGTGGAAACAAACCAAACCTTTGAAATACCATGCTCATTTTATGTCTTCTAAATTCGATAAGCTTATCTTTATTTAATGACATCACATTTGTACCCTCAACTAAAATTTCACCATCAGTTGGGTCAATTAATCTATTTAAATGTCTTATTAATGTTGATTTTCCGGACCCAGATAAACCCATACAAACAAAAGTTTCTCCCTCTTCAATTTTAAGAGAGACATTGTCTAATCCAACTGTATGACCGGTACTTTCTAAAATTTCATCTTTCGTCGCCCCGTCTTTAACTCTTGGAAGTACAGAAGCAGGGTTATTACCAAAAATTTTATATACGTTGTTGATCTCAATTTTTGACATTAAGCATTGTTCTAACAGTTTAAAGTGTATTATGTAAAACAATTTCTATACAACTTAAAATTGATTCTTATAAAATCGATTTTGTTTGATTTTAATAGTCATTTTAATAATCATTTAAATTATGATCAAATCAGATCAAGATATTAGATGCGAATTATCAGCTCTTTATAGAATTTTGCATATGTACGGAATGACAGATTTAGCAAATCAATGTGCAGGAGCAAGATCAGCTGAAGATAGAGATTGCTCTTTTGTTCATCCTTATGGAATGTTTTATGAAGAGATCACCGCATCATCTTTAGTAAAGATTGATAAAGACGGAAGAAAAATTAATTCAGATGGACCGTGGTTAAATGATGGCTGTATAAATCTTGCCCAGTGGATTTTTAATTCACGTTCTGATGTTAATTTTTATGTTCACGGTCATGCTAATGATGTCATGGCAGTAGGAGGAACTAAAGAAGGTTTGATGTATCTTTCACAAGCAGCCGTCTATTTAAATCATTTAATTGGATATATTGATTATGAATTTGTTGAAGATAAAGATTTTGGAAAAAAATTTGAAAACCTTATAGGCAAGCACGACATTCTAATTACAAGAAATCATGGATACTACACTGTAGGTAAAACTGCTGCAGAAGCATTTTTTAAGGCTTATTATTTAGAGCAAGCCTGTACAGTACAAGTTAAGAATTTATCTATGGGCTTAAGTAAGCACGAGATAGATAAACAAAAAGCAGCATTTTTTTGGGATAACATGAGTAGTTCAGATGATTATAATTATGATGGAAAAACAGAATGGCCAGCTCTATTGAGAAAACTTGACAGAGAACACTCAAATTATAAAGATTAACTATGCAAAATATTTCGATTAAAAATATTGTAAAAAATTCTACTAATCTTGAAGTTGATTGGAGTGATGGAGAAAAAAGTAAGTTTAATTATATGTGGTTAAGGGATAACTGTCCTACAGCACACGACAAAGACTCTCGTCATAGAATGTTTAATATTTTAAAAGTTTCTCAAAATATAAACCCAAAAAAATTTTTAGTAACTGATGATGGAAAGCTTCAAATAGAATGGAGTGAGGGTGATCATACAAGTTTGTATGATCCAAGTTGGTTAAGAGAAAATTGCTATACATTAAAAAATAAAAAAAAATTTGTTTCACCTTATCAAAAATGGGATAACTCATTAGAAAAAAACTTAAATTCAATCGAGGTTGATCATGATGAAATCATGGACAGTGAAAGCGGATTAGCTAAGTGGTTAGAATTTTTACACTTTAAAGGAATAGCAATTGTTAAAAATGCACCAGTAGAAAAGGAGTCTGCTTTTCCACTTTTAAAAAGAATTAGCCATGTGAGAGAAACTTTTTTCAAAACCCCTTTTGATGTAATAAATATTCCAAAACCTAACAACTCAGCTTACACTGCGCATGCATTAAGAAATCATTTAGATCTACCTTATTTTGAAACACCACCTGGTTATCAATTTCTGCATTGTTTAATTAACTCAGCAACAGGTGGAAATTCGTCCGCTGTAGATGGGTTTGCAGTGGCTGAATACCTTAAAAAAAATCATCCAGAAACATTTAAAACATTAACAGAAATACCAGTGAAATTTATTGATAATGATTATACGCAAAATACTTTAAGACATTTTCATTCAACACCAATTACTTTAACTAAAGATAAAGATTATAATGACATAAGATTTAGTGTGGCTACTATGGATGTTTTAGATTGCCATCCTGATGATATGGAGAAAGTTTATAAAGCACATCACGTTTTGGGTAATTTATTACATGATGACCGTTTTCAAATTCAATTTAGATTAGGACCAGGAGATATTTTTTCATTTAACAATAGAAGAGTATTACATGGAAGAACTGAATTTGATCCAAATTCAGGTCATAGACATCTTCAGGGATATTATATGGATAGAGATGAAATTATTGGGAGATTGGCTTATTTAAAAAAGTCAAATTAATTCCAACCAGTTACATTTTTTACTTCTAAAAATTCTTCTAAACCCCATACTCCACCTTCTCTACCATTTCCAGATTGCCTGTAACCACCAAAAGGAGTTCCAACATCAGCTGCATTACCGTTTATATAGACACATCCTGATCTTAATTTTTTTGCAACTCTATGAGCTTTTTCTCTATCGTCAGTTTGAAGATAATTTCCTAAACCATAGGAAGTATCGTTTACAATTTTCACCGCCTCATCTTCAGTATCAAATGGAATAATTGATAAAACAGGCCCAAATATTTCTTCTTTTGCAATTCTCATCTCATTTGTAACATCTGTAAAAATAGTTGGTTTAATAAAATATCCTTTATTTAGACCGTTTGGTAATTCTGGTCCTCCAGCAGCTAAAGTTGCCCCCTCAGAAATTCCACTTTCAATAAGATTTATAATTTTATCGTACTGAACTTTTGAAATTACAGGACCAATGTGATCTCCTTTTTTGGTTGCTTGATCTACTTTAATTTTGTTTGCTTCATCAACAGCTTCTTTTACAGCTCTTTCATAAATTGATTTTTCAACTAACATTCTTGTAGGTGCATCACAAGATTGTCCTGAATTGCTCATTACATTTCTGATACCATCTCTAACTGCATTCTTATAGCTATCAGCAAAAACAATGTTTCCACCTTTGCCACCCAATTCAAGACAAACTCTTTTAATTGTATCAGCAGCATTTTTAGAAATTAATTTTCCAGCTCTTGTTGAGCCTGTAAAAGAAACCATATCAATATCTGTATGGCTTGAGATATCTGTTCCAACTCCTGCACCATCGCCATTTACTAAATTAAAAACTCCTTTTGGAAATCTAGCTTCATCAATCATTTCGGCAAATAACATTCCTGATATCGGAGCGATTTCTGAAGGTTTTAAAATCATGGTACATCCAGTTGCAAAAGCTGGAGCAACTTTAAGAGCAATTTGATTTATTGGCCAATTCCAAGGAGTTATTAACCCACAAACTCCAATTGGTTCATAATAAATATGATTATTTGATTTTTCATCAAAATGCTCTTCGAAGTTAAAATTTTTAAGTCTTAATATGAAATCCTCTAAATGATCTCTACCAGATGCCGTTTGAACATCAGTTGACCAATCCATTGGGGCGCCCATTTCTAATGAAATAGCTTTTGCCATTTCATCAAATCTTTTTTTATAAATAGTTAATAATTTTTCTAATAATTTAATTCGTTCCTCTTTTGGGCTTTCTTTCCAAGTTTGAAATGCTATTTTTGCAGCTTTTACAGCTCTATTTGTATCTTCAGTGGATCCTAGAGAAATTACTGCGCAAGGATCTTCATTACATGGATTGATAACATCAAAGTCATTTTTTTTAATTGGATCTACCCACTCACCATCAATATAAAATTTTCTTTTATCTAACATGATTTTATTTTAGCATAATATTTAGATTTCATATCCTTTTTCCTCAGGCTCATTATCAACTAATTCTTCTGGAAATCCTTTAGCTCTAAAATCAATATTATTTAAATCTTCCATCCTTTTTACAATCATAGAAGACCACGCTCTAGACCCATATTTTTTTTGTCCATCTTTAAATATCTCAACAACTTTTGGAGATATCTCTAGTGGAGCATTTAACTTTTTTGCAAGATCATCAAACAAACCTGTATCTTTCAAAACTAAATCCATCGTAAAATTTATATTATAAGAACCATTTAAAATTACCTGACTTTCTGTTTCGTGAACAAATGAATTTCCTGATGATGCAGCAATTCCCTTGAAGGTCTTCTCAAGATCTAGATTAGATTTTTTAGCAACCGTCCAAGCTTCTCCTAAAGCTACCAAATGTACTGATGCTAAATAATTAGTAATCACCTTAAGAGTACTTGCTGTGCCTAATTCACCTGTATGTAAAACTTTTCTTCCCATCACTGTTAAGACAGGCAAAATTTTTTCAAATGCTTTTCTCTCACCACCTACAAAAATTGCAATATTTCCTGTTGCAGCTCTATGACAACCACCGCTTACAGGGCCATCTAAAGGAATTGCATTTTTTGCAATTACTTTTTCTCCAATTCTCTTTACCTCAGCTTCATCAGTAGTACTCATTTCGAGCCAGATTTTATTTTCAGAAAGCCCTTGAAGCACTCCATCTTCAGCTTCCATAACTTCTGAACTTACTTTTAGTGATGGTAAAGAAGTAATTATAAGATCAACTTGTTCTGCAAGTTCTTTTCCAGAGTTTGCAACTTTTGCATCAGAACTTTTAAATTGATCTGTTAAATTTTGGTCTACGTCTCTTACTGTTAAGTCAAATCCATTTCTTAATAAACTTCCTGCAAGTTTAGCACCTACATTTCCTAGACCTATAAAACCTATCTTCATTATTTTACCTCTTCTTTTTTATTTTTTGTAAAAACTATCAGTATCACACCAACAATTATTATTACTCCACCAATGAATAGTTCTTTTGTTGGCTCTTCTCCTAAAAGAAAAATTGCAGCTAATAATCCAGTTGGAGGAATTCCCATGGTTACAATTGGTAGAACTTTATAAATTGGATTATTTTTTATGACATAATAAAAGCAACCATACGTAACTGGCTGCATTATAAAACCAATGTAGATTGCAATTATCCAATGATCAATTTTTGCATTAGCGATATAATTTATAGTATTTCCATCAATGATTGCTGATAGTAGTATTAAAATTGGACCTGAAAATAATGCCATCCAAGCAACCAATGCTAAAGGATTAATTTCTTTACTTAAAGGTTTTACCATTACTTGCCCAAGAGCCCAAATAGCAGAGCCTAGTATCGTCAATCCAATACCAATAATTTTTCCATCTAAATTTGGTGAGCCAGTTAAAACATAAACACCGATAAACGCTATACCAATACCAATTAACGCTCTAACTGTTGGTTTCTCTTTAAGTATAAAATAAGCAAAAATAACTCCAAACGGCACTTCCATTTGTACTAACAAAACTGCTGAAGATGCATCAATTAGGTCTAAACCAGAGTAAGTAATACTGTACTGCAAAGTATTAGCTATTAAAGAAGCTATGAATATTTTTAATAAATTCCCTCTTGGTATTGGAAACCACCAAACTAAAATTGATGCAGCAAATATAAATCTTAAACCCATTAATAAAATTGGTGGAAATGAATCGAATGCTGGTTTTGCAATGACAAAACCAAAACCTAAAAAAATTGGAACCAGCGATGCAATGAAGGTATCTTTTAAATTCATGTCGTTAATTTAATATTAATGATTATTAAAGAACTTCTGATATATTCATCTTTTAAAATATGAATTCAACAAAAATAGATCCAAAATATATTAGTAAATCAAATCCAAGAGTTGGCTTAATAGCTCTTGCAAGTGATTTTATGATTGAGAGAGATTTCATTAATGTCATAAAAGACAGGGAAATTGATTTTTTTGTTAACCGTATTGAGTGTTACAATCCATTAACTCGAGAAAACCTGATTAAAATGTCTAATAAAGTAACTGAGGTTACAAAAGATATTTTACCAGATCAAGATATTGATTGTGTTGTATATGGTTGTACTTCTGGGACCATTGCAGCTGGATATAATTCTATTGAACAAAAAGTAAAAGCAGCAAAACCAATGGCTGATGTTACAACGCCTAGCACAGCAGCAATCAAAGCTTTAAAAAAATTAAATATAAAAAAAATTTCTTTGTTCACACCTTATAGTAAAAAACTAAATGATGAGGTTTTAGATTATTTTAAAACAGAGGGTTTTGAAATTACTTCTAATTCTTACTTTGATATCGAAGCTGATTATGACATTGGTAAAGTAGATCAAGATTATTTATATGAAGTATTATCTAAAATTAATTTAAATGGGGCAGAGGCTTTGTTTGTTTCGTGTACAGCACTACCCGTATTGCCAATTATTGATAAACTTGAAAAAAAATTGAAGACAATAGTTTTATCTAGTAATCAAACATTAATTTGGGATACACTTGTAAAAATAAATAAAAATAACTCTGTTGAGGGATTTGGAAAACTATTTGAGACAAACTAATGTCATTTACTAAGGAAGAATACAAACAAAGATTAAAAAAAGTTCAAAAAATGATGCAAGAAAAAGGCATCGAACTTTTAATTTCTCATGACACTAACAATTTATATTATCTAACTGGTTATGACGCCTGGTCATTCTATTATGCTCAATGTGCAATCGTTCATGTAAATGCAGATGAACCATTGTGTTTTGTAAGAGCTCAAGATGCAGGTGGCGCTTATATAAAAACTTATTTAAAAGATGAAAATATTTTAGTGTATGATGAAGAGTACATTCATACTTGGCCAAAACATCCTTACGATAGATTAGTTGAAATAATTAAAGAAAGAAAATGGGACAATCTATCAATAGGGTTAGAGATGGATGCTCACTATTTTACAGCTTTTTGTTATGAAAAAATAAAACAAGGTTTGCCAAATGCTAAAATCAAAGACAGTGATCGATTAGTGAATTGGGCAAGATTTACAAAATCTGATGCAGAAATAAATTATATGAAATCTGCAGCAAAAATTTCAGAAAAAGGGATGCAAACTGCAATGGAAGTTATTAAAACTGGTGTAAGGCAGTGTGATGCAGTTGGTGAAATTCAAAAAGCACTTTTTTATGGAACAGATGAATTTGGTGGTGAATATTCAAGTATTGCAACTCTTCTTCCAACAGGAAAAGGTACTTCTGCTTCACATTTAACCGCTACACAAGATAAATTTGTTGAGGGAGAAGCAACAATTATTGAGCTTTCTGGAGTTTATAAAAGATATCATGCGCCAATGGCTAGAACGGTATTACTTGGAAAACCTAATCAATTAAAAATTGATACGATGAATAAAACTATTGAAGCCTTAAACTCTGGTATTAGTGCAATTAAAGAAGGAAATACCGTAGACGATGTTGCTCAAGCTTTTTGGAAAATTCTTGATAAATACGGCATCGAAAAAAGATCAAGAACTGGTTATTCTATAGGAATTGGTTACCCTCCTGATTGGGGAGAACATACTCTTAATATATATAAAGGAGACAAGACAGTTCTTCAGCCAAATGTTTGTTTTCATATGATTGCTGTAATGCAATTTGGTGACTGGGGAGTAGAGGCATCTGAAGCAATTAGAGTTACAGAGAATGGATCAGAATTATTTTGTAATTTTCCAAAAGAGCTTCATATCAAGAGTTAATTAACTATTGAAATCTAGTTTCACAAATGTTTAATAATCAACTTTATGTCTAAAAATCCAGAATTTGTAAAGTTTGATAAAGTTGATAAAAGCTATGACGGTAAAGTACTTGTCGTTAAAGATCTCCAATTAGATATTGCTGAAGGTGAATTTATAACAATGCTTGGACCATCTGGTTCAGGTAAAACAACTTGTTTAATGATGTTAGCTGGATTTGAAACTCCAACTAATGGAGAAATTTTATTAGACGGAAATATTATTTCAAATATTCCACCTCACAAAAGAGGAATAGGAATGGTGTTCCAAAATTATGCACTGTTTCCACATATGACAGTTTATGAAAATTTAGCTTTTCCTTTAAGAGTAAGAAAAGTTGAAAAAGATGAAATTGATAAAAAAATAGATAAGGCTTTGTCGATGGTTTCTTTAAATGGATTTGAATCTAGAATGCCGGCACAACTTTCAGGAGGACAACAACAAAGGGTTGCTGTTGCAAGAGCGCTTGTATTTGATCCAGCTGTTGTCTTGATGGATGAACCACTTGGTGCATTAGATAAAAATTTAAGAGAGAGCATGCAGTATGAAATTAAACATATTCATGAAAGCATTGGTGTAACAGTTGTGTATGTTACACATGATCAAAGTGAAGCTCTTACTATGTCAAACAGAATAGCTGTATTTAATGATGGTAAAGTTCAACAGTTATCTGATCCGGCAGAACTATATGAGAAACCAGTAAATTCTTTTGTTGCAGAGTTTATAGGTGAAAATAATACGTTTAATGGTGAGGTCTCTGATATTGATAAAGATACATGCAAAGTCAAATTAGGTAATGCAGAGATATTAGCTAATCCTATTTCGGTTAAATCAAAAGGTGAAAAAACAACAGTGTCTTTAAGACCAGAAAGAGCATTGATAAACCCAACAAATAAAATGGACAATATGTTTACTGGAAAAATAGAAGAAGTAATTTACCATGGTGATCACACAAGAATCAGATTGGACTTACTTGGTAGTTCCGAGTTTATTTTAAAAGTACCAAATAGTACCTCTAATCTTGAGCTAAAAGTAAAAGAGGACATCAATATTGGCTGGAATAGTATTGATGCAAGAGCATTAGACACAAAGTAGAATTTTAAAAACAAAATAATTAGTAGAGAAATGAGCTGTTGACTTCCATAGCTCATTTTGGTGTAATTTTCTTTATATAAATTAATTTATATTAACGTTTAAACGGAGGAATAATGAAGAAAATTAGTAAATTATTACTAGCTCTATCTTTTGCTCTTTCTATAACTTCATCAGCATTTGCAGTTACTGTTGCATCTTGGGGTGGAGCTTATACAGAGTCTCAAAAGTTAGGGTATGGTGATCCAACTGCTAAAGCTCTTGGAGTAGACATCAACTGGGTTGACTACTCTGGTGGTTTATCAGAAATCAAAGCACAAAAAGAAGCAGGTGCTATTACTTGGGATATCATTGACTTATTTGCATTCGACACAATTAATGGATGTGATGAAGGTTTATTTGTTAAATTTGATTTTGACAAAGATTTTCCACCAGCACCAGATGGAACTCCTGCAAGTGAAGACTTCTTTACAGGAATGCCTAGTGAGTGTGCTGTAGGTAACATTTTATATTCATGGAACTATGCTTTTGATACAAGAGCTTTTGGTGGTAAAGAACCTAAAACAATTAAAGATTTCTTTAATACTAAAAAATTTCCAGGAAAAAGAGCTATTTACAATAGCGCTTTAACAAACTTAGAAATCGCTTTACACGCTGACGGAGTTAGAATGGGTAAAGGTGGTGAACTACTTTACAGAAAACTTGAAGAAGAAGGTGGAGTAGAAAGAGCGATGAATAAAATTAAAGAACTATGTACAGATCCAAATGGTGGATGTGTATTCTGGTCTGCAGGTGCTCAACCACCTGAATTATTAGTTGCTGGTGAAGTTGTAATGGCAACTGGTTGGAACGGAAGATTCTTTAACGCTGAAGTAGGTGAAAGTGCTCCAATTAAACAAGTATGGGATGGTCAAGGTCTTGACTATGAATATTTCGCACTTGTTAAAGGTGGACCAGATGAAGCAAATGCTAAAAAAGCTTTAGCTATGATGACTAACACTGAAATGTTAGCAGGTAGTGCAAAGTACATTGCATATGCTCCATGGAGAAAATCTTCTCTTGAGATCATCGAAGCTGGTGAGCCATGGTACAAAGATGGTAAAACAGAAATGATGCCTCAAATGCCAACAGCTCCTGCAAATACTAAGAACTACTTCTTAGTAGATCCTTTCTACTGGGCTGATAACGGAACAGAGATTGGTGAAATGTGGGAAGCAATGAAAGCAGGCCTATAATTTCAGTTTTAAACACTGAATTTATATAATATATTTAGGGCGACTATTAACTAGTTGCCCTATTTTTTTATGAGCTCTGAAACAAAACAAATTTTAACAACTGACGGCATCCCGTTAGAAGTCAGCTTAAAAAAAGCTGAAAGAAAAAATAAAATTAGAGCTTTCCTTCTAGTAGCTCCATTATTATTGTTTTTAATTATTACTTACATTTTTCCAATTGGTGAAATGTTTAGCAGAAGTATAGACGACAAAATGATAACAAATATGCTCCCAAAAACCTTTAAGGAGATGGAAACATGGGATGGAAAAGAATTACCTTCAGAAGAAGTTTTTTCAGCCTTTTATGCAGATTTTAAGGTTTTGGTTGAAAAACAAGAACAGGGAAAATTAGGACAGAGATTAAATAAAGAAAAAAATGGTTTCAACTCCATCACCAAGAAACTTTTAAGACAGATCAAAAGAAACAAAATTAATGAAAATCAAAGTATTAAAGAACAGATAATGAAAGTTCACAAAAGATGGAGAGATGTAGAATATTGGCAAGCGATAAAAAGAACTGCTCCGCCTTATACAATGGCTAAGTACTTAAAAGGTATGGATATGTATTACGCTGCTGATGGAAGTATTGCTCAAGTTGACGAAGATAGAAGAATTCATAGAATACTATGGTTAAGAACTTTAGAAATAGCGTTATTTGTTACAATATTTTGTTTTTTAATGGGATATCCAATAGCCCATCTGCTTGCAACATTACCTATGAAATATTCAAATCTTTTAATGATTTGTGTACTACTTCCTTTTTGGACATCGCTTCTAGTAAGAACTGCAAGCTGGATGATCTTGTTGCAACAGCAAGGCGTTGTAAATGATTTTTTTGTTCTGATTGGTTTAGTTACTGACGATAACCGTCCAGAAATGATGTATAATAAAGTTGGTACTTATGTAGCAATGACACAAATATTGTTACCTTTTATGGTTTTACCACTTTACAGTGTTATGAAAACTATATCTCCAAGTTTAATGAGAGCAGGAAAATCTCTAGGTGGAACACCGTTTGTTGCTTTTTGGAAAGTATATTTTCCATTAACTATACCAGGGATAGGAGCAGGTTGCCTGCTAGTATTTATATTAGCAATTGGTTACTACATAACCCCCGCATTAGTTGGTGGAGCTTCAGGAACTTTAATTAGTAATCAAATCGCTTATCATATGAAAACAACTCTCGATTGGAGTTTTGCATCTGCAATGGGATTAATGTTGCTAACTGGAGTTTTAGCAGTTTATTGGATTTATAATAAATTAGTTGGAGTTGATAATATTAAATTAGGATAAATATGGCATTACCAAGTTATACAGAAACACGTTATAGAATTTGGCACTATGTTTACCTAGCTATTTGCACTTTTGTGTTTTTCTTTTTAATTGCCCCACTGTTTGTAATTTTTCCATTGTCATTCAATGCTGAAGAATTTTTAGTTTTTTCAGAAGGAATGAAAAATCTTGACCCAGATGCGTTTTCTTTAAGATGGTATCATGACATGGTTTATGGAACTAAAAATCCATGGGGTTTAGCTGCAAAAAATAGTTTTATAATTGCAATATTTGCAACAATTGGTTCAATTATTCTTGGAACTTTAGCTGCATTAGGTTTGAGTAGCAGACATATGCCTTATAAAGGAATAATAATGGCAACATTAATTTCTCCAATGATTGTTCCATTAATTATCTCGGGAGTAGCAATCTTTTTCTTTATGGCCAAGGTTGGTTTAGCTGCTACTCATACAGGAATAGTATTAGCACATATAATTTTAGGCACACCTTTTGTTGTAATTACAGTAACAGCAACATTGTCTGGTTTTGACCATAGTGTAACTAGAGCTGCTTCTAGTTTGGGAAGCAATCCTGTAAATACATTTATGAAAATTACTCTTCCATTAATATTACCAGGAGTAATATCAGGCGGATTATTTGCATTTGTAACTTCATTTGATGAAGTAGTTGTAGTTTTATTTCTGGCTGGTTTAGAAAATACTACAATTCCAGTGCAAATGTGGACAGGCTTAAGAGAGCAGTTAAGCCCAACAATTTTAGCTGTTGCAACATGTTTAATTATCCTTTCAACTTTAATATTAATTAGTGCAGAATTATTGAGAAGAAGATCTGAGAGATTAAGAGGAATAAATAGATAAATTAAACTGCTTCTATTACAGTTGCTATACCCATTCCTAAACCAATACATTGAGTAGCAAGAGCATATTTTTTATTTTCTCTTTTTAAAAGTTGTGCAGCTTTTCCTGTTATCCTTGCACCTGTTGCTCCTAAAGGGTGTCCTAATGCAATTGCTCCACCGTCTAAATTTACTTTATTAATATCTATATCTAAATCTTTGATACAAGCTAACGATTGAGAAGCAAAAGCTTCATTTAGCTCCACAATATCAATATCTTTTATTGAAAGTTTAGCTCTTTCTAAAGCTTTTTTGCTAGCCACAATTGGACCTAATCCCATAAAATTTGGATCACATCCTTCAACAGCAGTAGATTTTATTCTTCCAAGAATTTCTAAACCATTTTCTTTAGCAAAATTCTCTTCACAAATTAGAGTTGCAGCAGCTCCATCAGTTAGAGGAGATGAAGTTGCAGCTGTTACAGTTCCATTCTGATCGAATACTAAATTTAAACTATTTAATTTTTCCATTGTACTATTAGGTCTAATATTTTCGTCTAATTCGCAATCACCTATCTTAGTAATTTCACTTAAAAATTTATCTTTTTGTTGAGCTTCATTTGCTTTTCTATGACTTTCTAATGAGAACTCTTGTTGTTCATTTCTTGAAATATTGTATTTTTTTGCAACATTCTCTGCAGTAATTCCCATTGATAAATATAAATGTGGATTTTGTTTTTCTTCATCTGAATAAGGATAAGGCAAAGAATCAAACCCAGTTCTAACTCTTGTCATACTTTCTACTCCTCCACAGATGAATATCTTACCCGATCCCATCGCTATTTTCCCAGCAGCAATATGAATTGCTTCCATAGAAGATCCACACCATCTATCTACGGACATACCTGGAACTCTCATATCTAAGTCTGATAAAAAAGTTACTAATCTTCCAATATTAAAAGACTGTTCACCAACCTGAAATGCACATCCTATAACAACATCATCAATTTCTTTTGGATTAATTTTTGATTGTGAAACAAGGTTTTTAATTACTTCAGCTAACAGATTAACTGGTTTAACATCTATTAACTTTCCTTTATTTGCCATTGCAAAAGGGGACCTAGAGTAACCAACTATTACTGAATTATACATTTTTCTCTTTAATATTGTGTTAATTTATATAGCTTACCAATTTAATTAATCAGGAAATTTGTCTTATTTCAAGTTTTTGATTAATTCAATAAAAGTTTGCTTAGTATGGATATAAAAAAAGTAGTTGTTATCGGATCTGGTACAATGGGTAGTGGAATTGCAGCACACCTTTGTAATGCCAATGTACCAGTAACCCTTCTAGATTTAACGACAGAAATATCTGAAAAAGCTAGAGACAGAATTCATAAATCAAGACCCCCGTTACTTTTAGATAAAACTAAAATTGAAAATATTAAAGTTGGCAACATTAATGATAATTTTGATGTAGTGAAAGAAGCTGACTGGGTTGTTGAAGCTGTTGTTGAAAGAATTGATATAAAGCACAATATTTATGAAAAAATATTTAAGAATAGAAAACAGGGAGCAATTGTTTCATCAAATACATCATCTATCCCAATTAAAGTTTTGTCAGAAAATTTAACTGAAGAAGAAAAAAAGGATTTTTGTATAACTCATTTCTTTAATCCAGTTAGATACATGGGATTGTTAGAAATTGTTAAGAACGAGAATAATGATTTAAATAAAATTAATTCTCTTAAAAAATTTTGTGAAATTGAATTAGGTAAAGGTGCTATTGTTTGTAATGATACTCCTGGTTTCTTAGGAAATAGAATAGGTGTTTATGCAATGCAAGTAGCAATGACAGAAGCATTTAGAACGAAACTATCAATAGAAGAAGCTGATGCAGTTTTTGGAAGACCAATGGGCATACCTAAAACAGGGGTTTTTGGTTTATATGACTTAATTGGTATTGATTTAATGGCTGATGTCTTAAAAAGCTTTATCAAAGAACTTTCGGAAAATGATGAATTTCAAATAGTTGCAAAAGAAATTCCATTAGTAAAAAAATTAATTGATACTGGTTACACTGGACGTAAAGGAAAAGGTGGTTTTTATAGAATGAATAAAAA
>CACALX010000011.1 GCA_902533445.1 uncultured Pelagibacteraceae bacterium
GTGTTCCAGAACCTGTTTGCCAGACTTTTAACGGGAAATTATCATCCAACTTACCTTTAATTACCTCATCTGAAGCTCTAACAATTGCTTTGGAAATTTTGTTATCAATTAATTCGTCTTTTGCATGAACTATTGCTGCAGATCTTTTAATAATTGCAATAGATTTGATTATGGAAATATTTACTAAAATTTTGCCAATATTAAAAAATTTATTTGATCTTTGGGTAGATGCTCCCCATAATTTATCATTAGGAACATTGACACTTCCAATGCTATCGAATTCTTTTCTTAATTTCATTGATTAATTTCTAAGTTACAAATAATTATAAATATACAATAAATTATTAAAAACATACAGGAGCAATATGTCGAATTTTAGCAAAGTAGGAACTTTCATGAAAACTTTTGGCCAAGAAGTCAAAACAGAGCCTTCATTTAGTACAGACAAAATCAATAAATTAAGGATAGATCTTATTAAGGAGGAATTAGAAGAACTAACAGATGCTATGAGTAAAAATGATTTATTAGAGGTAGCTGATGCTTTAACCGATATTTTGTATGTTACTTATGGGGCAGGGCACGCATTTGGAATTGACTTGGATAAATGTTTCGAAGAGGTTCAAAATTCAAACATGAGTAAATTAGACGAAAATGGAAAACCTATTTACAATGATGCAGGTAAAGTAATGAAAGGACCAAATTATTTCAAACCGGATCTTTCTAAATTTGTATCTTAAATTTCTAATTTTAGATCAACTGCTTCAGCGCTATGAGTAATAGATCCAACTGAAATTCTATTTACACCCGTTGACGCAACAGATTTAACTGTTTTCAAACTTATGTTTCCTGAAGCCTCAGTTTCATATTGATTATTTGATATTTTGACTCCTTGTTTCAAACTTTTAATACTCATATTATCAAATAATACTGTATTAAACTTAAGCCCTAATATTAATTTTAGTTGATTGAGATTGTCTATTTCGACTGTAATTTTTCTACCTTTTTTATCTTTGATAGCTTTAGTGACTAAACTTCTTAGATCTGAACTTGCTATATGATTGTCTTTAATTAAATATTCATCACTTAAATTAAATCGATGATTTGTTCCACCTCCTAACTTAACTGCATATTTTTGAATTACTCTCAAATTTGGAATTGTTTTTCGTGTACAACAAATTTTTGTTTTTTTTCCAGCTAGTGTACAAAATTGATTAGTTTTAGTCGCTATTCCAGATATGTGAGATAAAAAATTTAATGCAACTCTTTCAGCAATTAATATATTTTTTGCTTTTCCTTTAATTAAAGCAATAAGAGAACCTCTTTTTACCTTTGAACCATCTTTTTTTTTAATTATAAACCTAATCTTATTGTCAATTAGTGCAAAAGCTTGTTTAGCAAATAACAATCCACCAATAATTGCATTTTGATTTGATAAAAGTTTAACGGTTACAATTTTATCATTTTTAATTAAACCTGAAGTTATATCTCCAGAAGGATAGAGATCCTCATTTAACGCTAGTTTAACGGTATTGCGAATAAATTCTTTGCTAAGTTTAATTTTTGACACTTATTATCTGCCGATAGCTGCCATTTTCTCTACTGAAATTCTTGCTTTATCGATTGTCTCTTTGTCCATAATTATTTCACCTGTTTCATTTTCTAAACAGTCTAAAATTTTTGGAAGAGTAATTTTTTTCATATGAGGACACATGTTACATGGCTTGATAAATTCAACATTAGGATTTTCAACTTCAATGTTATCACTCATAGAGCATTCAGTAACCATCATAACTTTCTTAGGTTGATTATCTTTGACATAATTAATCATTCCAGAAGTAGATCCGGCAAAGTCACTTGCTTTAATAACATCCGGAGGACATTCAGGGTGCGCAATTATTTTTATTCCAGGATTATTTTTTCTAATATCGTGTATTTCTTGCTCATTAAATTGATCATGAACAATGCAAATACCTTTCCATGATATAATTTCAACATCAGTTTGTGAGGCAACATATTTTGCAAGATAATCATCAGGTAAAAATATTACTTTTTTAACTCCAAGTGATTTTACAATTTTAACAGCATTAGCTGATGTACAACAAACATCAGTTTCTGCCTTAACTTCTGCAGAAGTGTTAACATATGAAACAACAGGAACGCCTGGGTATTTTTCTTTTAATAATCTCACATCCTTACCAGTTATTGATGAAGATAATGAACAACCTGCATCCATGTCAGGTAAAATTACTTTTTTTTCAGGACTCATTAATTTTGCAGTCTCTGCCATGAAATGAACTCCTGCCATCAAAATTATATCTGCTGAAGTTTTAGAAGCTTCAATTGCTAATGCCAAGGAGTCTGCAGAAAAATCAGCTACACCATGATATATTTCAGGTGTTTGATAATTATGAGCGAGAATAACTGCGTTCTTTTCTTTTTTCAGTTTATTAATTTTGTGAATATAAGGTGCATGAACTGACCACTCAATTTCAGGCATAACCTTAGAAATTTTTTGATAAATTGGATCTGTTGCTTGCTTTACTTCTTGTGTAAATTCCATGCAGATTTTTACCAATTTGAAAGATAGTTGTCATTCATTTATTATGGGACATATTGCGGTCGTGCTGAAATTGGTAGACAGGCACGGTTGAGGGCCGTGTGGACCTAGTCCATGAGAGTTCGAGTCTCTCCGACCGCACCAGAATGAAATTTTTATGGGAATTTTTTAGTCAAAAAATTCAAATTTTAAAGCTAAGTGTGCTCAGAGTGTGCTCGTTTTTTTTCAATTTAAAACCATTTAGACTCAACGTTTAGTATTTGCTATTATCAAGCAATGTACAAACTATTAAACTACAAAAATCCTAAGATAACAGAAAAAAATATTAATTTTAGAAATTGGGCTTTGTCACAAAAAAATTATTTAAGAATTAGAATATATTTTGGAAAAGAAAGCCCATTTTTTAAATTTGAAAAAGATTTTAATAGTCAAAGTATAAAAGCTGAGGGTGGTTTAATTTTTGAACCAATTTGCGAATTACCTAAGTTTGGATTTTTCAAAAATTTTTATTCACATGAATCAAATAGAATTGAATTGGACGTATCAACTAAAACTGATATTGATTTAGATACTTATAACAATCTTTATAAAACAAATTATTTATTTAAAATGCCTGAAAGAAAAAAAATATATGGTTTTTTTAAACTTATCAAAGAAGAAAAAAACTTTGATTTTTTTTATGGAAATTTTATTTCAATAAATAATTCTTATGAAAATTATATAAATTCTTTGTATGAATTATTTAGAGACGATAAAAAATCTTTTGTGGTAAATGCTGTTATACAAAAAATTAATGAATGGGAATCATGGCCAATAATTAGCTTGGGATTTAATAGTGAGTATAGCGAAATTATTAAAGATGAATATTTTGATTTCCCAAGTTTTCTTGAAAGACCGTATGAATCTGATATTTTGTATAAAAAATAATGACCATAATTGAAAAAACTTTTGAGACCAAACCATCAGATAAAGAGTTAAGTTGTTTTATTGCAGACATGATTTTGATGAAGGGATATCATAATATGGATGTTGTATATGACGAAATCAATTGTCCCGAGTATATCAAGTTTAAAATATATGATCAGAAAGAAGTTTAACAAAAAGAGTATATTTTATGGATAAATATTTAATTGAAATTCTGAATAACTATAAATTAAAAAAAACTAATATTAGATTTGAGAACACTTTTTTGTATAAGTTTCTAAAAAAATCTAAAAATGGCGAACTTAACAAAAAAACTTAAAGAAATAGAAAATAGAATTAATCTAGATCGATCAAAAAAAATAATTTTAACTAAAAAGGTTGAACAAAGAGAAAAGAAAATCCATTTAAATCATATTAAAAAGTGGAATTCTGGTATTTTAAACAATAAAACTTTTATTAATAATCTTAATACGATCCAAGAGAGATTTAGAAAAATTAATCCAAAAGATAGTAGATATTCATGGATGTTTTATGCTGCTGATATATCCAGTAGGGAAAAAGTTAAAGATCAGGTAGCATTTTATGTTAATAATCAGAAATTATATCTACAGCTTTGTTTAGATGGACTCTATTCAAGGGTAGAATTGTATAATGGACATGAATATAAAATAGATAAATTAAAAAAAGGAAAAGAAGAATTTTTAAATTTAATATTAAAAGTCTTCGAAGATCAAAATCATTAATTAATCTTCATAATTTTGAATCTTTAATTTTTCTAAGTGTGCTCAGATTGTGCTCGTTGAAAGTTGTATTTGCAAAATTAGTAAGTTAATTAATATTAAATAGACAATGTCCATGAGAGTTCGAGTCTCTCCGACCGCACCAATTAATTAGTTATTTACCTATCCACTCAGGTTTTTTAATTTTGATTGATGCTTCTTTTGTTTTGAATTCAGCATTTTCATCAAAATTTTTATCTAGAAATTTTATTAGAGCAAAAGGATATTCATTATTTATAAGTACTTTTCCAATCTCATTTTCTTTATTAAAAATACCCTCACCCTCATGCAATTTCCCATCTATAATATTTATCGGTAATAATCTTTTTGTAAGTTTATTTTTAAGTTTTATCCTGGCTGTATTTTCCTGACCAACGTAACAACCCTTTTTAAAATCAATTCCATTAAGTTCATCATAATTACATTCAATTCCAAAAGCTTTGTTTTGTAATTGATTTAAGTTTTTTGGCACTATTCCAAGTTTGTGACTTAGTGAATAATATTCATTTATATCCGCATCATGTAATTCTAATTTTTTTAAAGATAAATATAGCTTCTCTAAATTGATAATTAATCTTGCACCTAATTTTTTGTTTCGAGGATCTAAAATTATTGGATCTTCCCTAAACTTCAAAGTAAATCCGGGAACATCTTGTGCCTCACTAAAGGCCAAAAACTTTTCATAACTAAAAGCAGCAACCACAAACTCATTACTAAGATTTAAAATTTCAACTTTTGATCTTAATTTGTAAACACTAAGTTGCTTATATAATTCATCCGCTTGAGATTTTTCGCAATCGATCAAGTAACCTGACTTATGCTTAACTATAATGAATTCATACAAAAACTTTCCTTGAGGAGATAGTAATGATGCAAAGCAACTGTAGGTTTCACTTACCTTGTTAATGTCATTACTAATTAGGTTTTGAAGAAAACTAACAGCATCATCTCCATTTATATAAAGAATGGCCCTGTCTTCTAAAATGTAAACGTTTTTGATATTCATATTTGATTAATTATAAGATGTAATATAATAACATTTTCTTAAAATGTTAGATCTTATAATTAAAAACGGCAAATGTTACATTGGTGGAGAGTTAAAGGAAGTAGATGTTGCTGTAAAAGACAAAAAAATTCTCCAGATTGGTCAAATTTCAGAAGAAGCTAAAGAAACCCTTGATGTAAGCGGCCATACAGTTTTACCAGGATGCATAGACACCCAAACCCATTTTAGAGAGCCCGGATCAACTGACACCGAAGATCTTCACTCTGGAAGTCGAGCAGCAATTGCAGGAGGGATCACTAGTGTTTTTGAAATGCCTAATACCAACCCACCAACTTCAAATAAAAAAGAGTTTCAAAGAAAATTAGATCTCGCTAAAAACAGAATGTATTGCAATTATGCATTTTACTTTGGTGCAACAGCTGATAACGCAGACGATTTAGCAAGTTTAAAAGATTTAGAAGGTTGCTGTGGAATTAAACTTTTTGCAGGATCTTCAACTGGAAATTTATTAGTTGCTGAAGAGGATGATATCGATAAAGTTTTTCAAAATGCTTCAAAAGTTGTTGCAGTCCACTCAGAAGATGAAGCTATACTAAAAGTAAATAAAAAACTAATTAAGCAAGGAGATGTTCATACACACCCCGTTTGGAGAAGTGCAGAGTGTGCAATCTCATCCACCAGAAGAATTGTAAGAATTGCTGAAAAATATAATAAAAAAGCTCATGTTCTTCATATAACAACGAAAGAGGAAATTGACTTTTTATCTCAACATAAAGGAAACATTACCTTTGAGATTACCCCGCAACATCTAACTATTTATGCGCCAGATTGTTATGACAAACTAGGAACTTATGCACAAATGAATCCACCTATCAGAGATAAATCTCATTACGATAGGTTATGGTATGGAGTGAGACACAATTTTAATGATACAATTGGGTCTGATCATGCTCCGCATTTAAAAGAAAACAAAGACAAAGCGTATCCCAATTCTCCTTCTGGAATGCCTGGTGTTCAAACTTTAATGCCAGTGATGTTAAATCATGTAAATGATGGAAAATTATCATTAACTCAATTAATCAATCTTGTTTGTGAAAATCCTGTTGAAATTTTTGGTATTCAAAATAAAGGATTTATTAAAGAGGGATACGATGCTGATTTTACAATAATTGACATGAATAAAACGATAGAAATTAAAAACGAAAATATTGAGAGTAAATGTGCATGGTCACCGTTTAATGGTTACAAATTTAAAGGTACACCTACTCACACAATTATTGCTGGTAATATTAAAATGCAAGATGGTAAAATATTAGGAGATCCTGAAGGAACTCCTTTAAAGTTTAGTTAAGCTTAACTGTAAAGCTATTTACAAGAATTACACCAACTACAATTAAAAATAACCCCACTATAGCTTGCCAAGCTAAGGTTTGCTTGAAAAAGATGTAGCCTAATATCGCAATGGTAAAAATTCCAAGACCACTCCATGTAGCGTAAACAATTGCAATTGGGAGCTTGTTAACTACAAAAGTTAAAAGATAAAATGCGCAAAGATAAAATATTGACAGTGCAACAGTTGGAATAAGCTTTGTAAAATTTTGTGAAACTGGTAACAGCATAGTTCCAGCCACTTCACAAAATATTGCGCCAACTAAAAAAATATAGGTTTTAACCATTAAGAATTTTATTTCTGATTAAATCTTCTTTAATTTCACTTAATATTGCCGGATCATCGATGGTAGGAGGAACTTTGTATTCCACATTATCTGCAATTTTTCTAATTGTCCCCCTTAAAATTTTTCCTGATCTTGTTTTAGGAAGTCTCTTAATAACTATTGCAACTTTAAATGCAGCAACAGGACCAATTTTAGCTCTAACCATTTGAATGCATTCTTTTGAAATTGTTTCATTATCTTTATCTACTCCAGATTTGAGAACTACTAAGCCAATTGGTAATTGACCTTTTAATTTATCTGCAATCCCTAACACAGCACACTCAGCAACTGATTGATGCTCAGATAAAACTTCCTCTATTGCTCCAGTAGATAATCTGTGACCTGCAACATTTATAATGTCATCTGTTCGAGACATAATCCAAATGTAACCATCATCATCAATGTGTCCTGCATCGTAAGTTTGATAGTAACCTTCATAATTGGACAAGTAATTTTCTTTATATCTTTTGTCCGCATTCCATAGGGTAGGGAATGTTCCAGGAGGTAAAGGGAGTTTCACAACAATGTCACCCATTTCATTTGGTTTCGCTAAAGTTTGATCTGGTTTGATGATTTTTACATCATAACCAGGAACAGCTTTACAAGCTGAGCCGTATTTAGTTTCCATCATCTCAATTCCAGTACAATTTGAACTAATTGCCCAACTCGTTTCAGTTTGCCACCAATGATCAATCACTGGAACTTTAAGTAAATTTTCAGCCCATTTTATCGTATCAGGATCAGCTCTTTCCCCTGCTAAAAATAAACTTTCAAAACTACTTAGTTCATACTTTGAAAAAAACTTACCATCAGGGTCTTCTTTCTTAATTGCTCTAAATGCAGTGGGAGCAGTAAACAAAGATTTAACATTGTAGTCTGAAATTATTTTCCAAAAGGCTCCAGCATCTGGAGTTCCAACTGGCTTACCTTCAAATAAAACTGTTGTGCAGCCTTTAAACAGAGGTGCGTAAACAATATATGAGTGTCCAACAATCCATCCAATATCACTAGCTGACCACCAGATATCATTGGTATCAATATTATAAATATTTTTCATGGTCCACTTCAAAGCAACAATATGACCACCAACATCTCTTACTATTCCCTTTGGAGTTCCAGTTGTACCTGAGGTATATAAAATATATGCAAACTCATTGGAGTTCATTTCAACACAATCAGCTGGTTCTGCAATGGACACTGCTTCATCCCAGCTAATTTCAAGAGGAGCATTTAATTTTACCTCATGACCTGGTCTTTGAAATAAAATCATCTTCTTTATTTTATGATTTGCTATTTTGATCGCTTCATCAACTAAAGGTTTATACTCAACTGTTCTTCCAGGTTCAAAACCACATGAAGCAGTCACTAACAGTTTTGCTTTACTATCATCAATTCTGCTTGCAAGTTCAGTAGATGCAAATCCACCAAAGACTACAGAGTGTATTGCACCAATTCTTGCACACCCAAGCATTGCAATCACAGCCTCTGGGATCATTGGCATGTAAATAATTACTCGGTCACCTTTATTTACTCCCTGATTTTTTAACGCTCCAGCAAATTTTCCAACTTTGGATCTAAGTTCCTCGTAGGTAAATTTGCTTTTGTTACCTGTAATGGGGCTATCATAGATAAGAGCAATGTTTTTTCCTCTACCTTGATCAATATGAATGTCTAAAGCGTTGTAACACGTGTTGGTTACTCCATCTTCGAACCATTTATAGAAGGGAGGATTAGATTTATTCAAAATTTTTGTCGGTTTTTTAAACCAAAAGATGTCCTCAGCTGCTTCTTGCCAAAATTTTTCAGGATTTTTTATTGAATGATCATAAATTTTATTGAATTTATCAGACATATTTATTTGATTCGATTTTAGTAATTTTTTTGGTTTTTAACTTATAAATTGTATTTAATTTTAAAAATTCAGTAAAATCAATGCAAATTAATGACAATTAAGTCTTCATAAAACTAATTTAATTTGCTATTTAACCTCAACTTTGACTTAGGGTTACTTAAGTCTAGTTTATATAAACTAAATAAATAAAAACTAACGAAGAGGGAGTTTTTTATGAAAAAACTTAAATTGTTTGCTCTAGCAGCTATGACCTTAATAGGTTTTTCAGGTGTAGCTATTGCAGCAGAAGCAACGATGTTGATGCAAGATGACTTCGTAGGAATATCATTCTGGGTTATCTCTATGGGAATGTTAGCAGCTACTGCTTTCTTTTTCATGGAAGCAGGCAATGTAGCATCAGGCTGGAGAACGTCTGTTATTGTTGCTGGTCTAGTAACTGGTATTGCATTCATACACTACATGTACATGAGAGAAGTATGGATTGCTACGGGAGACTCGCCAACTGTATACAGATACATTGACTGGTTAATCACTGTGCCTTTACAGATGGTAGAATTCTATTTAATTCTAGCAGCTATCGGTAAAGCAAATTCTGGAATGTTCTGGAGATTGTTAATTGGTTCATTAGTAATGCTTATCGGTGGTTACTTAGGTGAAGCAGGATATATTAATGCTACACTAGGTTTCATTATCGGAATGGCAGGTTGGGTATACATTCTTTATGAAGTATTCTCAGGTGAAGCTGGTAAAGCTGCAGCGAAGAGTGGTAACAAGGCTCTTGTAACTGCATTTGGAGCAATGAGAATGATTGTTACAGTAGGTTGGGCAATTTACCCATTAGGTTATGTATTTGGTTACTTAACTGGTGGAGTAGACGCTGACTCACTTAACGTTGTTTATAACTTAGCTGACTTCATTAACAAAATTGCATTCGGTCTAGTAATCTGGGCTGCTGCAACTAGTTCTGCGGGAAAAAGAGCTAAGTAATAATTTTACTTAAAATTTAAATTAAGGGCAGGTACAATTTTGTACTTGCCCTTTTTTTTTGCCTTAGGTAAAATTATGTATAGTTATAATACATATTTATAATTATGGATGTAAAATTAGAAAAATGGCACAAATGCCAAGTTGATATAGAAGTTCTTAAAGAGCTTTCAAAAAAATCTGACATCAAAGGACTTCAACATGTTTTTGTTTTTTTTGGATTGTTATTAGCGACAGGAGCTTTAGCATATATAACCTGGGGTACATGGTGGTCCGCTTTTTGGTTTTTGGTTTATGGGAACATTTATGGATTTTCAAATCCATTGTGGCATGAGACAGGTCATAAAACTGCTTTTAAATCAAAATCTTTAAATGAATTTTTTTACTACATCTCTTCTTATCTTTCTAATTTTGAACCATTAAGATGGAGATACACACACTTTGTTCATCATGGAAATACATATTCAACAGAAAATCCGTTCGATCATGAAATTGAATATGGAAATAATTTAAAAGATACACCAAAAAATTTATTAATGAATTTAATTCCTTTTATGGAACTAATTTATTTTAAAAAAAGTATTGCATATGAAATTATTCAACATGCATTCGGTGTAAAAACAAAAGTAATGCAAGATTGCATTCCTGAAAATGCACAATCAAAAGTTATTTTTAATTCTAGAATTTTTGTTGGAATTTGGATTGTAATTATATTGTGGTCTTTAATTGCATCATCTTGGTTACCAGTTTTATTTTTTTTATTACCAAAATTTTATGGAAGAACTTTACACAAATTAGTTTCTTTTACTCAACATGCAGGTTTAGCAAGAAATATTAAAGATCATAGATACACAACAAGAGAAATGTATTTAAATCCTATCTTAAGTTTTTTATATTGGAAAATGGAATATCATGTAACTCATCACATGTTTCCAACAGTTCCATCTTATAATTTAGATAAACTTCATCATCATATTAAAGATCAGTTACCAAGGACGAATGATGGTTTAATTGATGCTTATAAAGAAATTTTACCAGCTATAATGAAACAAACAGAAGACACTAGTTACTTTTTTAAGAAGGAAGTACCAGAACCTCAGAACGCATAAATATTGCTAAGTGTGTTTTTACTTACTTGCTCATTTTAGATAAAAAACTATATATAAAGCATGGCAAAAATATCTTATCACACACATGATAGCAAAACCCATACTTTTGATATTCAAAATGGATTAACAGTAATGGAAGGTGCGGTACAAAATGATATTCCAGGAATTGATGCAGATTGTGGAGGTGGAATGGCGTGTGCTACTTGTCATGTTTATGTTAAAGAAGATTGGTTAGATAAACTTCCAACTAAAGAAGACGGTGAAGAGGATATGTTAGATATGGCTTATGAACCAAAACAGAACAGCAGATTAAGTTGCCAATTAATAGTTTCAGATGAATTAGACGGATTAGAAGTTACTATTCCAGAAAAGCAAGCTTAGATGAATAAAACAGATGTGTTAATTATTGGAGCAGGACCAACAGGATTGTTCTGTGCTCATCAACTTGGAATTATAGGTCTTCAATGTGAAATCGTAGATAATTTAGATAAAGCAGGTGGACAGTGTATCGAACTTTATCCTGACAAACCTATTTATGATATTCCAGCTGTGCCAGAATGTACTGGTGAAGAATTGACAAACAATCTCCTTCAACAAATAAAACCTTTTAATGTAAAATTTCATTTAAATGAGAGAGTTGAGGAACTTAAAAAAAATGAAAATCGTTGGCATGTCAAAACGAGTGGAAACCAAAAGTTTGATATAGCTGCAATAATTATTGCTGGAGGAGTTGGGTCTTTTGAACCTAGAAAATTTCCAGTTAAAGAATGTGAAAAATTTGAAGGATCCTCATTATTTTACTCAATAAAAGATAAAACAATTTTTAAAGACAAAACCATCTCAATATTTGGTGGAGGAGACTCAGCTCTAGATTGGGCAATTGAATTATCAAACACTTCAAAAGTAAATTTAATTCACAGACGTGATGGATTTAGTGGAGCAGAGTCTAGTGTTCAAAAAGTTAAAGAATTAAACGATCAGGGAAAATTAAATTTATACACCAAATATCAAATGGACTTTGTTGGCGGAGAAAATAATATTAGTTCAGTAAAAATAAAACATGACGAAGGAGAATCAAAAGAATTACAAACTGATTATGTTCTTGGTTTTTTTGGTTTGATTATGCAGCTAGGACCTATTTTAAATTGGGGATTAAATATCAACAAAAAAACAGTTGAAGTAAATACTGAAAACTTTGAGACTAATGTTGATGGTATATTTGCAATTGGTGATATTTGTTCTTATCCAGGTAAATTAAAATTAATACTTTCAGGTTTTCATGAGGGAGCTCTTGCTGCAAGAGGTTGTTTTAAATATGCAAGACCAGATGAAAAATTAAGATTTGAATTCACAACTACATCAAAAGCTGCTCAAGAGAGACTTGGTGTAAAAAAATGATAGAATTATTTTCTGCTAATACTCCTAATGGTTGGAAAATTAGTATTATGTTAGAGGAAATTGGTTACGAATATAAAGTAACCTCTGTTGATTTGGGTAAAGATGAACAATTTAAACAAGAATTTTTAAATATTAGTCCATTTGGAAAAATTCCAGCAATTATAGATCATGAAAATAATGAAAGTATTTTCGAGTCTGGTGCAATTTTAACTTACTTAGCTGATAAAAGTGGAAAGCTTTTTAATAAAAAAGACAGACTTGTGATTAATCAATGGTTGATGGCACAAGTTGGAACTGTTGGTCCAATGTTTGGACAACATCATGTATTTCATCATTTTAATCCTGGAAAAAGTGAATTTGGAGAAGAAAGATATTTAAGTATTGCAAAAAGAATTTATGGAGAATTGGATACCAGATTAAAAGAAACAAAATTTCTTGCAGGATCAGATTATACAATTGCAGATATAGCAACTTGGCCATGGTTAGCAAGGCATGAGTGGCATGATGTTGGTTTAAAAAATTATCAAAACTTGTCTAGATGGTACCAGCAAATTTCTGAACGTGAGGCAGTTATAAAAGGATATGCCTTTATGGATAAAGAGGCAAAAATACCAAAACTTTGAAAACTTTATAAAAACAATTTGTAGAGTGTGCTTAGTATGCCGTAACCTGAGAATTCAATAGCTACAATAATAATTATTATCAATATTAATTTTTTATTCATTTTAAAAATAAGTACAATAGTAGGATAACCCAGAAAAAAGGGTAATAAAAATAAATATATTTCTTTGCGAAAAGAAAAGATATTGAATTTTGTTTAGAAGTTTTTTTTTTAATTTTTTTAGTCATCCGCATGAACTTTTTCGTCTTTTTCATGTTTTTCCTGTGCAGCGATAGTGTATTTAGCAACTGGTCTTGCCATTAATCTTTTTAAACCAATTGGTTCGGCTGTATCTAAACAATACCCATAAGTATCATCCATAATTCTTCTTAAAGCTTTATCAATTTCAGAAATTAATTTTATTTGTCTGTTAATTGCTTTCATTTCTACATTTTTATCGATGTATGAACTTGCCTGATCTACTAGATCTGCTGAAATGTTATTGTCATCCATGCTTCCATTGTATAGCGCTTCGTTATTTGCTTTAATTAATTCTTTCTTCCACTCATTTAATTTGATTCTGAAATATACTTTGTGCTTTTCACACATGTATTTTTCAGTTTCTTTTGGAACATAAGTTTTTGAAATTTTAATTGGTACTTTTTTAGCAGGAGAAGCCTTAGTTTTCTTTGGCTTAGTTGCAACTTTAGCTTTTGGTTTTGAAACTTTTTTCTTTGCTTTAGCAGTCTTTGGCATAGGGTAATTTTGAATGGTCGGAGTATATTCAGCAAAATAGGGGTGTCAAGCAAGCTGAATTGTTATAAATATTTACTTAATGACCATTAATAACAAAAATATAGATAATCTTTTTTTTATTTTTGTTACATCTCATCTAATTTTTTGGATTTTGATTCCAACTCTCACAAATCACAATTTACCTTTAGATACAATTGAGGCTTTAGCTTGGGGAAGTAATTTAGACTGGGGTTTTAATAAGCACCCTCCTATGAGTGCTTTTTTTCCTGAGGTTTTTTTTCTAATTTTTGGTTCACAGGACTGGGCTTATTACTTGCTAAGCCAAATTTTTGTAATTATTTCATTTTATTATATGTTTAAACTTTCTAACGAAATACTTAAAAACAAATTTTTTGGTTTAATTTCAGTTTTATTAATTGAAACTATTTATTTTTATAATTTTACCACACCTGAGTTTAACGTAAATGTATGCCAATTACCTTTTTGGTCTTTAACAGCTTATTATTCTTGGAAAATTTATAGTATTAAAAATATTCAATTTTGGGATTGTTTTTTAATAGGTTTGTTTGGTGCGTTAGGATTTTTATCAAAATATTTATTCATTTACTTATTAGTATCTATCGCGCTTTTATTTATTTATTTAATTCTTAAAAAAGAAAGAAAGTTTGATTTCAAATATTTAATAACAATAGAAGTATTTATAGTTACTTTAGTTCCCCACTTAATTTGGCTAAATAATAATGAATTCATCACAATTACTTATGGACTTACAAGAACTGGTTTAGAGCAATCAAGTTTCATTGATCACATCAAATTTCCATTAATATTTTTAGGCAAACAAATTGGTTTATTAATTCCATTTATAATTTTGACTTTGTTATTAGTTAAAAAGATGAAATTTAAAATAAATTTAAAAGATAAAAATTTATTATTTTTGTTAGCAATTAATATTTTACCGATTGCTCTGATGTTTTTAACATCTTTTATAACAGGATCAAAAATTCGAACAATGTGGATGACACCGTTTTATTTGTTCTTTGGAACATTAATTGTTTACTTATTTCAATCTCAAATAAATTTAAAAAAATTAAAACCTTTTATGGTTGGGTTTTTGTTCTTTTTCTTTTTATCACCTGTTCTGTACGCTTATGTTGCGGTGTCAAAAGATGACAAAAGAACAGATTATCCAGGAAAAGAAATTGCTATGAAAACTCAATATGCTTGGGACCAACAATTTAGCTCTAAGATAAATGTTGTTCTTGGAGATGAGTGGAATGCAGGCAATTTATCTTATCATTTAAAATCTAGACCAGTTTGGGAAGGTGTAGTTGAAAGAGAGAAACTTGATCAATTGAAAGATTATATCTGTCTTGATAGTATCTGCGTTGGATCAAGATAATCTATGAAATATGTCATTTTAGTACCTGTTTATAATGACCGTGAGTCTTTAAAGTTATTAATTGAAAATATTAATCATGAGATAAAAGATTTAAATTCTGAAATATCATTAGTGGTGATTAATGATGCCTCTTCACAACAAATTATTGATGAATATTCATATATTGAAAACTTTCACTCAATTGAAATAATCAACATGAAAGAAAACAGAGGTCATGCAAGATGTATTGCTTCTGGTTTAAAATATATCTATGAAAAAAAGGAGTTTGATTATGTTATTCCAATGGATGGCGATGGTGAGGATAGACCTGAAGAAATTAAAAACTTTATTGAATTGTCAAAGGAAGTTGGAGAAAGATCTATAATTGGTGAAAGGGTTAAAAGATCAGAAAACATGATATTTAAGTTATGTTACCAATTTCACAAATTTTTAACTTTAGCATTTACTGGGCAATCGATTAAATTTGGTAATTTTACGTGTCTTTCAAAAGCAACTGTAAAAAAAATGTTAGATGAAAAATCTACTTGGAATAGTTTTTCAGGATCATTAAAAAAAATTGAAAAAGATTTAATTTCTTCCCCATCAATTAGGGGCAAAAGATATTCTGGTCCATCTCAAATGAGTTTTTTTAAATTACTTAAACATTCTCTTTCAATAATAAGTGTATTTAGAAAAACAGTTTTAATTCGTTCAGCTTTATTTATTGTTTTTTACATTTTGTTAATCAAAAGTAATGCATCAATTGTTACTTCATTACCTTTAGTTTTGTTATTAATAATGATTTATTCAATTTCTAGTTTAGCTTTAAGAGAAAATATTGAAGAATTTAATAATTCTTTAACAAATATCCTCGATATTGATAAAATAAAGTAATTTATTTATAATATTAATAATGAAAAACTTTTTTAGAAAAGTTGCATTTGGAATAGGTCCAAATGAAGAAGTTCCATCTGATCCATTAAATTGGGCTCTAAATCAAGTTGATGAAATTCCAGAATTTTCGTGGAAGGGAAAAATTCTTACAGAAAAAGAATTAAGAGGCTATTATAGAGACTGGGTTTATGGTGACAGAAAAGTTTTAAGAAAAAAATATAAAGATAATAAAACTCTCTATAAAACTCATAAAGATGAGCTAAGACATAAAACAGGACAAAAATTTTGGGAGTCTTTAGATATAGCTATCAGACACAACGAAGGAATTAATAGTAAAAATCCAGTGCTTGCAAAACTATGGATGTTTTGGGGTAATTTCTTTGCAATTAGTGAAAAAGATTTTTTAGCTAACTATTCTACAGGTCCTTATCAAAGAGAAATTATTTGGCCAAACTTAAATCAATCAATTGAAAAAATGGTTTATGACGTAACCACATCATGGGCCATGATTCATCATTTAGATAATAGTGAAAGCGCAGGACCTAAGAGTGCCACAGCTAGTGAGGAATGGAGGCGAAGAAAAAAAGAGCCCGCAACAATTAACGAAAACCATGGTAGAGAGCTCTTGGAATTACATACAGTTTCACCAAAAGCTGGATACACACAAGAAGATGTTATTCAATTAGCATATATTATGACCGGTTGGCAACAAAGATGGAGCAAAAAAAATTTAGAAACAGGAAATATTTGGTTTAATTCAGAATATCATCAAATAGGGAAAAAGAATGTTTTAGGCAAAGAATATAAAAAAGGAAAAAAAGCATTAGCTACTGTAATTAAAGATCTGGTTAATCATCCTAATTGTAGAGATTTTGTTGCTGAAAGACTGTGTAGATACTTAATCACTGATGAACCTACAAAAGAGATGAAGCAACCGATTATTGATGCATTTAAAAAATCAGATGGTCACATTCCTGAAATTCATAAGGCAGCTATAAAAGTTGCTTTTGAATACAACGATAAATATAAAAAATTTCAGACACCTGAAAATTGGTTTATTCAAGTTGCTAAAATTGCAGATTTAAAATGGCCTCCATCACCTGTAATAATGAATTCATATGTTCCTGGAGCTCGACCAACAAAGACGCAAAGAACACCAGAAAGATTATTAAAAAACCTTGGACACCATCCTTATAGAGCAAAACAACCAAATGGATGGTCAGACCACTCAGATGATTGGATGTCACCAGAATTATTAATTAGAAGGTTAGTTTTCGCATCAAAAAGTCGTAAATTTATAAAATTAGAAAATGATAATGAGGAGTTTTATGAAAAAATAATAAATAAAAACTTTGATAATCCAGATAAAATTTTAAATTACACAAGAAAACAAACTTCTAAAATGAGAAGATTGAGAGATATGAACGTATTATTATTTAATCATCCGGAGTTTTTAAAAGCATGAAAATAAATAGAAGAGATTTTTTAAAGACTACTGCTTTAACTTCACTTTACTTTGCAGGTTTTGGGGTCCCTACTTTAGCAAATAATACTACAAAAAAGAATTTGGTCGTGATTATGCTTCGTGGTGGAATGGATGGATTATGTGCAATACCAATTAAATCTGATAAAAACTTCGAAAAGCTTAGAAGTAAAATTAATTTAGATAAAACTTTAGATTTAACATCTGATTTTGACCTTCATCCAGCATTAGAAACATTTAAAAAACTTTGGGATAAAAATCAAAGTGCTGCAGTTCATGCAACAAATATACCTTACACAGGTAGATCTCATTTTGACGGACAAAACTTAATGGAGTCCGGAGGAAAAATTCCTTATCAAGAAAAAACGGGTTGGCTTGGTAGAGGCATGAAAATAGCAGGATTAACTGGAAATGGACTTGCTTTATCATTGCCTATGCCATTATTGATAAGAGGCGTACCCATGAATAACAATTATTATCCGGTTGGGCAAAATTTACCTGGACCATCAACTCTTAAGATTATCCAAGAAGCTTTCGAAGAGCATGATGAAAAATTATTGAGCGAAAATTTAAAAATAGTTTTAACAAGAAAATTAAGAAATGATGCTAGCAGAGATAGTTGGGCACTTGCTTCAAGTGCTGGGTTTGAACTTTCTAAAGCAAATGGACCTAGAGTTGCAGTATTTGAGGTAGATGGATTTGATACTCATGCTGCTCAAGGAGCAACGAATGGTGCTCATGCAGATTGCTTATCAGATTATGATAATATTCTAAAAGCTTTAAAACAATCAATGACAGAAGAGTCTTTTAAAAATACTTTAGTTTTAACTTTAACTGAATTTGGAAGAACAATTAAACAAAACAGTAGTAATGGAACAGAGCATGGTTACGGTTCAGCTATTTTAATGGCTGGAGGATTGCTTAAACAAGCTCAAGTTCATACAGACTGGCCAGGGTTAAAAAGAAAAGAATTATTTGAAGGAAGAGATTTAAATTCTACAATAGATTCTAGAGCAATTTACGCGTCTGCATTGTCTACAGTCTTTGACGTAGATTTCAAAAAAATTACTAAAGAAGTTTTTTGGGGTGAAGATTTACCAAATTTAACTGATAAACTTTTTAAAGCTTAATTAAATACTTATCCACAGGCTATAATTTGAATTGAAATAGTATTTTAGAAATAATAGCATTTTAATTAATGAGAATTGAAGGGGAGCTAAAACTAGATTATTCAGATGTCTTATTTAGACCAAAGAGAAGTACTTTAAAAAGCCGTAAAGACGTAAATCTTTTAAGAACTTACAGATTTAAACATAGTAAAAACGAGTGGTCAGGTATTCCTATAATGGCAGCCAATATGGATGGAGTTGGAGAATTAAGTGTTGCAGAGAAATTAAATAATCATCAAATGATCACATGTTTAACAAAACAACATGATGTTAAAAAAATAAAACAATATAAAAATATAAAAAAACTCTATCCCAATATTGCCCTTAGTGTTGGTATAAAAAAAGAAGATTTAAAAAATTTAGAAAAGGTTTTAAAGGAGTTTAGTTTTTTTAAGTTTATTTGTATCGATGTTGCAAATGGATATACGGAACATTTTACTAATTTTATAAAGTCAGTTAGAGACAAATATCCTACAAAAACCATTATTGCAGGTAATGTAGTTACTGCAGATATGACCCAAGAATTAGTTCTAAGTGGCGCTGATATAGTAAAAGTTGGAATAGGTCCTGGCAGTGTTTGCACAACAAGAATTCAAACTGGAGTAGGGTATCCACAGTTGAGTGCTGTTATTGAATGTGCTGATGCAGCTCATGGACTAGGCGCGCATGTTATTGCGGATGGAGGATGCACATGTCCTGGTGATGTTGCAAAAGGTTTTGGTGGTGGTGCAGACTTTGTAATGCTAGGTGGAATGTTAGCAGGTCATGATGAAGGAAAAGGAAAAATAATAAAAGTAAACGGATCTAAATATATTGAATTTTACGGATCCAGTTCTGAAGTTGCCAACAAAAAACATTATGGTGGTTTGGCAGATTATAGAAGTAGCGAAGGAAGAAAAGTTAGAGTTAAATATAGAGGTAAAATAAACGATACAGTATTAAATATTCTTGGTGGTGTTAGAAGTAGTTGTACTTATGTAGGGGCCCCATCATTAAAACAATTAAGTAAATGTACTACTTTTGTGAGAGTATCTAGTCAATTTAATGATACTTTTGTAAAGTAAGATTTAAATTTGGGCCTTATAGAAATTATATGACAGATGCTACTGATCAAGGTTTAGAAATTAAAGATGCGGTCATTCGTTATTCTAATGTTGGAAAAGCAGATAAATGTGATGATTTATGGAGTGGATGTAATGAAATTATCAATCAACTAACTAACAACTCTCAAGTTCATGGAGCAATATCTGTTAGCATGTGTATTCCATCTGGTGACGGTGACAAACCAGCAACCTGTGAAAATCTTGGCTATCCGCAAAACCCTAGACCTTTTTAATTAGATTTAATTTTTATTAAGTATTATTATTTTTTATGGGAAAAGTTAAAAATATACTTTTTATAATGGCTGATCAATTGAGATGGGATTATCTATCTTGTTATGGTCATCCTCATTTGAAAACTCCACATATAGATAGTTTAGCAAAAAAAGGAGTTCAGTTTGAATCTGCTTTTGTGCAATCACCAGTGTGTGGTCCATCACGAGCGTCTTATTATACTGGTAGAACTGTGTTTAGTCACGGTTCTACATGGAACCAGGTTCCACTTCCAATTGGAGAATTAACTATTGGAGACTATTTACGACAATCAGGAATAAGAACTGGTGTGGTTGGCAAAACACACATGAGACCAGATTTAGAAGGCATGAGCAGACTTGGTATTACTAAAGACACTGAAATAGGTTTGATTGTTAGTGAACCAGGATTTGATCCTTATGAAAGAGATGATGGTCTTCATCCAAATAATCAAATTAAAAATTCAAAAAAAACTTTATCTTATAATGAATGGTTAAATAAACTTGGATATGATGGGCCTAATCCATGGAATGATTGGGCAAATTCTGCTGAGGGAGAAAATGGCGAAATACTAAGTGGTTGGCGATTAAGAAATTCGAATAAACCTGCAAGAATTCCAGAGGAACACTCCGAAACAGCTTTTATGACTAATCGAGCAATGGAATTTATTGAAGAAAGTAAAAATAAACCATGGTTTTTACATTTATCTTATATCAAACCACATTGGCCTTATATGGCGCCAGCCCCTTATCACAATATGTTTTCTGCTAATGAATTTTATCCAGTTCATAGAAATGATGCTGAACGAACTAATGATCATCCAGTTTATAAAGCATTTATGGAAAATAGTATTTCCAAAACTTTTTCAAAAGACGAAGTAAGAAATACAGTTCTTGCAGGATATATGGGCTTAATAAAACAAATTGATGATAATTTAGGAAGGTTATTTAAATTCTTAGAAAGCTCAGGTCATATGGATGATACGATGATTATATTTACTTCAGATCATGGAGACTACCAAGGTGATCATTGGTTAGGAGAAAAAGAATTATTTCATGAGCAATCAGTTAGAGTTCCAATGATTATTTATGATCCAAGTGATTATGCAAATAAAACTCGAGGCACAAAAGAAGAAAGATTTATAGAAGCCATTGATTTACTACCAACTTTTTTGGATGCAATAGAAAGTCCAGCGAGCAAACATAGATTAGAGGGAGATTCTTTAATGCCATTAATAAAGGGAGAAAGTACTAAATATTGGAAAGAATTTGTATTTAGTGAAATAGACTATGCATTTAATGAAGCTAGAAAAATACTTAACATAGGAGCCTCAGATGCAAGAGCTTTTATGATTAGGAATAGTAATTGGAAGTATATTTATTACAAAGGATTTGAACCACAATTGTTTGACTTAAAAAATGATCCTCAAGAATTTAATGATTTAGGAAAATCTGAAAAACATTCAAAGATTAGAGAAGAAATGAAAGAATTACTTCTGAAAAGAATTATAGATAGAAAAAATAGAGTTGCAGCTACCGATGAATTTGTGACTAAAGAAAGAGATTACACTAAAGATGATGGTATCATGATTGGTGTCTGGTAATTAATTATTAGTCATTTTCAATTTTCATTTTTTCACCAGTGTCATTCCAATAACCTTTTTTATAAACTTCAGAATTTTTTGAATAATTTACAAATTGAAGAGCTTCCTCTCCCCAAATATTACAATTAATATTTATGTTTTTTCTTTGATCTAATATACCAATAGAAAAGTGTTGTTGTTCCATACTATGAACTTTAATTCCTATAATAGTACCGCAAGTGGAACAAAAAATATTAGACATTGGTCTTCCATGATCAGTTTTTGTATCTTTATAGAAAGTTGGCATTTCACTTTGATATTCAATGTCCTCTTCATTAAATAAAACAAATGATCTAAAAGCACCACCACTTGTAGTTTGACACCAATTGCAGTTACAATTAACTTTCCATTTAGGTTCACCTTTAATTTTAAAAGTTATTTTTTCGCACTTGCAACGCCCACTATATTTCTCCATTATTTCCTCCTTATTTATTAAATCAATTTATATTAAGGTGTCATTAAACTTGGCAAATATAAACATATCGCAGGAAATGCAATAATCAATACAAGTCTAATTACATCTGTAAGTAAAAAAGGAACAGTTCCAAACCAAATAGTTTGAAGAGGAGTATTTTGCATCACACCTTTGATTACAAATAAATTCATTCCAACTGGAGGTGAAATTAAACCAAACTCAACAACTATAACTGCAAAAATACCAAACCATACAGGATCTATTCCTGCATCAACAATAACTGGAAAAAAAACTGGAATTGTTAAAAATAACATTGCTAAAGAGTCCATTACAGTTCCAAGGACCAGATAGATTGCACATATAACTAAAATAATTCCTAATGGTGTCAGTTCTAAATAATTTATAAAATCAACAACAGCAAAAGGTAATTGCGTAACTGTAATTAAGTAATTAAATATACTTGCCCCAATTACAATCAAATACAAGGATCCAACAGTTTTAATTGTTGTCCACAATGCTTCTTTTAATAAATTTAAAGTAAGTTGCCCTCGAGCAAAAATAAATATCAAAACCAAGATTACTCCAACAGCAGCACTTTCCGTTGCTGTAAAGAAACCTAAATAAAGACCACCCATTATAATTGCAAAGATTAAAAAAATTGGGAATACTTTTGAAATTGCTGAAATTCTCTCGTTAAGAGGCATCTTTTTTCCGTAACCTCCATGAGATGGATAGATTACGAGATAAACTCTTATCGCAATCATGTATAAAATTACTGCTATTAGACCTGGAATTAATGCTGCAAAGAATAGTTCTTGAACTGATTGTTCAGTTAAATAAGCATAAATAACTAAAATAACACTTGGTGGGATTATAATTCCAAGAGTTCCTCCTGATGCAATAGATCCACTTATTAAAGCATCACTATATCCATGTCTTTTCATTTCTGGTCCTGCCATTTGGGACATCGTTGCAGCGGTTGCAATAGATGATCCACAAATCATTCCAAAACCCGCACAAGCTCCAACAGTAGACATTGCTAAACCACCTTTGTAATGACCAACTACTGCATAAGCAGCATCATATAAATTTCTTGATAAGTTTGCACTATTAGCAAGATTTCCCATTAAAACAAAAAGAGGAAGTACAGATAAAGTATATTTAGATACTGCATCAAAGGGTGCTGTCCCTAAAACAAAAATTGCAGGATCAAAACCTGATATTAATGCAAACCCAGTGAAACCAACGAGTAACATTGCAATCCCAATTGGGATATTTAAAACCATGAGCACCAAGACTACAGCAAAAGCTATACCACCGTTAATTATTGGACCCATTTCCATTAAAATTCCTTTGTTTTAGAATTTGTTTCAGACAATGCTTTAATAAACCAAAATATAATAGCCAATACACTTAGCCACATTCCAAAAGCAGAAATAAAATAAAATGGATAGAAATATAGTTCTAGATCAATGGTAACTCTTTCATTTGACATAAATTTCAAAGAAGTTTTAGTTGTTGCATAAGCCATTAAAGACATAATGATGATCATTAAAAAAAATTTAAGAATTATTAACCAAGTCTTAAAAACTCCTAAATTTAAATTGTTAATAAAATCAGCAGATACATTTGCATTTAAAAAAAAAGCTCTTGGCATAGCTAAGAATGCAACTAAAGCCATTCCAATTTCAACTAATTCAATTGTTCCTGTAACAGGTGAGTTTAAAAATCTTCGGCCAAATACGTCACAAAAAGTTAGTATAGATAAAAATAAAAGTATCAAACCTGAGGCAATTGCCGAGTAGTCAAATATTTTATTCATATTTTAAAAATCTATCTTCAAATATAAGAAACATTAGCATATAAGGTTGGTTTAAAACAGAAAGTATTATTTATGAAATTTATTTCTTATTCACATAACGGTGAACATAAATTTGGTATTTTAGATAATGATTTAATTACAGATCTTACAGGAAAAATATCAGGTGCAACTTCTTTAAAAGATCTAATTTTAAAAAAAGGTATTGCTGAAGCAAAAAAATATGCTAGCACAAATCCTGGTGATTTAAGTGTTAACGATATTGAATATTTGCCATTAATACCAAATCCTGGAAAAATTATTTGTGTTGGTTTGAATTATAGTGAGCATGTTAAGGAAACCAATCGAACAGTAGAAGAAAATCCTGTAATTTTTCATCGTTTCCCAGAAAGTCAAACTGCTCATTTACAATCAATACAAAGACCAATTGCCTCTGATAATTTAGACTTTGAAGGAGAGATGGCTGTAATTATGGGCGAAGCAGGCAAACATATAAAAACTGAAGATGCTTTAAAACATATAGTTGGTTATTCTTGTTATAATGAAAGCACCATTAGAGATTGGCAGAGACATACTAGACAATTTGGGATGGGAAAAAATTTTGAGAAGACAGGAAGCTTTGGACCACACATGGTTCTTGCTGAAGACATTAAAGATTACAAAGAGCTTACTCTTGAAACTAGATTAAACGGTGAAGTCATGCAAAATGCAAAATTAAGCCAATTAATTTTTGATATACCAATATTGATTTCTTATGTTTCAAAAGCAATGGCTTGGAGAGCTGGAGATGTGTTGGTTACAGGAACTCCTGGAGGTGTTGGATTTAAGAGAAATCCACCTATTTTCATGAAACCAGGAGATAAAGTCGAGGTGGAAGTGACCCAAATCGGTGTTTTATCTAACACAATAAAAGATGAAATAATCTAAATTTCAAGTTACTATTTTAGATTAATTATAAACAACTAAGAGGGGTGTTTTATGAAAAAGAAACTTATTGGATTAGTAATTGGATTATTTTCTATAAGTATAGTCAGTGCATCTGCTGCAACTGAACTTAAGCTAGCAACTTTTGAACCACCAAAAGCATTTATCGCTAGTAAAATTCTTGCTGGTTGGGCAAAAAAAGTTAATCAATGTTCGGGAACATTAAATGTAAAAATGTATGCTGGTGGAGTACTAGGAAGTCCTCCTAAGCAGTATGATATCGTAACATCAGGAGTTGCAGATATTTCTTGGACAGTTCTAGGTTATATTGGTGGTCAGTTTCCATTGAGTTCAGTAATTGAATTACCATTTCTTACAAAATCTTCAAAAGCTGGAACTACTGCTTTGAACACTTTGTTCAATGAAGGATATTTGGATAAAGAGATGGCAGGAATTAAAGTCATTGGATTACATTCTAATCCTGGATACCAAATACACATGAAAGAAAAAAAAGTGGTTAGACCAGCAGATTTCAAAGGTATGAAAATGAGAGTACCAAGCAAAATTGCTGGAACAATTTTAAAAACTTTAGGTGCAACAGGAGTTAAAGTTCCTGCTCCAGGAACATCTGAGGCATTAAGCAAAGGTGTAGTTGATGGAACTCCATTTCCGTATACTGCTGTTGGATCATTTAGATTATTTGACGTAACTAAATATCATACAGAAGTTAATCTAACCAATGCAACATTTGGTTTAATAATGAATGAAGATAAGTTCAATAGTTTATCAGCAGGAGATCAGGCTTGTATAAACAAATTTAGTGGACATGATTTCGGTGATTGGGCATCAAGCTTAATTGACAACCAAAATGCTAAGATGAAAACTGAAATCTCAAAAAGAGATGGCCATGAAATCATTATTGCATCAGATGATGTTATTGCTGAATATAAACAAATATTAGCACCGATTGAATCTGATTGGTTAAAAGAAATGAGTGGCAAAGGTCTTGACGGTGATGCTGTTCTTACAAGAGCAAGAGAGATCATCACTTCAATTGAACGTTAAAAAGTAAATATTTTTATGAGCCCACATTAGAGTGGGCTCATGTAATTTAAGGAATTTTCAAATGGCCATAACAGCTCTAAGCTACATTGGAGTAAATTCAGATAAATTTGAAGACTGGTCTGACTACAGTCAAAAAAATTTAGGAATGCAGTTAGTTGATAGAGGTAAAGACATTCTGTCTTTTAGAATGGATGATCAAAAACAGCGTTTAACAATAACTGGAGATAAAGGTGATAATCTTGGATTTATGGGTTGGGAAGTTGAAAATAAAGAAGACTTGGAGTTGTTTGCAACAAAACTAGAAAAAAATAACATTGAGGTAAATCAAGGGAAAAATTCGTTTGCAGACAAGAGGTTTGTTGAAGATTTAATTTATTTTAATGACCCACAAGGTAATAGAGTTGAATTAGTTTATAAACCAATGAACGATACTGATCCATTCAAACCAGGTCGTCCAATTTCAGGATTTAAAACTGGTGCATTAGGGATGGGTCATGCAGTTATTCATGTAAAAAAAATTGATGACTTGATCCCATTTTATACTGAAGTTTTAGGTTTTAAAATTAGTGACTACAGCCACACACCTATTTCTTTATGTTTTTTTCATGTTAATGGAAGACACCATAGTTTAGCATTATTCGGATCTGGTAGAACAGGATTTCATCATTTTATGGTTGAATACAATAGCCTTGATGATGTTGGTCAAGGATACGATTTATTGCAATATGAAGATAATAAAATTGCTTACACTTTAGGTAGACATACTAATGATTATATGACTTCATTTTATTCAATAACACCATCAGGTTTTTTTATTGAAAATGGATGGGGTGGAAGAATTATTGATCCAAAAACATGGAAACCTATTGAAACTTTTGAAGGACCAAGTTTTTGGGGCCATGAAAGACTATATTTGCCAGATGAAGAAAGAATGAAATTTAGAAACAAAAGATTAGAAACTGCTTCAGAAGGAAAACAAGCACCACTTTTTATTGATTGCCCTTGGTTATATTCAAATACTATAAACAAAAAATAACAGGATTATTATTTGTAAATGAAAAAGTATGATGTTGTAATTGTAGGTTTTGGTCCAACTGGTGGAACTTTAGCAAATTTATTAGCTCTGCATGGTTTTTCAATTTTAGTTTTGGAAAAAGAAAAAAGTTTTTATCCATTACCGAGAGCTGTGCATTTTGATGATGAAGTAATGAGAGTGTTTGAAACAATTGGTATAACAAATACTTTTTTAAAACACACAATAATTAATAGGGGAACAAAATTTGTAGACAAAAAAAATAGAGTGATTTTAGATTGGCCAAGACCAAGAGAAATCACAGACAATGGATGGTATCCTAGTTATAGATTTAACCAACCTGACTTAGAGAGAGAACTTAGAAAAAAACTAAAGTCTTACAAAAAAGTTGAAATTAAACAAAGTTCGAATGTTAAAAAAATCATAAATAAAAAAAATGAAGTAGGTATTGTATTTGAAGACATTAATTCAAAAAAAATATTTAATATAAAATCAAAATATTTAATTGGTTGTGATGGCGCTAATTCAATAACAAGATCACAAATGAAATCAAAAATGAATAATCTTGGTTTTACTCAAAAATGGGCTGTAATAGATTTAATACTAACTAGAGAAAAGAAAAATTTACCAGATAGAACTATCCAATATTCAAATCCTGCAAGACCCGCTACTTATTGTAGAAATGTAGGTAAAAGAAGAAGATGGGAGTTTGCAATTAAAAAAACTGAAAAAATAGAAACCATTCTTTCTGATAAGTATATTTGGAATTTTTTAAAACCCTGGCTTAAAAAAAATGAAGCTAAAATGGAAAGGAAAACTATTTATACATTCCAATCTGCATTAGCTAAAAGTTGGAAGAAAGGCAGAATTTTTTTAGCTGGAGATGCTGCTCATTTAATGCCACCATTTATGGGTCAAGGAATGTGTGCTGGTATCAGAGATGTTTCAAATCTTGCATGGAAGATTTCACATTGTTTAAAGAATGAACATAATGATAAGCTTTTAAATACCTACCAATCTGAAAGATCTTTAAATGTTAAAGAGTACATAGAAACTACGATGCGTATGGGAGAATTTGTAAATGCAGTAGGAAAGTCCCCGATAACTAATAATATTTCTGCAGATAGCAAAGGTAGAAAAAGTATGAAATCAATAAAACCTAGACTTGGACATGGCTTAGGCGATTTAAAAGATAAGTTTCGAGGAAAAATTTTTCCACAATTTATAATTAAGAAAAATAAAAAATTAGATGAAAAGTTTTCTTTAAAACCTGCTTTAATTATATCTGATGAAATAAAAAAAATATATCTTCAAAAATTAAATTAATTAAATCAAAAAATATTAAAAACTTAGAACTCTTTTTTAAGGAACATAACTGTAAAGCTATTATAGTGAGACCAGATAGATTTATTCTCTCTTCATGTACATCGGTTAAAAATTTTAATTCTTATTTAAATAAGAATTTATCTTTATTAGCTTAATTTAAATAATTTATTTATTGCATCAACTTTCATATGATTATCAGATGCAATTTCACCATTAGGCATGAATAATGAATTTTCAAATCCAACTCTAATTTTACCTCCAAGACTTACAGCTTTTTCTAGGCAGCTCATTTCTTCTTTTCCAAAGGCACATATTGACCAATCAAGTTTTATATTTTGCTCTTCCATTTTTTTTATAAATAAAGAAATATTTTCTGGATAACTTATTCTTCCGCTATAATGACCAATAACAAATAAACACCAAGCACCATTAATTTGAATTTCTGCTTTATTAAATAAATTGATTAATAAATCTATATCTTCAGGCTGATAAAGTATGTGTTGAATTTTTGTACCTGCTTCAGTTAGATATTTATAAAGCTTAATATCTTCATTTTCTGGATTTCTTGAAGGGATTAATTCCGATGTTCCAATTGATGCCCCCGGTGGTGTTACATCATATGCAAGCTTTCTCATATCAGCCGGAGAGTATTTTCCAACTGCTTCAGTAGTAACTTGTATATGCATGTTTGGTACCTGATGCTCTAATTCGTTTAACGCTTCTTTATAAAGTCCAGCATCCAAAACGTGTTGTCCTTCCTTATCTCTAACATGCAAATGTATTGCACCAGCGCCAGCTTCGTAACAAGATTTTGCTGTTGCAACTGTCTCGCTAATTGTCAAAGGAACAGCTGGATGATCTTTTTTTATTTTTCTAGCACCATTTGGAGCTACCATTAACTTTGGTAATTTTTCTGGTTGATAAAAAGTCATTTTACAAAAACAGTTTATTGTAATTTTATTGTAAAAAAAATTTATTTTTTAAGCTCTAATCGTTGGTAAACAATAGAAATCAGCCGTATCAATTTTAGAAGAATACTGTCTTCGCATATTCCACTTTTTATGAACACCTGCACTTGCAACACTTAAAGTTGATCTTCCATATCGATGATTAGTATTATCAATTGATCTCATTAAGCTATTTATTTTTTCATCCTTTTCAGAAGTAAATAAATTTGTTTTATCACTTGCATTCGATAATCCTGTAAGCATGACACCTGCTTTTTGATAACGATATCCATTTTTAAATATACTCTCTAATATTGAAACTGCAGTTTTAACAATTTCAATACTATTGTTTGTTGCAATAGGAAAATCAACTGTCTTTGCATTTGAATAATAACCAAAGTTTCTATGAAAAGGGCTAGTTCTAACAAACACTGTAATTGCTTTTGCAACCAAAGACTCTGATCTAATTTTTTCAGATGCGTTTAAACAATAATTTGCAACTGCTTCTTTTAATTCTTGAAACGTTTCAATTCTCTTTCCAAATGATCTTGAAACCACACAACTCTTTCTTTTAGTAGTAGTTGTTTCTAAATCAATACAAGGGATACCTCTAAGCTCCATTGCTGTTCTTGAACTTAAAACATTGGAACTTTTCTTAATCCATGTATTAGATTTATTCTTAAGTTGCTTTGCATTATAAATTCCATGCTTTTGATAAAATTTAGTTAGTTGTCTTCCAACACCCCAGACATCATTAATTTCAACTTTTTCTAAAATAGGATCTAAATTATCTATTCCAATTAAATTTGTAACACCTGATTGTTTTTTCTTTGCAATATGATTTGCAACTTTACTTAATGTTTTTGTTTTTGCGATCCCAATACTAGTTGGAATACCAGTCCATTGCAAAACAGTTTCTCTAATTTCTTTTCCAACTTTTTCTATATCCTGATCTTTAAAGTTTGATAAATCTAAAAACGCTTCATCAATTGAGTAAACTTCTATTTCTGAATTAAATCTTTTAAGAGTTCGCATTACTCTTCTGGATAAATCTCCATATAAAGAATAGTTTGACGAAAAAACATTTACATTATTTTTAACAATAATATCTTTTGCTTTAAAATAAGGTTCTCCCATTTTAATTCCTAAGGCTTTTGCTTCATTGGATCTTGAAATGATACAGCCATCATTATTAGATAAAACGACAACAGGTTTTTTTCTTATTTTAGGATTGAATAATCTTTCACAAGAAACATAAAAAGAATTGCAATCAACCAGTGCTATTTTTTTAGTATACTGAGTGGATGACATAAGTAACTACTCCCCAAATAAAAACATCTTGTTCTTCATTAATTAAAATTCTGTCAGAAAACTCTTTAGAACCAGAAGTTAAAAATTTTTTATCTCTTTCTTGAACTAAAGTTTTAACCACAAGCTCATCATGAACATTTGCAATCACAGTTGAAAAATTTTTTGGTTTTAAACTTTTATCGACAACTAATAAATCTCCATCATTAATCCCAACATCGACCATGGATTTACCTTGAACTCTGATGATGAAAGTAGCTGGAACATTTCTTATTAAATGTATGTTTAGATCGATATCTTCTTCGATATAATCTGTTGCAGGAGAAGGAAAACCAGCGCCTGCTTTATGTAGATAATATGGGATTGTTAGCTTCATGTTCTTGTTTTGTTCTAATTTATAGACTATTTATGAAATACACTCAAGAGGTTGTATTTTGAGTCCGTAATTGAATCAAAAAGGAATCAAAACGTGAACATCTATAAATAAATGAAGTGGACTTGTGGATAAGTATCACTACATGTAGTTCAAATCTAAGAATTTATAAATTTGGTCATTATTAGATATACTAGAAATTGTACTAGCTATTGCACTTAGAGTAGATGAAATAAGCAAAATAATAAAAAAAACGAAGATAAAAAATATTAAAATAAGAAAAGTATGAGTATTTTAGATTTTGTAATGGTTGGTTCTAATGATTATAAAAAATCAAGTGAAATGTATGATGCAGTTTTTGAACCTTTAAAATTGAAAAAAATACTAACAACTGAAAAATACATTGGTTATGCACATTCAAGTAAACCTGAAAAAGTTATATTTTACATAACCAATCCAGTGAATGGTAAGCCAGCTACTTTTGGAAATGGGTCTCAAGTAACTTTGTTGGCAGATTCAAAAGAGGCAGTAGAGAAATTTTATGAGATTGCAATATCCAAGGGAGCAACTGATGAAGGGGGACCTGGAATAAGAAGTGATGGAAACTATTATGCTTACGTCAGAGATCTAGACGGAAATAAGATTGCAGCAAAAAATATTTTAACTTAAATTAAGGAGATATATGAAATTAAGTTGTCATTGTGGATCTGTAGAAGCTGAAATTAACTCTACAGTTAATGAATTAGCAAAGATTGTTAGATGTAATTGTTCAATTTGCAAAAGAAAAAATGCAACAATGGGTATGGTTAAAAATGAAGATTTTAAGGTTACAAAAGGTGAAGGTAAATTAAAACTTTATCAATATCATACAAAAGTCGCTAATCATTATTTTTGTACTGAGTGTGGAATTTACACTCATCATAATCCAAGAAGCAATCCTGCAATGACAGGATTTAATTTAGGATGTGTTGATGAAGTTAAAGCTGAAGATATTAAAGATGTAGCCCAATTCGATGGTCTTAATCATCCTATGGACCAAAAATAACAATAAGTACAAGTACAATGAAATCTGCTGAACAGTGTTTTAAAAAAGTTAAAAGTGATTGTATAAAATTTATTAAATCACAAGAAACCTCAAAAGAAAAATTTAGCAACAAAGATAAGATGCTAAAAGTTTTTTTAATTCCAGTTTGTTTTTGGATTGCAAAAAAAGCAAATAATAAAAAACCTTATTTTGTTGGACTAGCTGGTGGACAAGGAACTGGAAAAACAACAATAAGTTCAATTATAAAAATTGTATTAGAAAAATATTTTAAACTTAAAGTATTTAAAATTTCTATAGATGATTTTTACAAAACAAGAGAAGAAAGATTTAATTTGTCAAAAAAAGTACACCCAATGTTGATGACAAGGGGCGTACCAGGAACACATGATGTAAAAATTATGTTGGATTTCTTTAAAAAATCAAAAAGCAAAAACTTTAAATCAATAAAGCTACCGAGCTTTAATAAAGCAGTTGATGACCGATTTCCTAAAAAAAATTGGTATAATATTAAAGAGCAGCCAGATGTAATTATATTTGAAGGTTGGTGTGTTGGTGCAAGAGCGGAAATTAATAAAACTTTAACAAAACCTGTAAATTCTCTTGAAAGAACTAAAGACCAAAAACTTATTTGGAGAAAATATGTGAATGAGCAATTAAAGACAAAATACAAAAAATTGTATTCACAGTTAAATTGTATGATTTATTTAAAAGCAAAAAACTTTAGTTTGCTTCAAAAGTGGAGACTAAAACAAGAGCATAAGTTGTGGTTAAATACAAAAAATAAATCTAGTCATAAAATAATGAGCAAAGGAGACGTTATTAACTTTATGCAAACTTACCAAAGAATTACACAGAACATGTTTAAATTTGCACCAAAATATTCTACAATTATATTAAATTTAAATAGCAACCATCAAATTAAAACAATAAAATATAATAAATGAAAAAATTTTTATTAATTATCTTTTGTATAATTATTTTTCCATTAAGTGCATTTTCAGCAACTTTAAAGGAAGCGCTAAAACAAACTTTTGATAACAATCTTGAGCTTCAA
>CACALX010000012.1 GCA_902533445.1 uncultured Pelagibacteraceae bacterium
TTATCAAATACAACTGACCCTGGTATTTTTAAAACCGAACTTGAAAAAAATTTATTTAAAAAAATCAATGAGTTGAGGAAATATTTTTCAAGTATTAATAATGATGAAAATTTTGTTCAAACATTGGAAAATCTAGCTAATATTAAAAGAGATGTATTTGATTTTTTTGATAATGTAATTGTTAACGAGGATGATCTAGTCTTAAAGAAAAATAGGCTAGAACTAATTCAAATGATGTGTAAAACATTCGACAATTATGTTAACTTTTCTCTAATCGAGCCCAATTAATGACAAAACTCATATTAAATTTCAATTCAAAGCAATCAAAAAGTATTAAAAATCCAAAAAACTTTTTAGGTGGAAAGGGTGCTAACCTTTCTGAAATGGGCAGGATGGGATTACCAGTTCCTCCTGGTTTTACAATATCGACTAAAGTATGTGAGATTTTTTATAAAGATAAAAAAAAATTGAATAAAAAATTAATTTCTCAAATTAAAAAGGAATTAAAAATTATAGAAAAAGATGTTTCTAAAAAATTTGGAGACTTAAAAAATCCTTTGTTGTTATCAGTTAGATCGGGTGCAAGAGTATCTATGCCAGGAATGATGGATACAATTCTTAATTTAGGATTAAATGATAAAACTGTTAAGGCATTAGCTTTGAAAACTTCAAATGGACGATTTGCTAAAGACAGTTACAGACGATTTATTCAGATGTATGGAAACGTTGTGATGGGTGTAGAGAGCTATCATTTTGAAGAACTAATTGAAAATTATAAATTAACAAAAGGTGTTTTGTTAGATACTGACTTAGATGAAAATGATTGGGATGGTTTAATTGAAGATTTTAAAAGAACAGTAAAAGAAAAAACAAAAAAAGAATTTCCACAAGATGTATTTCAACAATTAATTGGTGCAATCAGTGCTGTTTTTTTATCATGGGAGAGCAATAGAGCAAAAGTTTATAGAAAACTAAATCAAATACCATCAGAATGGGGAACAGCTGTCAACGTTCAATCGATGGTTTTTGGAAATATGGGTGACGATTGTGCAACTGGGGTTGTATTCACAAGAAATCCTTCAGATGGATCAAATGAGATATATGGTGAGTATTTAATTAATGCACAAGGTGAGGACGTTGTTGCGGGTACAAGAACACCTCAATACATAACTAAAAAGGCAAGAAAAAATGCTAAAGTTGAAGAACTTTCAATGGAGGAGTCTTTGCCAAAAGTTTTCAAAGAACTAAAAAAAATTTTAAAGAAATTAGAAAAACATTACAAAGATATGCAAGATGTAGAATTTACAGTTGAGAAAAATAAACTGTGGATCCTTCAAACTAGATCGGGAAAAAGAACCGCAAAGTCTGCAGTAAAAATTGCAGTTGATATGGTAAAGGAAAAATTAATATCAAAAAAAGAAGCAGTGTTAAGAATTGATCCAAATTCTTTAGATACACTTTTACATCCTACACTTGATGAAAAGAGCAAAATCAATGTAATAGCAAATGGTTTGCCTGCTTCTCCAGGAGCAGCAAGTGGAAAAGTGGTATTTACTTCAGAAGAAGCAGAGAGATTAACTTCGATGATGCAAGATACTATATTGGTAAGAATAGAAACGTCACCTGAAGATATACAAGGAATGCATGCTGCAAAGGGAATTTTGACAGCTAGAGGAGGAATGACGAGTCATGCCGCAGTAGTTGCTAGGGGAATGGGAAGACCATGTGTATCTGGGTCAAGTGAAATTGATATTAATTATGAGATGAAGACATTTAAAACATCATCTATAGAAATTAAAGAAGGGGATGTCATTACTATTGACGGATCAACTGGTAGGATTATTTTAGGAAGCGTGGCAACAGTTAAACCAGAGATATCTGGTTATTTTTCTAAAATAATGACTTGGGCAGATAGTTTTAGAAAATTAAATATTAGAACAAATTCAGAAACACCCAAAGATACCAAAATAGCAAAAGATTTTGGGGCTGAAGGAATTGGTCTTTGCAGAACGGAACATATGTTTTTTGATGAAGAAAGAATTTTATCAGTAAGGGAAATGATTTTATCTAAAACAAGAGAGGATAGATTGGTTGCATTAGAGAAACTTTTACCTCATCAAAAAAAGGATTTTATAGAAATATTTAAAATTATGAGTGGAATGCCAGTTACAGTAAGATTATTAGACCCTCCACTTCATGAATTTTTGCCTCGAACAGATAAAGAAATTAATGAAGTGGCAAATATTGTTAATCTTCAAGTTATAGAAGTAGAGTCTAGAATTGATGAATTACATGAGCAAAATCCCATGTTGGGTCATAGAGGATGTAGACTTGGAATATCTTTTCCTGAAATATATGAAATGCAATGTAGAGCAATATTTGAGGCTTTAGCTGAGCTTAAAAAAGATAAAATCAAATCTGCTTTTCCAGAAATTATGATTCCATTAGTTTCCACTGAAGCAGAAATAAAAATTATGAAAGATTTAGTAATTAGAATAGCAAGTGATGTTCAAAAGGAGCATAAATTAAAAATTGAGTTTATAGTTGGTACGATGATTGAACTCCCTAGAGCTGCAATTAAAGCCAAAGATATTGCAAAACATGCTGAATTTTTTAGTTTTGGAACTAACGATTTAACTCAAACTACATTTGGAATAAGTAGAGATGATAGTGGTAAATTTTTAAATGATTATTTAGATAATAAAATTTTTTCAATTGATCCGTTTATTTCAATAGATGATGGAGTTGGAGATTTAATAAAAATAGCGGTTGAAAAAGGAAAAAGTCAAAATAAAAACATAAAACTTGGAATTTGTGGAGAACACGGTGGTGATCCTGATAGTATTTTATTTTGCTCAAAAGCAGGATTGAATTACGTTTCTTGTTCACCGTATAGAGTTCCAATAGCAAGATTGGCTGCTGCACAAGCAGAATTAAAAAATAACTAGAGTTAAGTTAGCAAAAGGTTAGAGATTTATTTAAGATTATAAAAAACAAAATATTGTTATCGTGTAACAGAATCTTTATCTAATAGGTGAAATTTATTTTTAATTTAAGTTAGGGGGCGTTTTGTTGCCAGGTGCCCCGAACAATGTTTCAATAATCCTTATAGTTTAACACTTAGCAGTAATTAAATTAGGTAAATTATTGAATAATTCCGACCAAATGCCGACCAAAAAGTTGGTCGGCCTAGATATATATTTTGGACTCATGGTTAATGATTTGTTAATATTGCAATATGAAAAAGATCATATTTCATGCAGTTATCTTTTTATTTTGGTGTAATACAACTTTCGCAAATTGCGTTGGGAATTGTAAGGATGGATTTGGAACATATACCGACTCTAATGGAGACAAATATGAGGGAATGTGGAAAAATGATCTTATAAATGGACTAGGTACTTATACCTGGGCTAGTGGAGACCAATATATTGGAAACCACGTAAATGGAAAAGGAAACGGTCAAGGAACATTTATTTGGGTATCAGGCGATAAGTATGTTGGTGATGTAAAAGATGATCTTTTAAACGGACAAGGTACTTATACCTGGCCAAATGGAGACAAATATGTTGGAACTTTTAAAAATGACAAAAGAACCGGTCAAGCAACTTTTATATGGGGACCAGGAGAATTTGCTGGCCATGTGTACGTTGGAGAATTCAAAGATAATGAAATGAACGGACAAGGTACTTATACCTGGGAGACAGGAGAGAAATATGTAGGTATGTGGAAAAACGGTAATCAACACGGACAGGGTACTTATACTGATGAAAATGGAAATAGTACAAATGGGATTTGGGAAGAAGGTAAATTTGTTAGCGGTGATGCCGAAATTGATATGCCTGATATTGAAAATAAATTATTTGCAGCAGCATCAGGATCAGGTTTTTTTGTATCTCAAACAGGTCATATAATAACTAATTTTCATGTAATAGATAGTTGTGACACTGTTAAAGTAAGTTTTAAAGGTGACAATATTAATGCAAAAGTTTTAGCGATAGACAAGATGAATGATCTTGCAATATTAAAAAGTACAATTAATCCTGATCAAATTTTCTCAGTAGCTAAAGAGGATGCAGATCTTTTAGAAAATATAATAATTGCTGGTTTTCCATTAGGAAAAAGTGTTAGCTCATCAATCAAAACCTCTAAGGGAAGCATAACATCACTTTCTGGTTTTGGAGATAATTTTTCTGAATTTCAAACAGATGCTGCTTTAAATCAAGGTAATAGTGGTGGCCCAATATTAAATCAAAAAGGAAATATAGTTGGTGTAGCTGTTGCTGTATTTGGAAAAGAAGAGGGTATCGAAAGTTTTAATTTTGGTATCAAGTCCTCAACACTAAGAACATTTGCAAAATCGAATGGTTTAAATTTTCAATCACCAAATCTTAAAGATCTTTCTAATAAAGATCTTGGTAAATTAATTATTAATGCTACGGTTTATCTTGAATGTTATATGACCGAGGCAAAAATTCAAACATTGATAGCTGAGGAAAATAGCAAGAAAGCTTTCTTTAACAAATATAAATAAAAAAATAAATGCCGACTACAGGTCGACTCACTCGGTTGTATTTTTCAAATAATGTTGATACTGCAAACTAAATTAACAAATGAGTAGGGGGCGTTCTGTTGCCAGGTGCCCCAAACCCCGTCTACTTAATTAACAAAGCTAATTAAGCAGCAAGTGCGTAACTTTCGTTAGCAATTATAAACTAGCCCGTTACGGTGGAACAATCCCGAACGAAAGAATAGCCTTTAGTCACCCGTCGATTCTAGTTCACCCCCGTATGTTGTAATGGTGGAGGTGGTGGGTACTGCCCCCACGTCCGCAATGGTTATTACGAAATTCGTTTATCGTTGTAGTTGGAAAACCAACATTAAATATTATAGTTTTTTGTTTATATTTTACTAGATTAAATTAACTAAGATTCTTACCAAATCTCATACCTTTAAAAATTGTTTTTTTATATTTTTGATTATCAGTATGAATTGATTTGATTAAGTCAAAATCTAATTTAAGTTTTTTTAAAAGTGAAATTATAGTTTTTGTATCCTTAGGAAGGCATATACCAGCATATCCTCTAAGGTTTTTTGTAACAGTTAAGTACATATTTGGAGAACCTCTTCCTGTAGCGATATAAGAGTCTTTTATTTTCTCATAATTACAATTAAATTTTTGACAAATTTCAAAAAAAACATTTGCAAAGGTTACTCTTAAGCTAGCAAAAACATTAATATAATATTTTAAAATTTCTGCCTCTGTTGGGCTTAACATTTTAGTATTTTTTGGTAGTTTGCCATGAGCTTTCACAACTTCTTTAAATATATTTTTTGATTTCGTGCCAACGGCTAAAAGTTCATGATTTTTTATAAAATCCTTTTTTGCCATTCTCTCTCTTAAAAATTCAGGAACAAAACATATTTTATTATTTTTATATTTTTTTATTACTTTCTCAGTAAATCCTGGTTCTGTACTTGACCTTATACAAATTATTCCTTTATAATTAATACTATGTAAGTCTTTAAGCACTTTTTCCACAATTGATGTATTACAGGACCCATTTTTATTACTAGGAGTTGGGACACAAAGAAAAATAATTTTCGTTTTAATTAAATTTGTGATTTTAGTTTTAAGCTTAATATCATGGACTAAAACTTTATGACCAATTTTTTTGAAGCCATATTTATTGGCTGACCCCACAACCCCCAAGCCTATGACGCCTATTATCATTTATTTAGTCTTATTGTTTTTTTTATCCCATCTTCTAGTTTAGTGTCTGGAATCCAATTTATTAATCTTTTAAGTTTTTTTATATCAGGCATTCTTCTTTTTACACTGCCTACCGGGGCATCTTTTTTTATAATTTTTTTTTTTATACCAAGTTCTTTTAGAATTATTTTTGCGACTTCAATTACTTTTTTTTCATCATTACTTCCAACATTTACAATTTGATTAATTGCTTTTTTACAATTCATTAATTTATGAATTGCCTTACAACAGTCATCGATATAAAGCCAACTTCTAGTATTTTTCCATCCATTAAGGATCACTATTCCTTTTTTACATCTTTCTATAAATTCAGGTACAAAATGATTTTTTTGATTTGGGCCATAAATGTTATTAGGCCTAATTATTATATAATTTAATCCACTACATACTACTGCTTGTTCGCCTAATCCTTTGCTGCTTGCATAACTCCATCTTGGGTTCTGAATATCATCTATTACCATTGGAACTTTTTCATCTGTTGGAATTTTATATCCAAATTTATCAGTTGCACCAGCAGTTATTTCTGGTGTTCCAGTATAAATAAATAAAGGTTTTTTTTTTTGTTTTCTATAATGATTCAGTAAATTTAAGGTAGGTAATAAGTTATCCTCTATCACTTCCAAAGGTTTTTTGTAGAAATCTTTAGTACTATTAAATGCTGCTAAATGAATTACAACATTTACGTTTGGAAATTTTTTTTTAATTTTTAAATCACAATTGTTTTTATCTAAGCAAAAAATTTTGTATTTATTTTTAAACTCTTTAATGAGGTTTTTACCTATAAAACCGTTTGCGCCTGTAATTAAAATTGACTTCAATGAATTTCCTCTTCTAGCTTTTTATACAAAAAATTCAATTCTTTACTTAAATCTTTAGGGTAGTTGCCAACGAAGAAACCATTCTTATCAATATTTTCAGAATTTTTAAAACTTCCAGAAGCTTTAAAATTTAAAAATTTAAGGACAGGATTATTTAAAAAGTTACCTGTCATAGTCGGTCTTACTTCAATTTTATTTTTTTGAAGTTTTTTTATTATGTTTTTTCTTTTATTTTTCAATTGACCAGTTAGGATAAGATTAAACCCATACCAAGATGATAAAGACTTTTTTTCCTGTTCTTGAATTTTACACCAACTTTTATTTCCAAATAAATTTTTAAAGATTTTTGAGTTTTTTTCTCTAATTTTCATAAATCTATTTAATTTTTTTAATTGAACCAAGCCAACGGAAGCTTCAATTTCCAGAGGTCTTAATGAATATCCTGGAGTAATAAAAACAAAGTGATCTTTGAATTTATCATTTGATTTTTTATATAGGTTATTTTTTTCTGGTAAGTCTCTACACCATCCATGTGCTCGCAAGGATTTTAAAAAGTCATTTATATCCTTATTATCAGTCAAGATAACACCACCCTCCATAGTTTGCATGTGATGTGAAAAAAATAATGAATGAGTTCCCATTAAACCATGAGTTCCACAAAATTTATTATGATATTTTGCACCCAAGCTTTCACAATTATCCTCAATTAAAATTAAATTATTTTTTTTAGCAATTTTTTTTAATTTACTAAAGTTGCATGGGTTACCAAGTAAGTTTATTGCTAATATAGCCACTGTATCTTTGTCTATTGCTCTTTCTACCTCATTAGGATCAATATTTAGTGTATTGATAGAAACATCCACAAAGTTTATTTTAAAATTATTTTGAGATATTGGATAGTAGGAAGTGCTCCATCCAACTGAAGGAGCAATAATATTTGGTTTATTTGTTTCTTTTTTAATAATTTTTTTATAATTTTTTAATACTGATAACATTAAAAGGTTCGCAGATGAACCAGAGTTAACCATAGTAGCATACTTAGAACCAAAATTTTTTGCAAATTTTTCTTCAAATTCCTTTACTTTTTTGCCCATCGTAAAAAAACCACTATCAAGTACTTTGATTGCAGAATTTTTTTCCTCTTTATTCCAAGTGTTATAGCCCAAAGGATATTTCATTGATTTAAAATTATGTTTTTACAAATAAATTTTATATAAATTATTTACAAGTTTAAATCAAATTAAATGAATTATGTAAAATTAATTGGAGGATTGGGCAATCAGTTGTTTCAGTATGCGTATGCGCTGAATTTATTTAAAAAGGGTAAAAGAGTTAAATTAGAAGTTTCTGAATTTAATCATTACAAGCTTCATAAACTTTCGATTCAAAACTATAAAATAACACTCAAATTTTCAGGATGGAATGAAGTTAGCAAGTTTTATATTTTTAAAAATAGTTTTTTTTCACATTTAATAAAAACTTTTTCAAAAAAAATTTATATCTTATCAAACACAATTTTTAATACTTGCTCCATAAAATATGAATTTTCAAAAAAGTTAAATATAAATGATGCAGATTTATTACACGATGGATATTGGCAAAATTTGAAATTTGTTGAGCCCAATAGAAATGAACTAATAAAACAATTCACAGTCAAAAAACAAAGTAAAGCTCATAAAAAAATTTTAGATATAATATCAAAAAAAAAAAATTCTGTAGCTATACATATTAGAATGTATTCAAAGATCCGGGGTGAAGATAGATTTCATGGAAACATAACATCAAATTATGTTAAAAAAGCTACAGATAAAATAGAAACAAAAATTAAAGATCCTTTCTATTTTATTTTTACAAACTCAAATGAATGGGTTTCTAATAATCTAAAAATTAAAGGATCTAGTTACAAAATAATTAAAGGATTTAAAGATTATGAGGATTTATTAAGTATTTCAAAATGTAAGCACCAGATTATATCAAATAGTACATTTGGATGGTGGGGTGCTTGGCTCAATGAAAATAAAAAAAAATTGGTTATAGTTCCAAATAAATGGTTTCTTAAAAAGAATAATCCAATCAATTTAATTCCAAAAAAATGGATAAAAATTTAGATTTTGCAAAAAAACCAATAAATTTGTTTCTTAAAGGCTAGATTAAAATTTAAAAAACTTAAAAAATAAATAAAGGTATCTGGTAGAATATAAAATTAATGAAAAATATTAGTCCTTTAGTTTCAGTTGTTATAGCAACTTATAATGGTTTACCTTATTTAAAAAATTCTATTCAAAGCGTATTAGAACAAACTTACAAAAAAATTGAAATAATTATAATAGATGATTCATCTGAGGATAACACATTTAGTTATGTTTCAAATATTATGAAAAAAGATAATCGGATTAAATATTTTAAAATAAATAAAAATACAGGAACATCAGCTGCAAGAAATTTAGGAATAAAAAAATGTAAGGGAGAATTTATTTGTTTTCTTGATGCTGATGATTTGTGGAATAAAAACAAATTAAAAGAACAACTTAAAACTTTAAAAAAAAATACTATAATTGCTTGTACTGCTTGTAACTATAAAAAAGAAAATAATAAAAAACCATCTAATTATCTAATCACTTTATTAAGAATATATCTTCAAAAATTTTTTTTATTTATGATTATTAAAAAAGGTTATTATTGGCTTTATATATATAATCCAATTATTTTATCTTCAGTTTTAATTAAAAAAGAAATTTTTAATGAGTATAAATTTGTTGAAGATAGATATCAAAGAGAAGACCTAGATCTATGGTTAAAATTAATGACCAAATATAATAAAAAAATTCTATATATTGATAAAGTCTTAGTTACCATAACTCGTAGAAGCAAGAGTGTTACCGCTGATAGAACAAGGGAGTTTAATGTAATTATAAGAAGTATCTCTAATGACTTTATTTACAGAAATGATTATAGAAAGTTTTCATATTTTCTGTTTGGTATTTTTCTAAGATTATCAAAAATTTTATTATCTATTTATTATTCAATTTTAAGAAAACATATTTTTAAATTTTTCTATTTATTAATTTTTCTTTTATTTACTATTTATTACAGTCCTTTATTTTGGTATTTAGGAAAAAATCTTTTATATTTTGATGAACCAAAAAAAACAGAAGCTATTGTTTTATTTTCTGGTCACGGATCAATTCAGTATTACAACAACACCTATTTGTTAAGGTATAAAGATATAAGTTCATTTCTAGAAAAAAACAAAAATAAAAATTATGAACCTCAAATTTATTTATTAGGAAGATTGCAATCAATACCTGAACAAAAGATAATAGAATCCTTGCTTGTAAATAGTGGTATAAAATCATCAAAAATTACTTTGATTTATAAAGAATATCCAACCACAAAGGATAATGTTATAAATTTATACAGAATTTTAAAAAAAGATAGTGTAGATAATATAACTTTTATCACTTCTCCATATCATACAAAAAGATCAAAAAAACTTTGGGAAAAACACGCAAGTGATATTAGTGTTAAAGTGTTTAAAAATTTGAATTGGCCCAAAAAAAATAATTTTTTTGAAAGAGCGATGAATAAAAAACTTATAATCTATGAACAAATAGCCTACTTATACAATAAAATCAGAGGATGGATTTAAACAAAATTTAAAAAAAATTAATTTAAGCAAAATTTTTTTAATAATTTTAAAAAGTAATTTCAATATCATAATATTCTAATTACTCTTATAAGTTGCAATAATGTAAGCGGTATTACTTATCCAAATTTAAATCTTTAATTTAAAATTCTTTCATTGTGTTAGTTGGAAATTTAAAATTAATAATATAAATTAGTATACTAGATTCTATATCAATCATGAAATTAACTAAAGAACAATCAGAAGAAATAAAAAATCAACAATCTCAAAACAACCAAACAAAAAGAGTCACCGCACCGGAGCTTGAAAAGATACTCTATGAAGCGCTGCCAGCCTTAGATCATGGATTTGTAAGGGTTGTTGATTATATGGGTGATGATACTTCAATAGTTCAGTCTGCAAGAGTATCTTATGGAAAAGGGACCAAGCAAGTTTCAACAGATAAAGGTCTGATAAAATATTTGATGAGACATTGGCACAGCACTCCATTTGAAATGTGTGAAATTAAATATCATATTAAACTTCCAATATTTATTGCAAGACAATGGATCAGGCATAGAACTGCTAATGTAAATGAATATTCTGCAAGATATTCAATTCTAGATAAAGAATTCTATTTACCATCTAAAGAAAATTTAGCAGCACAATCAACTAGTAACCGACAAGGAAGAGGGGATGTTCTTGAAGGAAAACAAGCAAAAGAAGTTTTAGAACTTTTAAAAAGTGATGCAGAGAGAACATATGAAAATTATGAAACAATGCTTAATGAGAGATATGATGGTTCAACAATTGATGAGAATAAAAAAGGATTAGCAAGAGAGCTTGCAAGAATGAACTTAACTTTGAATACTTATACCCAATGGTATTGGAAAACTGATTTATTAAATTTAATGAATTTTTTAAGATTGAGAGCAGACAGTCACGCTCAATATGAAATTAGAGTTTATGCAGATATAATGTTAGATACAGTTAAGAAATGGGTACCAATTACCTATGATGCATTTATGGATTATAGAGTAGGAGGAACAGAGGTTTCTGCAAAAGGAAAAATTATAATTCAAAAACTTATTAAAGGTGAAAATGTAGATGTTGAGAGCTCAGGTCTTTCTAAGAGAGAATGGAACGAATTAATGTCTGCTTTTAATCTTAAAGATAAGTTGATTTAATCTTTTGAGCAAAGTCCAAATATATTTTTGAAATCTCGTGATCTGGATTAGATTCGACTATAGGTTTTCCTTGGTCACCAGAATTTCCAACTTCAGGATTTATTGGTATTTCTCCCAAAAAATTTTTTTGAAATTCTTCAGCAGTTTTTTTAACTCCACCTTCTCCAAATATCTTGTACTTCTTTCCATCATCTCCTACAAAAAAACTCATATTGTCAACTAAACCTAAAATTTTAACTCCAAGCTTATCAAACATTTTAATTCCTCTTTTTACATCTAAAAGAGCAACTTCTTGAGGAGTTGACACAATGATTGCACCATCCATTTTAATTTCTTGTGAAAAAGTTAATTGAGTGTCACCAGTACCTGGGGGCATATCAACAATTATAAAATCTAAATCTTTCCAATTAACTTTTTGAGTAAAGGTTTTAATAGCACTAGTTACCATTGGACCACGCCAAATCATTGGAGTTTGCTGGTCTGCTAAAAATCCTATAGACATACATTGAATGTCATATTTTGTTACAGGATCTAATTTTTGACCGTCACTTTTTGGTTTCTCATTAATGTCAAACATTTTTGGAATGGAAGGGCCATAAATATCAGCATCTAACAATCCAACTTTACATCCAATTTTTTTTAAAGCTAAAGCTAGATTCGTTGCAAATGTTGATTTGCCCACACCTCCTTTTGCACTCGAAATTGCAATGGTAAATTTTGTTCCTAAGATTGGATTTTTTGTAAATTTCTTGGGCTCCAGCTTTCTTTTCATTGCGTCACTAAGTTCTGGCTTTTTATCAGACATAAATCTATCATTACTTGTTTTTTATAATAAAGACACTATATACTTTGACATATGTCAGATGATTTTAAAGGTAGAGGCGGAAGCCCATGGGGAACACCTCCAGGAGGTGGTAGAGGAGGCAATGGTTCAGGAAGAGGACCAACACCACCAAACGTAGATGAAATCATTAGAGAATTCCAGGATAAAATAAAAAAGTTTTTACCCGGTGGAAAATCTTCAGGCGGAAAGTCTATTGGATTAATTTTGTTAGTTTTAGCTTTTGTATGGCTAGCAAGTGGGCTTTATAGAGTATTACCAGATGAACAAGGAGTTGTTCTTAGATTTGGAAAATTTGTTAAAACTACTCAACCTGGATTGAACTATCATATTCCTTTTCCAGTAGAGAGTGTTCAAACTCCAAAAGTAACAAAAGTAAATAGAATTGATATTGGATTTAGGTCTGAGAGAGATAGTGGTTTTTCTACAGGAGGAGGTGTTGCAGATGTTCCTCAAGAAAGCTTAATGCTTACTGGTGATGAAAACATTGTAAATATCGATTTTTCAGTTTTTTGGGTTATCAAAGATGCTGGAAACTTTTTATTTAAAATTCAAGATCCTGTAGGAACTGTTAAAGCAGCCGCAGAAACAGCAATGAGAGAAGTAATTGCCAAAAGCGATATTCAACCAATACTAACTGAAGGTAGATCAAGTATTGAGATTGAGACACAAGAAATTATTCAAAGCATTTTAGACGATTATGAAAGTGGAATTCAAATTACTCAGGTACAAACGCAAAAAGCCGATCCACCTGATCAAGTAATTGACGCATTTAGAGATGTTCAAGCTGCAAGAGCAGATATGGAAAGATCTAAAAACGAGGCCGAAGCTTATGCAAATGATGTGATCCCAAGAGCAAGAGGGGAAGCGCAAAAAATCTTACAAGCTGCAGAGGCATATAAAAAGGAAGTTGTTGCTAAAGCAGAAGGTGAAGCTAGTAGATTTTTAGCAATTTACAATGAATATGCAAAAGCAAAACAAGTTACTCAAGAAAGAATGTTTTTAGAAACAATGGAAACTGTTCTAGCAGATATAAATAAAATTATTATAGATAAAGAGTCTGGTTCAGGTGTAGTACCGTATTTACCATTACCAGAACTTAAAAAGAAAGAGACAAATTAAATGAAAGCTGGAAAAATAGTTGCTGGAATATTAGTTTTAATTGGTGTTGTAGCATATCTATCAGTAATTATAGTTAAAGAAGTTAATCAAGCGATAATCCTTCAGTTTGGTGATCCAAAAAGAATTATAATGAAACCAGGTTTAAACTTTAAAATCCCATTTATTCAAAACGTTGTTTACTTAGATAAAAGAATTTTAAACTTAGATACCCCACCAGAAGAAGTAATTGCATCTGATCAAAAAAGATTAATTGTTGATGCATTTGCAAGATTTCAAATTGTTGATCCTTTGAAATTTTATATTTCTGTTGGAGATGAAAGAGTTGCAAGATCAAGGTTATCTACAATTATAAATTCAAGAATTAGAAATGTTTTAGGTCAGGAAGAGTTACAAACACTATTGTCTAAAGATAGATCTAAACAAATGGAATTAATTAAAGTAGGTGTTAATACTGAAGCAGAAAACTTTGGTATTAGTATTGTAGATGTTCGAATTAAAAGAGCAGATCTTCCTCAAGCAAATAGTGATGCAATTTATAGAAGAATGCAGACTGAGAGGGAAAGAGAAGCAAAAGAGTTTAGAGCAAAAGGAGCTGAGATGGCAGTAACAATTACTTCGACTGCTGATAAAGAAGTAACTGTGATATTAGCTGATGCTCAAAAACAATCAGAAATCATGAAGGGAGAAGGAGATGGTGAAAGGAATAAAATCTTTGCAGAAGCCTTTGGTCAGGACCCTGAATTCTTTTCTTTCTACAGGTCTATGCAATCTTATGGTAAAGCTTTTACAGCAGGCGAAACCTCAATGATCTTGTCACCTGATAGCGAATTTTTTAAATTTTTTGGAAATACAAATCCCGATATTAAACAATAATTCTTAGATGAATGAGCTAGTCATAGCTTTTGGTCTTTTTTTATTTATAGAGGGAATTTTATATGCCTTATTTCCAGCAAAAATGAAAACTATGCTTAAAAAACTTGAACTTGTTAAAGATACTCAATTAAGATCAGGTGGACTTATTTTTGCAGTTATAGGTTTTGTGATAATTTATTTTATTAAAAGTTAATATGAAAAAAATAAAATTTATATTTTTAACGATTATATTTTCTTTAAGTTTTACTTTACAATCAAACTCCAAACCTGTTCCGGAGTCATTTGCAGATCTTGCGGAAAAATTGATGCCATCTGTAGTTAATATCTCAACTTCAACAACTGTAACGACTAATGGTAACCCTTTCCCATTTCAATTTCCTCCAGGTTCACCTTTTGAGGATATGTTTAAAGAGTTTGGAACCCCACAAGAAAGAAAATCGGCAGCTTTAGGCTCTGGATTTATTATAGATGAGGGCGGAATAGTGGTCACAAACAATCATGTTATCCAGGATGCAGATGATATCATTGTTAGAGTTAATGGAGACCAAGAATACAAAGCAAAAGTCCTTGGTGCTGACCCTTTAATGGATATTGCGGTATTACAATTAGATACAGAAGATAAATTTAAACCAGTTGGCTTTGGAGACTCAGACAAAGCAAGAATTGGTGATTGGGTTTTAGCAATTGGAAATCCATTTGGTCTTGGAGGAACAGTAACTGCTGGAATTATTTCAGCAAGGAACAGATCAATTGGGTTATCAAGATATGAAGATTTTATTCAAACAGATGCATCAATAAATTCAGGAAATTCAGGTGGACCATTATTTGATATGGAAGGAAATGTAATTGGAATTAATACAGCTATTTTAGGAAGAAATGGTTCTATTGGTATAGGATTTTCAATTCCATCAAACAGTGCCCAACAAGTAATTAAACAACTAATTGAGTTTGGTGAAACAAAAAGAGGTTGGTTAGGTGTAAGAATTCAAGATGTAACAAAAGAAATTGCTGAAGTGGAAGAACTGGATAAACCAAGAGGTGCTTTAGTTGCAAGTGTTGCTGAAAACAGTCCTTCTGAAAAAGCTGGTATTCAGGCTGGTGATATAATTTTAGAGTTTAATGGTGTTGAGATTAAGCAAATGAAAGAGTTACCAGCAATTGTTGCTAGAACAGATGTTGGTAAAAATGTAGATGTAAAAATTTGGAGAAATAAAAAAGAAATAACTAAAAAAGTTTTGTTAGGAAGATTGGAAACATCTGATGATTTCAAAGTAAGCGAAAATCCAAAAAAAGATGAAAATAATTTGGATGAAATTATTGAGAGTTTAAAAATATTAGTAAGACCTCTAACTAAAGAAGATATTAAAAATCGTAAATTACCAAACCAAACTACAGGATTAGTAATTACTAATATGGCTAATAATAGTCCTTTAGTAAACTCAATTGAGATCAATAGTGTTATTATTGAAGCACAAAAGAAAAAAATTAAATCAGCAGATGATTTAAGAGATATCACCCAAAAAGCAATAAACTCAAATCAAAAAACTATTTTAATTGCAATTTATAACAATCAAAATCAACGAAGATATATTGGTGTTAAATTAGATTAGTAATGGATTTAAAATCCAAGATAATTTTAATTTCAGGACCCACAGCATCTGGAAAATCAAGTTTTGCAATTAAACTTGCAAAAAAAATTAAAGGGGAAATTGTTAATGCTGACAGTATGCAAGTGTATAAGCAGCTTAAAATTTTATCTGCAAGACCAGACCCTAAAAATTATCAATCAATAAAACATCATCTATATGGTTTTCAAGATGCAAAGAAAAATTTTTCAACTGGTGATTGGCTTAAAATTGCAAATAAAAAAATAACTGAACTTAAAAAAAGAAAAAAAATACCAATTTTTGTTGGAGGAACTGGGCTTTATTTTAAAGCATTAACTGATGGTCTAGTTCGAATTCCAAATATTCCAATAAAGTTTAGAAATCAAATTAGAAATTTAAATAAAAAAATTGGTCAAAATAAATTCTATAAGCAATTGTTAAAACTAGATCCTCTATCAAAAAATAAAATTAATCCTACTGATACCCAGAGATCAATAAGAGCTTTTGAAGTTAAAAAATTCACAAAGAAATCTCTTCATGATTGGTTCAAAAATACTAAATCAAATTATTTAGAAGAGGATTTCTTCAAAATTTATATTGATTATCCTCGTGATGAATTGATTGAAAGAATTCATCAAAGAACTGGAAAAATGATTAAAATGGGTGCTGTGAATGAGGTTAAAAGATTTTTAAAACTCAAAATTAAAAAACAAATGACTGCTTTCAAAGCAATCGGAGTAAATGAAATTCAAGAATATTTATCTAAAGAAAAAAAAATTGATGAAATCAAAGA
>CACALX010000013.1 GCA_902533445.1 uncultured Pelagibacteraceae bacterium
ATTGTACGCTTGGGAAGAGAGAAGATGGATAGGCAAATCTATAAAGATTAATGGAGTACCCTTTAAAGTTGATGACCATATTTCAAGATGCTCAGCAACTAACTTGAAACCCAAATCAGGTGAAATAACTTTTAATCTTCCTCAGAAACTTAAAGAATTTTATGATCACATGGATCTTGGAGTTTATTTAATTCCTTTAGAAGATGGCGAGGTATCTATTAAGGATAAAATTATAATTTAATTTGTGGAACTAGGTTCTTCAAAAACAGTTTTTGTTTCATTTACAGTGTTATTATCTAATGTTGCTGGAGTATCTGGGTCTAATTCTAATCCAGCAGGTGTAATGGTTGCAGGAACAGGTGTAAATGTAGAGTCTGGATTGTCCACAGTCTCTCTTATTCTCATTCTATATAAACCAAATGCACCAATTAAAGCATGAACTATAACTAAAAATACAAAAAATCCATTCAATCCAAACCATTCCATAAACAATGAACATAAAATAGGCCCACTTATTGCACCAACACCAAAAATTAATTGAAGTCCTCCCCCAGCAGCAACGAATTTAGATTTTGGTACAAAGTCATTAGTGTGCGCAAGGTTCAAAGAAAACAGTGGAAGACATAAACTTGAATAAAGTCCAACTACTAAAAAGAATATAATTTTTTTAAATGCAAGTTCATCCATATAATAAATATTCTGAATGGGATCGTTAGCGGTCAAAATTGATAATAATGCTAAAATTGAACTTCCAAAAGTAGTTATTACAATTACTCTTCTTCTATCATATTGATCTGAAAAATATCCAATTGGTCCTTGACCTAACACACCTGCAATTGTTGAAATAAATAATAAAATTGAAGTTTCAAATAAAGTTAACTTTGCAAGTGTTGCGTAAACTGAAATTAATGAAAAAAATGCTGCATGAATTACACCAGTAAGGAAAGAACTAAAAGTTCCAAGTGGAGAGATCTGATAAAGTTCTTTAATACTAATTGTTTCAATTTTTTTAAATTTTGGAGCTGGTCTTTTTGTTAATAAAATTGGAACAAGCGCTAAAGATAAAAGTACAGATACTAAAATAAAAGGTTCATATGCTTTAGGTTCACTCAAGTTAAGTAATAACATTCCAACTGCAAGACCAAAATAAATTACCATCATGTAAGCAGATAATAATTGTCCTCTATTCTTGTTAGTTGCTCTGTCGTTTAACCAACTTTCAGTAACAACATAACAACTAACTAAACTGATACCTGTTATAAATCTACTTACTGTCCACATAAATGGACTTACATAAACTACCGCAAGTAACGCACTAAGTGATGCAAGGGACGCAAAAGCTGCAAACACTCTAATGTGACCAACCTTAGATACAAAATTTGGAGTTGTTTTAGATCCAACAAAGTAGCCGATATAATATCCTGACATGAAGACCCCTGTAGTAAAAACACTAAAGTCTTCAAGTACAGATCTAATACCCATTATCTGCATCTGTAATCCATGAGCTATCATCATGGTTCCAATACCTATAAATAGGGCCCAGGATTTTTTTACTTCTTTTTGCATTTCTAAATTTAAAGTATTAATAAATTGCGGGCTAAGTAGTTTTGGTTTGTGTTTTTTTTATGGCTAGGAATGAGTGAATAGCGATAGTTAAAATGATTATCACTCCTCCCTGAATTGTCTCCATTGAAGGTTGTTCTTTAACAACCATCCACACCCAAATAGGCCCCAAAACTGTTTCCATTAGAAAGAATAGATTTACCTCAGCTCCAGTTATGTATCTTGGAGCTAGTGTTACCAATACAAAAGGAATGGCCACACAAAGGATACACATCGCTGGAATGATATAAATATCATTGTCTTTTAGCTCAAACGTATCAATAAAGAATAAAGCAACTAATGCTACAACCAGCTTACCAACCACAGCTGAAGGAACTAGGTTAAGGCTTTTTCCAGCTCTGATTATTGTTGCCCCTGCAGCAAGACCACACGCAGTAATAAAACCTAAAATATCTCCAAAAATATTTCCTAATTTCACTGAGTCGTAAAATATATAAAGAACACTTAAAAACGTAATTGCTATAGCAACCAAAGTATTTCGATCTGGTTTTTCTTTTAAAAATATTGCACCAAAAATAGCTGACAACATTGGAGCAAGCGCAATCATAACAAGCGTGTTTGCAACATTCGTGTTTTGAATTGATAATACAAAAGTAATATTGGTTATTGAAAATGTAAAAATGTAAGCAACACCATAAATAGAATTTCCATAAAGTAATTTAAAAAAACTTGATTTGTAAATAAATAACATTCCAACAAACACAGTTACAAATGGAATGATGCCTCTGTAAAAAACTAATCCCCAAGTATCTACATTTGAAAGTCTAATAAATAAACTATCAGGAGTGATAAACATCACAGCTACAAAAGCCATTAACGAACCTTTTTGCTGGTCAGTTAAATTATTCACACTTTTAATTCTTTCCAAAAAGTTTTTGCTAAATTTATTCCTGATAAATCAAAAAAAGTTTTAAGTCCTGTAGGAGAAGTAACATTGATGTCTCCATTTAATTTTTGATCTATAAAATCAATACCTGCAAAATATATATTTTCTTTTTTTAAATCTTTCGCAATTAATGTTGAAATTTTATTTTCTTGCTTAGTTAAATTGATATTAATCGGTTTAGCACCTTTGCTCATATTACTTAAATAAGATCCCTTTTTAGGAACTCTAGAAATTGCACCACAAACTTTTCCATTAATTATAAAAACTCTTTTATCTCCTTTGTTAATCTTAGGTAAAAATTTCTGACACATAATATGATCATGCTTTTTAATAAATTTATTGATAAGTTTTGAATTAAATTTATCTAATAAGTGGATATCATTACCACTATAGCTATGAATAGGTTTGATAATTACTTTTTTATTTTTTTTTATAAAGTTTTTGATTTCATTTAAATCCTGAGAAAAGAGAGTATCAGGCATATATTTTAAATATTTGGTTGAATATAACTTTTCAGATATGTTTCTGATAGATGTTGGGTTATTGATTATTTGAACTTTATTCTTAATAAAATCTAATATGTAAGTGGTTGAAATATATTCTAAATTAAATGGTGGATCTTGACGGATTAAAATAAATTTACACTTTGCAAGGTCTAAATTTTGTTTTTTTATGATTTTGTAAAATTTCTTGTTTTGATAATTGAACTTAATGAAGAAACCTTTAGCTAAAACTTTTTTGTTAATTATTGATAGATCTTTTGGATCGTAATAAAAAATCTTATATTTATTTTGTATTTCGTTAGCTAAAAAAACACTAGTATCAGTTACAGGGTTTAAGGTAGAGGGATGATTACCTTGAACAGCTACTATTTTATTTGTCATAAAATTCTTCTAAATTTTCATCTTTCGAAAATTTACTAATCATATGATCTGCATTTGTAGTCTTATTATCAACTACATTTTGCAAATGATTTAAGAAGATAGTTTCGTTATTCCCTTTTTTACTAATGATATCTCTTTTCTCTAATCCTTTTCTAGAAATGTCCAAAAGAGCAGAAGTCCAATGCAATAAGTCTTTACCCATTAATTGCGTATTAAATCCTTTTTGTGGAGCCTCTAAATAAGCATTGATTATTTTATCGGTTTCCCATGAAGAGACTAATTCGTACGCTTCATCTAAATTTCCATACAACATACCAATATTAAAAGCTGGTCCAGCACATAAGCATTCCCAACCACAGGTATCCATTGATCTAAGTTCAATATATTTCTTCAGTCTATTTTCAGTGAAGATTGTACTTAAGTGGGTTGTAAGATCAGATTCAGTTGGAAGTCTATTTCCTATTTCTTCAATTTTTCCATTCATAAAATCTTTAAATGTATATTTCTTTCCTGAAATATACTGATCATTATGTTGAATGAATAAAATTGGAAAGTTCATTACAAATTCTGCATATTTATCAAAATCTAAATTTTCAAAAAATAATTTAGGTAAACCTCCTCTTGAAGTGCTTTGCCAAACTTTAGATCTGTAAGATAAATAATTACTATTCTTTTTTTCAACTATTGATGAATTTGCAAATAGTGCAATTGAAATCGGAACAATAGAATTAACTAATTTAAATTTTTTAATAAAATCTTCTTCCGAATTGTAATCAATATTTAATTGTGTTCCACATGTTCGATACATCATATCCAAACTAAGCTCTCCACCTAGCGGCATATCTTTTGTCATTAACTCATAACGTTTCTTAGGATTGTTTGGGATATCTTCTAATTTTGAAATAGGATCAAAGCCAGCACTAACTATTTTGATATCTAATTTTTTTGTAACTTGTTTTAATTCAAATAAATAATCTTGAGATTCTGCACATGCTTCATGCATATGATTTAATTTATCACCTGATAATTCGATCTGATTACCAGGCTCTAATGTAATATTTTTACCACCTTTATTAAGACCAATTATATTTTGTTTTTCAAAAACAGGGTTCCAACCAAACTCAGTTAAGGCTGTAAACATTTCTTTTACTTTTGGGTAATCAATTCTTTTGTTTTCTTTAGTGTCGAACAAAAATTTTTCGTGTTCAATTCCAATTTTAAAATCTTTTGTTTCTTTAATACCTGACTGAAAATAATCTATAATTTGCTTTTTAGTTTTAATCATGGGCTCTAGTTAGTGATTTATAAATAAATTTAAAGGTAATAATAAGGTTCTTTTGAGAATATTTTCCTTATTAATGGCGTAAAATCCTCTAAAGACATACTTTTATACTCAGGATCAAATGAACACTGATCATATTTTTCGCAAAAATCTATCGTGTCCTGGTAGTATTTGTGATCTTTAAATTTGTCTCTTGCATTTCTATCACCACCTAAATGATGAGCACTATAATAAGTTTGAAAAAGACCGTGATGAAGAATGATCCAATAAGTTCTTTCAGATACGTAAGGTCTTAAAATAGAAGCTGCATATTGTGAATGATTCATTGGTGCAAGATCATCTCCTATGTCATGTAATAAAGTTGCAACAACCATCTCTTCATTTTCATTATTTTTAAATGCTCTTGTCGCAGCTTGTAAAGAATGTTCTAATCTTGTAATTTTGTATCCTTCCAGCGTTGTAGTTTGCTTAGATAAATAATTAATAATCCTATCTGCTGTCTGCCTTTCAAAATTTTTTTCAAATTTTTCTAGTAGCTCATAATCCTCTTTAGAGCCATTTTTCATTTCAGTAAAATTTACTGTTTTCATATTTTAATTATTAGATGCTGTACTTAATAAAGAAAGTTGAGTAATTTTATTATCTCCCAATTCATCAACAGGTTTAACTGGATAATCACCTGTAAAATAATGATCTGTTAATTGAGGATAAGACTCGTTTCTTTTTTCAAAACCAATTGCTCTATACAGTCCATCAACAGATAAAAATTTAAGTGATTCTGCACCTATATATTCACAAATTTCATCATTTGTTTTATTTGCTGCTAATAACTCTTTTTTAGTCGGAGTATCTACACCATAAAAATCTGGATACTTAATTTCAGGACATGCAATTCGAACATGAACTTCTTTTGCACCTGCATCATATAGCATTTTAACAATCTTATGAGAGGTAGTTCCTCTAACTAACGAGTCATCAATTAAAATAATTTTTTTATCTCCAATTGTGCTTTGGTTTGCGTTTAATTTTAACTTTACACCCAAACTTCTAATTTGCTGACTTGGTTCAATAAAAGTTCTGCCAACATAGTGATTTCTAATTAGACCATGTTCAAAATTCATTTTTAAGTATTGTGCAAAACCTAGTGCCGCAGCATTACCTGAGTCTGGTACAGGTACCACTATATCTGCTTCAACATCATTTTCTTTTGCAAGTTCTTTTCCTAAATTTTTTCTATGTTCATAAGCTGTCTTGTTATCAAGTAAGCTGTCTGGTCTTGAAAAATAAATATACTCAAACACACATGGTCTTACTTTTTTAGGAGGGAAGGGCTTGATACTAGTTAATTCATCATTTTCAATTAGCACTATTTCACCATTTTCTACTTCTCTAATAAATTTTGCACCAATAATATCTAATGCACAAGTTTCAGAAGCTAGCACATAGCTACTTCCTAATTTTCCAATCATCAATGGTCTAATTCCATATGGATCTCTTACACCTATTAAAGATGTTTGGGTCATCATTACCAATGCATATCCCCCTTGGATTTGGAATATGGCATCAATAACCTTATCAATTGTTTTTGATCTTTTAGATTTAGCAATTAGCTGGACTATGGTTTCTGTATCAGAGGTAGTGTAAAAAATTGCACCTTCTTCTACGAGTTTGTTTCTTAAAGATATTGAATTTGTTAAGTTTCCGTTATGCGATACCCCAATTCCACCTGCATTAGTATCTGCAAAAAAAGGCTGGATATTTCTTAAAATATTATTGCCGGTAGTACTATATCGATTATGTCCAATAGCATAATTACCTTTAAGGTTTTTTAAAACTTTTTCTTTATTGAAATTATCTCCAACTAAACCAAATCTTTTTTCTGAATAGTATTTTTCTCCATCAAAAGTAACAATTCCACAGCCTTCTTGACCTCTATGTTGTAATGCGTGCAAACCCAAAGCTGTTAATGCTGAGGCGTCTTTTGCATTACTAATGCCAAATACTCCACACTCTTCTTTTAATTTTGGATCAAATATCTTCAATTTTTTCTTTAGATTCTTGATATGTTTTTTCATTAGGGAATTCTTTTATCAGATAATTACTACCTTTTTCTAAATATGGAAAGGTGTATGATTTATCCAAATTTATTGGCCATTTATCATGATTATAAACAATATGAATTCCTGAAAAAATACAAACTGAAACAATATACGCTTTTACAAACCCAAAAAAGAATCCAAAAGTAGTATCTAAACCTCCTATACCAGTATATTTGACAGCTTTACTGATACCTTTGTTAACTAATAGGACTAAAAAGATAACAACTATAAATATTGCAATTCCGAGTCCAATATCGAGAACATATTCATTATCAATTATATCTTCAACATAAGGTTTTATACGCGGAAATAAAATTAGAGTAATAACATAGGCAAGGAGCCATTTTGCCATTGAAAGGATGCTTAAGACAAACCCTTTTCTATAACAACTTATTAAAGACCATATAGTTATTACAATATAGATTAGATCAATAACAGAGGATGCTTCAAAAAAATCTTTAAGAACATCTACCATTAAGCATCTTTACCAAAAGGTTTAACCACCAATATCAATGCTGGCAACAAAGTTAATACAGATATCATTGCAAGTAACATTGCAAGACCTGTAAACATTCCAAAATAAATTGTTGGTATAAATTTAGATAATACTAAAATTGAAAAACCAAATACAATTGTGATCGAAGTATTTAAAATTGCAACCCCAACAGTTGAATGACAAGTTTTTAAAGTTTTATTGTAATCTTTTAGTTTAGTAAATTCTTCCTTAAACCTGTAAATATAGTGAATGCTATTATCAACAGCTATTCCGATTGTAATTGCTGCAATTGTAATAGTCATCATATCCAATGGAATTCCTAACAAACCAATAATTCCCAAAATAAAGAATGCAGCTATGAAATTTGGAACAACACCAATTAATGAAAGTTTAATATTTCTAAATAAAATAATAAACATTGAGAAAATACCAATCATAACCAAACCAAGTGTTAAAATTTGTGACTTAAATAAACTTTGTAACAAATTATTAAACAATATTAGCACCCCTGCTAATTTGTAATCATCTTTTTCTAATCCTAATTCATTTTTTAAATCAAAATTAATTTTATTGATTAAGTCATTTCTTCTCAAATTTTCTTGAGAGTCTATTATTCTAAGACTTATTCGAGCTTCACTATTTTCTATTGATAAATACGGATCAATTATTTCTGTTTTAATACTTTCAGGTATTTTTGAATACAATACACCCATCTCTAAAGTACCAAGTGGATTGTTATTATTTAGTTGTGTTGCAACATCTATGATTGATGAAAAAGATAAAACTTTACCAACTTGTGGAAGACTATCTAAATAATTATGAACAGATGCAATTCTATCTATTTTATCTTTAGTAAACCAATATTTATCATCATTAGCATCTTCTTCTCCCCAATCTTCAAACTCATCATCTTCTCCTGATTTCTTTTCTTCTTTTTTAGGAAACTTTAAAATAACTTCTAAAGGAGTAGTTCCACCTAGTTGCTCATCAATTAGTTTCATTCCTTTGTAAATTTCAGTGTTTTTATCAAAATAATTTATAAAACTATTCTCAACTTCTAACTTGCTTATACCTATCACACTCAAGACAATAATAATTCCAGTTGCAGAAAAAATTGTAAATTTATTATTTAAAGAAATTGAACCAAGTATTGAGGTAATTTTAGAATCTTGTTCTTTTTTCAAAGATACATTTCCAGTTGAAGTAAAACTTAAAAGAGTAGGGAGCAAAGTAAAAGTTATTATAAAAGATGTAATCAAACCAAAAGTCATCATCCAACCAAAATCGATAATCGGTTTTATTTCACTAAAGATTAAAGATAAGAAAGCCAAAATAGTTGTTAAAACTGTATACAATATAGGCCAAAACATTTTACTTGTTGTTAAAGAAATGATCTCAAAGTTATTTTTTGATGGAAAATTTTTTTTAAGCTGAAGAAATCTGGTGCTCATATGAATATTCATCGCCATTGTAAGAATAAGCATCAAAGCAATAAAGTTTGACGATATAACAGTTACTTTCCATCCAAGTAATCCTAGTAACCCCATCATAATAATTACAGAGAAAAAACAACTACTTATAGGAACAATAATCCAAATTAGATTTCTAAATACAAACCAAAGAGTTGCTATAATAAATAATAAAACTCCAATACCAAATACAATGATATCACTTTTAATAAAAGTCATCATGTCATCCGAAATCATTGGAATTCCACCTAGGTAAATTTTTCCAACATCTCCATAACTTTGAATCACTTGTCTTATCTCTAAAATGTTTTGATGATTTTGTTTTTTGATTTGATCTTTATAATTTTCAATCTCTTCTCTAGATTTATTTTCAATATCTTCTAAATTTTTATTCTGCTTTATATTAACAATGATTCCACTTGTCTTACCGTCTTCACTAATTACAAAATTTCTAAAAACAGGACTATTTAAAATTTCACTAAATCCTCTTTCTCTATCCACTTCTTCATCTTTTAGAGTTTTAAAGCTTTCTAATCTTTCTTGAAGTGGTGCTTCTGAATTATTTAAAAGTGGTATATCTAAAAGTGTAATAACACTATGAACCCAATCTAAGCTTTGAATTTTGTACTTTAGACTTAAAAGATTGTTTATAGAGGAATCTGTAACCATACCTTCATTCGGAGTGTATGTAAGAATTAAAAATTCCTTAGAACCGTATCTTTCTGAAATTTCCTGTAAGTAGGCTAAATCTGGATCTCCATCAATTAACAGGGTTTCTGATGAAGCATCTAATCTAAAATCTTTAGAATAATAACCAAAACTTAAAATAGAAATAATCAGTAGTATAAATACTGCTTTTGGGTTCTTTAAAACTACGTTTTGATACATTTGAGCCAACATTAGCTCTTTTATATTGGAAATTAATTAGTTTGAGTATCTTTAAATTTGGTAAATCTTTCCTCAAACTCAAGTGTAACATTACCAATTGGACCGTGTCGTTGTTTCCCAATTATAATTTGAGCTAAGTGCGCCACTTCATTCATTTTAGCTTGCCACTCTGCGTGTTCTACAGTTGCTTCTCTTGGTTCTTTTCTTGATAGATAATATCCTTCTCTGTAAACAAACATCACAACATCTGCATCTTGTTCAATTGAACCTGACTCTCTTAAATCTGCTAATTGGGGTTTATGATCATCCCTTTGTTCTACTTGTCTCGATAATTGTGATAGTGCAACAACAGGTACTGCAAGTTCTTTAGCAATAGCTTTTAGTCCTTGTGTAATTTGAGAGATTTCCTGAACTCTACCATCTTTATTATAAGTTGTTCCTCTCATTAACTGAATATAATCAACCACAATCATATCCAATCCAAATAGTCTTTTAATTCTTCTTGCTCTATTACTTAAAGCAGCAATACTAATTGCAGGTGTTTCATCAATATAAAGTGGAAGATCAGATATATTTTTTGAAGTTTCTAGAAATTTATCAAATTGATCATCAGAAATTCTACCTCTTCTTATATCGTTTGAACTTATTCTTGCTTGTTCTGATATAATACGAGTTGAAAGCTGTTCAGATGACATCTCTAAAGAGAAAAAAGCTATTGAAGATTTTTTACTACTATCTTGTAATTTTTGGGCAGCATTAAATGCTATATTTGTAGCAAGCGAGGTTTTACCCATTGATGGACGACCTGCAATGATGATCAAATCAGATTGGTGCAATCCTCCAAGTTTATTATCTAAATCTCTAAGCCCTGTTGGAACTCCAACAATTCCTTCCTCGTTTTTGTATGCAGCTGAAGCCATTTCTATAGTTTGTTTCATGGCATCATCAAACTTTATAAGAGAAGAATTAAAAGATCCTTTTTCTGCTAAATCAAATAATTGTCTTTCAGAATTCTCAATTATGGTTTGACCATTAGTATCAAGATCATTTAATTTTGCACTATCTATAGTTTCTTCAGAAATTTTGATCAGCTCTCTTCTGACAAACATATCGTATATTATTTTTGAATATTCTACTGCTTGTCTTACAGATGTGGAAAATTTAGTTACTTTTACTAAGTACTCTGGAACATTAATTTCATCTTTTTCATCTTCAAAATAATTTTTTAAAGTTATAGGGTTAGCAAGCATACCCTTGTAAATAAGGCTTTCAATAGCATTAAATATCTTTTGATGCATAGGATCATAAAAATTAATAGATGAAATAATTGTATTAACCTCGTCAAATATATCATTGCTAACTAGTATCGAACCAATTACCGCTTGCTCAGCTTCAATGTTATTTGGTAATTCTTTAAATTTATCTTTAACTATACTTAAGTTGTTTTCCATAAAATTAACTTACAGAAAAAAATTATTATTTAAATTTTAATTTTTAGCTGTTGAAAAGAATGTATAATTATTGGATTGTTTCAGCTGAGGTAACGTTAACAACTATTTCAGCATCAACTTCAGAGTGTAAAGAAATTTTAACTTTGAATTTTCCTAAAGATTTAATTTCTTCAACTGGTTGTATCATTGAAGGTTTGATTTCTATTTTGTTTACTTCTTGAATAAGTTTTGAAATTTCAGTTGGTTTCACTGAACCATAAAGTTCATTGTTCTCAGTGCTTAATTTTTGAACTGAGTATTCTTTATTATTGATTTGTTCTGCAATTTTAGATGCTTCTTGTTTTCTCTCATTGTCTTTTTTAGATAATTCAGCTTTTATTTTTTCAACTTCTTGGATGTTTTCTTTAGAGGCATAAAGTGCTTTTTTGTTTGCAATCAAAAAATTTCTAGCGAAACCTCTCTTTACGTCAATTACCTCTCCTACAGATCCAATTCTTTTAACGTTTTCTAACAAAATAACTTTCATTATATTAAAGCTAAATTTCTTGCTCTTTTAATTGATAAAGATAATTCTCTTTGTTTCTTTTGAGAAACATTTGTAATTCTAGAAGGTAAAATTTTACCATTTTCAGAAACATACCTTTTTAAAAGTTTGATATTTTTATAATCAATTTTAGGTGCACCTTTTACTGAAAGTGGACAAGTTTTTTTAAATTTATATTTATTTGGTTGAAAAATACTTAACTTTGCAAAATTACTTTGCTTTCCTTTTTTATTTCCACTTTGTCTTTTTGGCATTAGTTTTTAGCACTTTCTTTATTTTCACTTTCTTCTTTTTTTCCAAAGTAATTACTATCTAAATCAAACTTCTTTACTCTAACAGTAAGATATCTTAATAATTTTTTATCTATAGCTTCATTTTTTTCTAACTCTTCAACTACTTTACCTCTACCTTTAATCTTAAAGTGAATGTAGCTCCCTTTTTTATTTTTCTTAATTAGATAAGAAAGGTTTAAAAGGCCCCAGTTCTCAGTTTTAACAACCTCACCTTCATTTTTTTCAACAATTTTAGAATATTTTTCAGTTAATTGTTTTAACTCACTTGGAGAAGTATCTTGTCTAGCTATTATAGTATGTTCGTATAAGTTCATTTATGTTCTTTAATAAAAAATGAGGATATACTATTATAAAAGTTCAATTACAATAGATAAAAACACAAAATTAGTAATATTTTTATATGTTTTCAGTAATATTTCCAGGTCAAGGATCTCAAATAGTTGGAATGGGAAAAGAGTTTTATGACAAATTTGAGCTTGTGAAAAGCTTATTTAAAGAGGCAGACGAGACATTAAATTACTCAATATCAAAGCTAATATTAGAAGGACCTAAAGAAGAGCTTTATTTAACAGCAAACACTCAACCAGCAATTTTTTTAATAAGTTATTCTATATTTAATGTAATTAAAAAAGAATTTAATATTGATTTAAATAAAGCAAAGTATTTTGCTGGGCATTCTTTAGGTGAGTATTCTGCTTTATCTTGTGCTGGATATTTAAACTTTTCAGAGACATTAAAAATTTTAAGAATCAGAGGTGATGCTATGCAAAATTCTGTACCAAAGGGTGAAGGTGGTATGGTTGCAGTGCTTGGATCAACTGTTGAAGTAATTGAAAAAATATTAAATAATAATAAGTCCCAATTTATAGCACAAATAGCTAATGACAATTCAGAAGGGCAAATAGTTTTGAGTGGAAAAACTCAAGATTTAGAAAAGTTAACTGAAATATTAAAAGGGAATTCAATTAAAAATATAAAACTTCCAGTTAGCGCTCCTTTTCACTGCAGCCTTATGAGCAAAGCAACAGCGATTATGACAGAAGAATTAAACAAAATTTCATTTTCTGATGGAAGCAATAAGTTAATTTCAAATGTTACAGCTGAACCTGTTTCAAGTACTGAAGATTTAAAATCACTATTAATAAAACAAATTGAAAATAGAGTAAGATGGAGAAAGAGTGTCTTAAATATGATAAATAGTAATGTTGATCATTTTATAGAAATTGGACCT
>CACALX010000014.1 GCA_902533445.1 uncultured Pelagibacteraceae bacterium
AATTAACTAGAAATTTCATTAACAATATAAATATAGTAATCGAAAATAAATCAATTCTTACATCTAAAATAAGTATAAAGAAAAAAAATTATACTGGAGAAATTACTTCCGTAATATTGAAAAGTATGCTTACAGATGTCAAAGATTTATTTAAAGAAAATTACAATCAATATAAACTCATACATATGATAATTGATAAATATATAATTGATGGTGTAAGTTATTCTTCTTTGCAGAATCAAATTAGTAATAATGAAGTTTGTTTAGAAATTAAACTAATTTCAATATCAAATTTAATAATACTTGATATTGAGAACATTTTAAAAAAATACCAAATTCAAGTTAATAATTTCTTAGACAAAGGATATGTAAAAGATTTTTCTTTAGGTAAACAATTAGACATTTCTCAAATGGCGCATAATTTGAAAAATGGTATGAATAAAAATGAAATTCAAATATCCTCAAAATCCTCGAAAAAACTCGGTTTTTTTGAAAAATTTTTTCAACTATTTAGTTAATTTTGTTTTTTCTCGTAACAATAGTTGTTTTTAATTAATCCAACATTCAAATTAAAAACTATCAGTGTCTTATTTAACCCAAAAAACAATAAAAAATAATATTTCTTTTAGTGGTATTGCTCTTCATAGTGGCCTTGATGTCAATGTTTGTATTAAACCGGCATCTCCCAATAATGGTATAATTTTTAAAAGAGTGGATTTAAAAAGTAATAATTTGGTTTATCCAAATTTTATGAATGTCACCAACACATCTTTAAACACAACAATCGAAAATGAATTTGGAGTAAAGGTTTCAACTATTGAACACTTAATGTGTGCATTATTTGGAATGAGTATAGATAATGCAATAATCGAGATTGATAATGAAGAAGTTCCAATACTAGATGGATCAGCAAAAATCTTCATTGAGAAAATTATTTCAGCTGGAATTGATATCTCTGACTCACCAATAAAAATAATAAAAGTAAATAAGGAAGTAAACTTCTCCGATGGTGACCGATACATAAATATTAAACCATCAACTTTAAGTTTAGATATTGATTTTGAGTTAAAATATAAAAATCCAATTATTGGAAATCAAAGAAATAGATTTAAAATATATGAAGATGATTTATCTGAAGTTTATAACTCAAGAACTTTTTGTTTGTTTGAAGATATTGAGTTAATTAAAAAAAATGGTCTTGCAAAAGGTGGAAGTCTAAACAATGCGGTAGTAGTTAAGGATAAAGAGATTTTAAATCCTGAAGGTTTAAGAAATAAAAAAGAATTTGTTAACCATAAAATATTAGATTGCATAGGCGATTTATACACATGTGGATATAGAATGATTGCTAGCATTCAGTGTTCACAAGGTGGCCATTATCTTACAAATCAACTTTTGAGAAAGGTTTTTGAGAATAAGGAAAATTTTTCTATCTTAGAAATTAAAGAAAAAAACCTTCCACATACTTTAATAAATAGAAACTTTTTAAGATCGATCGCATAAATAATCATTTCTTTTAAAACTTACATTAAGTAAGTATAAATTAATTATGATGTTTAAAAATTTTTTTCTGATTTTAGGTGTTTTGATTTTGTTAATTTCTTGTTCTAAAAAAGAAATTAAAAAAGATATAATTTTAGAGAAAAGCTTAGAAATGCAAGTATTAGAGGTGTATGAAGAGGGTATGGAAGCTCTTAATTCGAATGATGTTCTTTTCGCAGCAAAAAAATTTAACGAAGCTGAAATATTATTTCCACAATCAGAATGGGCTCCTAAATCTGCATTAATGGCAGCTTATTCTTATTATAAGCAAGACTATTATGGAGATGCAATTGCTGAATTGGACAGGTTTTTACGAGTTTATCCTAAACATAAAAATATATCATATGCTTACTATTTACTTGGAATTTCTTATTATGAACAAATAGTAGACGAAAAAAAAGATTTACAATCAATCATAAACTCAAGAGATATTTTCCAAACATTAATTGAAAAATTTCCTAATACTGAATATGTAATAGATGCACAATTTAAAATTGATTTAATAAATGATATATTAGCGTCCAAAGAAGTATATCTGGGCAGATACTATGTTGATCGAAAAAAATGGATAGCTGCAATTAATAGATTTAGGACTGTTGTGGATGAATATGATGAAACGATTTACGCCGAAGAATCACTTCACAGACTGGTCGAAATTTATTATTTGCTTGGTCTTGAAGAAGAAAGTAAGAAATATGCAGTTCTCTTAGGATACAATTATCAATCCTCTCAATGGTATGAAAAATCATATGCTATTTTCGATAAAATGTATGAACTGAATAAAAAAGAAAATGAAATTAAAAAAAGAAAACAAAATAGTTTATTAAAAAAATTCAAATTTCTCTTTGAATGAAATGGATAAAAAGGAAATCAAAAAACTTTATAACTCAAAAGTAAATTTATTAAAAAAGTATAATGAAAATTACTTTGATAAAAATAAGTCAATAGTTTCAGACAAAGAATATGATGAAATTAAAAAAGAGGTATTAGATTTAGAAAAAAATTTTAGCTATCTTGTTTCTAAGTATTCACCCTCTCAAATTGTAGGATTTAAGCCCTCTAAAAATTTCAAAAAATCATTACATAAAATACCAATGTTATCTTTAGGAAATGCTTTTAGTGAAGAAGATTTAATTAATTTTGAAAAAAGAATTAAAAATTATTTATCTCTTAAAAATGATTTTAAAATTTCATATAGTGCTGAGCCTAAAATTGATGGAATATCTGCTTCATTGACTTTTAAAAATGGTCAATTTCACAAAGGTCTTTCTAGAGGAGATGGAAAAGAAGGTGAGGATATAACTGAAAATCTTAAGACAATAAAAGATATACCCAAAAAAATTTCTCACAAAGATTTTCCAGAGGAAATTGACATTAGAGGAGAGGTGTTCATACAAAACAGTGATTTTAAGAGTTTAAACGAAAAGTTTGCCAATCCTAGAAATGCAGCATCTGGATCTCTTAGACAAAAAAATCCAGAAGAAACAAAAAAAATACCTTTAAATTTTATTGCCTATACATTTGGATATGAGAGTGGATTAAAAGTTAACAACCAATTTGATTTTCTAAAAAAATTGAGTGAGTGGGGATTTAAAACAAATCCATTGAATAAGTTAACCATAGGTATAAAAAATTTAATAAAAAATTATAATGAAATTGAAAAAAAAAGAGCAAACTTAGATTTTGATATAGATGGAATAGTTTACAAAGTGAATGATTTTGCAACACAAAGAAGATTGGGTAATGTTGCCAACGCTCCAAGGTGGGCTATTGCACACAAATTTTCATCTAACAAAGCAGTATCTAAAATTTTAGATATAGAAATTCAAATAGGTAGGACTGGTGCCTTAACACCAGTTGCAAAAATCAAACCAATAAATATTGGTGGCGTTATAGTTTCTAATGCAACATTGCATAATGAAGATGAAATTAATCGAAAAGATATTAGAGTAGGTGATACAGCAGTTATAGAGAGAGCTGGCGATGTAATACCGCATATACTTTCAGTAGATAAACAAAAAAGATTGAAAAATTCGAAAAAATTTATTTTCCCAAAAAATTGTCCATCATGTGGATCAGAAACAATTAAAGAATTTAATATAGTAACAAAAAAAGTTGATGCTGTAAGAAGATGTTCTAGTGAAGGTTATTATTGTGATAAAATATCAATTGAAAAATTAAAACATTTTGTTTCAAAAGAAGCATTTAATATAGATGGTTTTGGTAAAAAAATAGTTGAAAATTTTTGGAAATTAAAATTAATTAAATATCCTCAAGATATTTTTAATTTAGATTTTTCAAAAATTGAAACTTTAGATGGTTGGGGTAAACTATCTGTTCAAAATTTAAAGTATTCAATAGATCAAAAAAAAAATATTTCTTTAGAAAGATTCATATATTCTCTAGGTATACGACATATAGGTTTAGAAAATGCAAAGTTGTTATCTAAACATTTTGTATCATTCTCAGAATTAAAAAATTTATCTAAAAAAACTAATTATGAAGATTTGTTAAATATTGATGGAATTGGTGAAACTCAAGTTAATTCAATCAAGAGTTTTTTTTCAAATGAAGCTAACAAAAGAGTTTTGAATGAATTAGAAAAAGTTTTGTTAATTAAAGATGCTAATCTAATTTCGGATGATGGTTTATTAAAAAATAAGACTTTTTTAGTTACTGGGACATTAGATGGAATAAGTAGAGCCGAGGTTAAATCTCTTATTGAGGAAAATTCTGGAAAAACAATCAGCAGTGTGTCAAAAAAACTAAATTTTTTAATAATTGGTGAAAAACCAACTAAAAAAAAAGTAGATTATGCCAAACAATTAGAAATAAAAGTGATTGACCAAGCTGAATTTTTGAAAATGCTAAATAAAACTAGCTAACCACTTTCTCTCATTTGGATTTAAATATTTTGATATCTTTGAATAGACTTCTAAATGATATTTAAATAGATAGTCTTTTTCATAACTCGTTAATAAATCAAAATTTATTAAATCCTTTTCTATAGGCGCTAGTGTTAAATTATGAAATAACAATTTGTTGTTTATATTTTTAACATAAACTAAATTTTCAATCCTAATTCCATATTCATTGGTTTTATAATACCCAGGTTCATTACTTAAAATCATACCTTCTCTTATTTTTACTGTATTTATTTTTGTAATAGATTGAGGCCCTTCATGAACATTTAGAAAAAAACCAACACCATGTCCTGTACCATGCGCATAATCTAAGTTACTTTTATTTAAAAATTTCCTCGCTCTTCTATCGATTTTTTTACCTATATCTTGTTTATTTATATCACTTGTAGCTACAGCAATGTGACCTTTTAAAACTTTGGTAAAAATATCTTTGATTTTTTGTTTTTGTTTTGAAAAACAAATTGTCCTAGTTACATCAGTTGTTCCATATTTATATTGACCTCCAGAATCACAAAGGAAAATATCTCTCTTATTTATAACACTGCAACTTTCTTTCTTTGCACGATAATGGACTATGGCACCATTTTTGCCAGAGCCTGCTATTGTATCAAAACTAGGATAGAGAAAGTTTTTATTTAATTTTCTGAAATTTTCTAATTTTTCAGCTGCTTCTACTTCTGTAATTTTTTTTTTATTAATTTTTTTTATCCAAAATAAAAATTTAGTTAATGCTACTCCATCCAAGATATGAGCATTAATCATATTTTTAATCTCAGTTTTATTTTTGATTGCCTTTAAAAGATAAATTGGATCTTCTCTTTTTATGATCTTAAATTTAGACTTAATTAAATTTTCATAAAATATTGAACAAGATTTATCATCAATAATAAAGTTTTTTCCCTTAAGATGTTGTATTTTAATTGGTAGAGTATTTATATCTAAAAATTCATCTTTATTAATAATTTTATTTTTTAATAATTGCTTACACTTTTTAAGATTACTTATAAATAGAATTTTTTTTGATTTACTTACTATCAATCTTGAATTGGGAACTGGACTGTTGGGGCCATCTCCACCTCTTATATTTAAAGTCCACGCAACATTTTCAGGTGCACTAATAAATATATAATCAGATTTATTTTTTTTTAAGTATTTAGTTATTTTATTTAATTTTGAATTAATGCTTTCACCAACAATATTTTTATCTAAAGAAAAAAATGGTTTAGAGGTATGTTTTTTTTGATTTTCAATTTCATCAATTAGATTTTTTTCAACAAATTTGATTTTGTTATGTTTTAAAAAATAATTTTTAATTTGAGTATTGGTAAATAACTTTGGATCTATACCAAGTGTAAGATTTTTAAATAAACTACAATTTATTAATTTTTCAAATCCATAAATTTTAAAATTTTTCCCACTCTCGATTTTACTTTGAATTGTGTATCTTCCATCAGTAAACAAATAATTTTTATTTTTAAGAATTACAGCTAGACCAGCAGATCCACTAAAATTTGAAATAACTTCTAATCGATTTAATTTTGAATATTCTGTAAAAAAATCATCATTTTTTGGAATTATGTAGCCATCAATTCCATATTTTTTAAATTTACTTCTTAATAATTTTATATGATTCCTCATTTAATTCTCTTTTGATATCTCATCCAGCCAGGACTTCTTGTTCCTTCTTCAATTTCAAAATCCTGATTAAACTCAAAATCATCATCATTGTTAATGTCTTCATCAAAGAAAGAATTTTTTTCTAAATGCTTTTCTGGCAATTCATCAATGAATCGTGAAGCCATACTGTCTATCCAATCCCCTTGGTAAAATCTATTCATTGAGAAAGAAATTATAGCTTTTTTCTTTGCTCTTGTAATTCCCACATACGCTAGCCGTCTTTCTTCTTCTAGACCATTTTGACCTTTTTCTTCAATAGATTTTTGATGAGGAAATAATCCTTCTTCCCATCCAGGTAAAAATACAACATCAAATTCCAAACCTTTTGCTGCATGCATGGTCATCATGTTAATTTTTTCACCATCCCATTCTTGATCAACTGAGGTTGCTAAAGATACATGTTCTAAAAAACTCTCTAAATTATCAAATTCTTTCATAGCACTTAACAACTCTTTGATATTTTCTAGTCTATTTTCATTATCTAAATCTTTTTTATTTTTAAGCATTGCTGAATAACCAGACTCATCTAAAACAATCTGTAATAACTTAATATGATTTGATTTCTTTATGATTAAATCATCTCTCCATTTGTTTAGAGAATTAATAAACAAGCTAAGTCCAATTTTAGCTTTTGGCTTAATTAAATTTTGCTCAAGCATTTTTATTGATGCTCTTTCTAAATTTAAATTATTTTCCTTAGCAAACTCATGAATATTTTTTAAGGTACTATCACCTATTGATCTTTTTGGATTGTTCACAATTCTTTCAAAAGCTAAATCATCTTTCTCTTGATGAATCAATCTTAAGTACGCAACACAATCTTTAATCTCAGCTCTTTCATAAAATTTTGTACCACCTAATATTCTGTAGGGCATACCAATTTTCAGAAATCGCTCTTCAAATTCACGTGTTTGAAAAATAGCTCTAACTAAAATAGCAATATTATTATATGAAAATTTCTTTTTTATTTTTTTTTCAATTTCATCAGAAACGCCAATTGCTTCATCTTTACCATTTTTAAAACAGTTTAATTGAACTAAATCACCTTCTTCCATTGTAGTAATCAATGTTTTTCCAACTCTATTTTGATTATTAGAAATAAGATTTGAAGCAACTGATAAAATATTTTGAGAAGATCTATAATTTTGTTCTAATCTTATTACTTTTGTATTATCATAAACTTGGTCAAATTCTAAAAAATTTTTAATCTCAGCACCTCTCCAGCTATATATTGATTGATCATCATCACCAACACAGCAAATATTTTTATTTTTTTCAGAAAGAAGATTAAGCCATTTACTTTGAATAAAATTTGTATCTTGGTACTCATCAACCAAGATGTATTTGAAATTTTTAGAATATATTTCTCTAATATCAGGATTAAATTCTAAAATTTTTACTGTATGTAAAATTAAATCACCAAAATCACAGGAATTTAAATCAGTTAATTTTTGTTGATATATTTTGTATAATGGAAGTACAGTTTTCTCATAAATATCTTTTTTGTTTATGACTACTTCCCCAGGATAAAAACCTCTATTCTTCCATCTGTCAATTATCGCAAGTATAAATCTTGGAGATAATTGTTTGATATCGATATTTTCTGCTTTGCATATATTTTTTATTAATCTAATCTGATCGTCAGTATCTATAATAGTGAAATTCGAGTTTAATTGTGCAGCTGAAGCATGTTTTCTTAACAATTTTGCACAAATTGAATGAAAAGTTCCCAACCAAGAAAGTCCAACAGCAGCAGATCCTAAAATTTTACTAACTCTATTTTGCATTTCTTTAGCAGCTTTATTTGTAAATGTGACTGCAAGAATTTGATTAGGAAAAGCTTTTTTTTCTTTAATTATATTTGCTATTCTTGATGTTAGAACTTTAGTTTTTCCTGAACCAGCACCAGCTACTATTAAAAGAGGACCATCTAGATGCATTACCGCCTCCTTTTGTGCTTCATTTAAATCATTTAAATATTCTCTATTTATCATTCGAAATAATGTTTTATAAGATTACTACTTAAAATGAATAATCTTAAATTTATTGCTAATTTTAATAAAAAATTAAGTAAATTTATTAATAATCTATTAGAGAAAAATTTAAACAAGTTAAATGTTGATAACTTTAAAAATTTATTAATTAACAATAAAATATTTTTATCTATTGTCGCACTAATTATTTTATTTTTATCATATCTTTCATTCCCAAACATTCACAATAAAGACGAAGTAGCTTCAGAAATTAAAAAAAATTTAAAAAACAAATTAAACCTAGAGTTTAATTTTCTAGAAGATTTAGATTATAAATTTTTACCAAGACCTCATTTTACTACAAATAATTCCTCAATTAATTCTCAAGAAGATAAAATTACAGAAATAAAAAAACTTAAAGTTTATGTTTCTTTGGAAAATTTATTTTCTTTAAAAAACATTAAATTAAATCATGTCATCTTGGAAGAAGCAAATTTTAATTTAAATAAAGAAAATTATAATTTTTTTTATAATTTATTAGATGGTAATTTTAGTGATTTTAAATTTGAAATATTAAAAAGTAATGTTTTTTATAGAAGTTTAGAAAATGAAGTTTTATTTATTAACAATATCAAAAACGCAAAATATTATTTCGATCCTAAAGAAATTAAAAATATGCTTTATGCAGAAAATGAAATATTTAATACTCCTTTTTCTCTAGAAGTAATCAATCATAAAGATGAAACAAAATTATATACTAAGTTAGATCTTGATTTTGCAAAATTACAAATCGAAAATATATTAAATTATAAAGATGATATTAAATCAGGCGCTGCAACCATATTATTTAATACAGATAAAAGTTTAATAAATTATAAAACTAATAAAAATTTCTTTGAGTTTAACTATTCAAATGAATTGGAGAGTAAAAAATTTTTATATAATGGAAAATTTAATTTTAAACCTTTTTATTCTTCTATTGAAGGTGATGCAGAAGAAATAAATGTTTCTTATCTATTTGGCACAAACGCAATCGTGGCTGAATTATTAAAAACTGAAATTTTAAATAATAAAAATTTAGACTTTAAATTAAATATTAATGCCAGTAAGATTAAGAATAACCGTAATTTTACAAATCTTTTTTTAAAATCAAAAATTCAAGAAGGTCTAATTGATATAGACAATACTAAATTAGAATGGAAAGATAGTTCACTTATAAAATTAACTGATACATTAATTTTTGTTAGGGATGGGAAACTGATTTTAGACGGAAAATCAAAAATAAAGATAACGAATGTTAAAAATATTTACAAATTTTTACTAACACCCAAAAATTTTAGGAAAAAAATTGAAACTATTGATTTTAATTTTTCTTATTCATTTAATGATAATGTAATAATTTTAAGTGATATTATGATTGACGGTAAATATAATCAGAAAGTTAACGAGAGATTAAATAATATCTATTTTCGTGACAACGATTTACAAAATAAGATATATTTTAAGAATATGATGAATGATGCAATAGCAGCTTATGCTGGGTAGATCATCTTTTTGGGATCAACTATCTTATTGTAATCTTTTTCTGATATCAGGCCTGTTTTTAATGTTTCATGTTTTAAAGTAGTATTGTTTTTAAGCGCTGTCTTTGCAATTTTGGCAGCGTTGTCATAGCCTATGTGGGGCGCTAGTGATGTAACAAGCATTAAAGAATTATCTAAGTGTTCTTGTATTTTCTTCTTATTCGCTTTTATTCCCCTAACACAATAAATAGCAAAATTTTTGGTGCTGTCGGCAATTAGATCAATCGATTGCAAAATGTTATGTGCTATCAAAGGTTTAAAAACATTTAATTCAAAATGACCATGTGATCCAGCCATCGTTATACCATTGTGGTTTCCAATAACTTTTACACAAACCATTGTAACAGCCTCACATTGAGTAGGATTAACTTTACCAGGCATTATAGATGAACCTGGTTCATTTTCTGGCAAAATTAATTCTCCATAACCAGCTCTTGGACCAGATCCTAAAAATCTTATATCATTAGATATTTTCATTAAAGCGACTGCACAAGTATTCAAAGTTCCAGAAAAATTAACTATTGCATCATGCGCTGCAAGTTCAGCAAATTTATTTGGAGCAGGTTTAAATTTTATTTTTGTATATTTTGCGATCTCTTTAACTATTTTTTTATCAAAGTTTTTTTTAGAATTTATTCCCGTTCCAACTGCCGTTCCACCTTGAGCAAGAAAAAAAATTTCCTTCAATGCATATTCAATTCTTTCGATACTTTTTTTTACTTGAGTATGATATCCTGAAAATTCTTGACCTAAAGAAAGAGGAGTTGCATCTTGAAGATGTGTACGTCCAATTTTTACTATATTTTTGAATTCTCTAGATTTTCTATTTAATTCTTTTTC
>CACALX010000015.1 GCA_902533445.1 uncultured Pelagibacteraceae bacterium
TCCATTAATTGATCAACACGATCAACAAGGTTTTTGGGGAGGAAAATTTGGAGGTAGTTTTATACCTGAAACTTTAAAAAAACCAGTAGAGGATTTAACAAAAGAATTTAAGAAACTTAGAAATAATAAAGCCTTTTTAAAAAAAAGAGATTATTATTTTAAGAATTATATTGGACCTCCAACCTCTTTTGTGAAATTAGAAAATTTGTCCAATCATTTAGGTGGAGCTCAAATTTGGGCAAAAGTAGTTTCTGAAGCAAATGGAGGTGCGCATAAAATCTATAATGCCACTGTCCATGCACTAATTTGTAAAGCTATGGGTAAAAAATATATCGTTGGCGATACTGGAGCTGGATATGCAGGAAAAATGTTAAGTATGGCAGCTAAAAAATTTGGACTTAAATGTAAAATTTTTATGGGTGCTAAAGACATTAAAAGACAAAAACCAAATTGTGACGCTATGAGAAAAAACGGTGCAGAAATAGTACCAGTTTATTCTGGAAGTCAGACTTTAGTTGATGCAGTGAGTGAATGTATGCGATATTGGGTATCTAATTGTGATAACACACACATGTGCGTTGGTAGCACTGTTGGACCGAATATCTTTGTAAAAATATGTGGTTGGTCAACTGCACAAATTTCTAGAGAATTAAGAACACAGCTTAAAGAAGAATTTAAAAAAATTCCAAATAAAATTAAGTTAATTAATTGTGTTGGGGGCGGTAGTTCTGCATATGGATTTTGGAGTGAGTTTATTGATTTTGATAAAAAACAAATAGAATTAATTGGTGTAGAAGCTGGAGGTCCTAAAAAATCTAAACTTCATGCAGCACCACTAAGTAGAAATGCAAAAGTTGGTATTTTGCACGGAGCAGCTTCGTATGTTTGCCAAAATAATGAAGGACAAATTAATGATACAGAATCTATAAGTGCTGGTTTAGATTATCCTGGGGTTAGTCCTATTCATTGCTTTTTAAAAGATACTAGAAGAGCACGATATACTTATGCAACAGATGAGGATGCACTTAATGCACATGTAATGGTAACTAAATTTGAAAAACTTAATCCAAGTTTAGAACCAAGTCATGCTTTTGCTGAGGCAATAAAAATTGCTCCAAAATTAAGCAAAGATACAATTATAATTGTTAACTCTTGTGGTGATGCAAAAAAAGATAGAGATATTTTAAGAGAAAGATTGGGAAAACATTAATGAGCTCTTTACTTAAAAAAGCTTTTTTAAATGCAAAAAAAGAAAACAGACCTGCCTTACTGACTTATACAGTTGCAGGTGATAATACTAAAAAAAAATCTTTAGAAATTCTTAAGTCTATTTCAGACTATGCTGATATTTGTGAATTGGGTTTTCCTCACAACACACCCATAGCTGATGGAGGTCAAATCCAGACTAGTGCCTATAGAGCAATTAAAAATGGTATAAAAATTAACGATGTATTTTCAATTGCAAAAAATTTTAAAAAATCAAAAAAAAATACTCCAATTATACTAATGGGTTATTACAATATGATATTTCAGTACAATGAAAATAAATTTTTAGATAAATGTAAAAAATCAAAAGTAGATGGACTAATTGTTGTAGATTTGCCTTATCCTGAAAACAAAAGTTTTGCATCAAGATGTAAAAAGAATGAAGTGAATTTTATACAACTGGTCTCACCTACTACTTCTCAAATTAGATTAAAAAAAATAATAAAGGACTCGCATGATATGGTTTACTATATTAGTATGTTGTCAACTACAGGGGGTAAACTAAAAGTTTCCCCAAAGAAAATCTTGGAAAGATACAATAAAATTAAAAATCAAAATAAATCAAAAAATGTGGTGATTGGCTTTGGTATTACAGAAAAGACGATTAAATCTCTTAAAAAAGCTGATGGTCTAGTAGTTGGTAGTGCAATATGTAAGGAAATATCTAAATCAATTGAAAGAAGACAAAATACTGTCACAAATGTTACTAATATCGTTAAAAGATTAAGAAATAAAATTCAATGAACTGGATAACTAAAATTATTAAAGCAGGTGAAAAGATAAAAACTGCTATACGTGAACGAGCTACTAAAGAAGATATCGCAAAAAGTGAATGGACAAGTTGTTGTCGTGGACCAATTCTAAAGAAAGATTTAGAAGCAAACCTTTGGGTATGTCCAGATTGTAACAAGCATCATAGAATTAAACCAAAACAAAGATTTGATATTTTATTTGGAAAAAACAACTATGAAGTTTTTAAAACACCCATTCCAAAAGATGATCCTTTAAATTGGACAGATTCTAAATCTTACAAAGATAGATTAAAAAGTGCACGAAATAAAACTGGATTAGATTGTGGAATGATGGTTGTATCTGGAACAATCAACAATATTAAAATTACCGCTGTTGCATCTGACTTTGATTTTTTAGGAGCCTCAATGGCTGCAGCAGAAGGTGAAGCATTTTTATATGGAATTCAACATGCAATAGAAAATCAAACACCATTTATATGTATAAGCGCTGGTGGAGGAATGAGAATGATGGAAAGTTTAATTTCATTGTCTCAAATGACAAGAACCACACTTGCAATTAATGAATTAAAGAAAAATGGTTTACCTTACTTAGTCTGTATTACGGACCCAACTGCAGGAGGAATAACTGCTTCCTATGCTATGTTAGGAGATGTTCATATCGCTGAACCTGGTGCTTTAATTGCATTTGCAGGTGCTAGAGTTATTCAAGGCACAGTAAAAGAAGAATTGCCTGCAGGTTTTCAAAAAAGTGAGTATGTTGAAAAAACTGGGTTTGTTGATTTAATCGTTGAGAGAAGAGATCTAGCATCTAAAATAGGAACTTTATTATCAATATTGTTAAAACAAAATTCTGCTATAAGTTCTGAGCAAAATGAAACTTCAGAAGATACTCAGCAATTTTCAAAAGTTGCATCCTAAAGAAATAGATTTATCTTTAGATAGAATTCAAAATCTTTGTAAAAAATTAGGAAACCCCCAAGATAAAATTAAGGCTATATCAGTTGTTGGAACAAATGGTAAAAACTCTACCATCCAAGCTATTTATGCAATTCTTAAGGACACAAATTTAAAATGTAATGTTTATACGAGCCCACATATACAAAAAATTAATGAAAGATTTGTGTTTAATAACCAGGAATTAAATGATGAGGAATTAGCTGATTTATTAGAAGAGGTTGAAAAAGTAAATAATAACGAACCTATAACTGTTTTTGAAATGTTGTCAGCTTGTTTTTTTTATAAAGCCGCACAATATCCTGACAATATCAACTTGGTAGAAAGTGGTTTATTTCACCGTTTTGATGCTACTAATATTTTAAAGAGTAATCTTGCAAGTATAGTGACGTCTATAAGCAAAGACCATCTCGACTGGCTACCAAAAGAAAATAAAACAATAGAACAAATTGTTTTTGAAAAAACATCAGCTTTACTTAATTCGAATATTATTATCGCTAAGCAAAATAAAAAAGAAACACTAGAATGCATTAAAAAAACTATAAAAAATAATTCTTCAAATAAGTTATTTTTTAATGAAGACTTTAGTTATTCAATTCAAGAGAATGGTTTTTTTTACTATGAGGATAAATTTGGAGGTTTAAAACTTCCTCTACCAAATATTCTTGGTCAGTTTCAATTAGAAAATATATCAACTGCTATTGCAACTATAAGAACTTTAAATCTTGGAATTAAAGGGGATCAAATAGAAAATGGTATTCAAAAAATACATAACCTTGCAAGATTACAAGAAATTAAATCTGGAAAACTAAAAGAACTTGTGAAAAATAATACATTATTAATTTCTGGAGATCATAATCCTGATGGAGCTAGAGTTGTGAATGAATATCTACAAACTTTAGATTGTGACAAACACATTATATTGGGCATGATGTCTAACAAGGATCACAGTGAGTATATTAGTTATTTTAAAAATATCTCAACCTTGACCACTATTGATATCCCAAATCAACCTAATTCAATTGGCGGAAAAGATTTAAAAAACAAGCTAAATTCATTTAAAAATATTCAGTACAAAGAAAATATATTTGATGCAATCGAGTCTATTTCAGTCAAGAAAAACGATGTAATTTTAATTACAGGTTCTCTTTATCTTGCTGGAGAAATACTTAATTTGAATTAGATATTTTTTTCTAAAAATTCTTTCATGTGGCTTTCAGGTACTCCACCAACTTTTCTATCTACTTCAACACCTTTTTTGTAAATAATAACAGTTGGTACACCTCTTATGCCAGCGGCACTTCCAGTATTTATTCCACCATCTTCTACATCAGCATAGTAAAAACCAGCTTTATCTTTATATTCATCAGCTAATTTGTCCATTACTGGTTTTAAAGCTTTACAAGGTCCACACCAAGCAGCTGAAAACTGGATTACTGAAACATCTTCATTTTTGATTTTACTATCAAAATCTTCATCTTTAAAATCTATAAGCATAAATCCTTTCTATAAATTAAAGTTTTAAAGTCAACTATGCAATTTCATATTTTTTTTCAATAGACATAATAAATTCATTTATTTCATCTAATTTTTTTAGCTCTTCCTCATCATCTCTATTAGATGCTTGATCTCTTAAGGTATCTATTTCAGTATACGCCATCGCTATAGTTTGCCACTTTTCTCTATTTTTACTTAAAATTCTTCTAGCTATCTCGCTTTTAATATTTTTATATAAATCAGGTGGTAATACGTGAGGTGCTTCTTGGTAAATAATTTTTTGTCCAAACCATGCACATCTCTTATCTTGAAATTTATCTAGTAATCTTAATTTGTCTTCCCATGATGATCTGTGCCAAGTTTTAAATAAAGCAGTATCTTTGTTTGGAACAAATTTCTCATACAAAGTTTCTTCAGGTAGTAAATCCTCTTGATTTTGAGTTTGTGCCTTTTCTTCTGCAGCTTCTCTATTAATAATTTTAATGTTTTTACACAAGTTTTCGCTAGATCTAACTAATTTAGCTCTTTTTTGAATTGTTTCTAAATCAAGTTCTGCATAGGCTTTTTCTTTCAAAGCAAATTTTTTATCTAATACAACAGGCGCTTTATTTGTTTTAATAACTCTTAAAGCTTTAGGACTAATTTTTTTAAGATTAGCTTTAAGCTCATTAACTGACATGTTTAGAAAAGGCTCTGGATCTCTTCTTAAATCCCATAGATATCCCCAAGAAGCATAATTTGGATGAAAACAATGTTCTGGATGTAAAGTTGAAACTAAATACATCATATTTCTTCCTTTAACATTTTCAAAAATTGAATAAATACCCTCTCCTTTTAAAATAGATTCGACACTACTTTTTGTAGAGGTGGTTAAAAATTTTTCCCAATTATCATTATGCTTTTCTTTTATAATTCTTAAAATTTTTAAACTTGTGAATGCATCATGATACGCGGTATGCTGTTGAGAAGTATCAAATCCTTGTTGTCTTGCTAACCCTTCAAGAGCAAGACTTTCATTTCCAGCATCTGTTAATTCAGTTTTTAAAGTTTCAGAATTAATTGTTTGTGCAGCTCTTGCAACATGAAGACCATCATGTTCTTTATTTGGAGAAGAGTGAGTAATATAGGGGTATCTGTTACCTTTAAAAAAATTAAAATGGAACATTCGTCTATCAAAATTTAAATTACTCCAACCCATGAATAATGCTGGGGCAGCTTTTGAGAAGAAGTTTTCAACTGCTCCTAAGAATTCATAATGAGAATAATTTCCTTTAGTCAGTAAATCTATGCTCGTAGAGTTTACCAATAGAGCTTTTGCACTTGGCACCTCTCCTTCTGGCATTCTGCCTCTGATATTTAACTTACCAATCTCATTTAAATTTTTATCAACAACAACAGCTCCAACCTCAATAATTGATCCCCAAATAGTACTATTAGTAGTTTCGGTATCGTAGATTACAAATTTGTCCATATTTTCTTATAAATTTTAAGTTAAATTAGATAGTTCATGAAATTTTTTTAATCTTCCTAAAAACAAATTTTGATAGATGACTAAATCATGTCCTTGAATTTTAAATTCTTGAAATAATTTATCTACAGTGCAGACCAAGATTACGCAAGAAGTGATATTGGAGTTATACACAACATTATGAGCTAAAGAATACGCGCTGGTTTGTAATAACCATGAATCGATATACTCAGCTTTCTTTGGTTTATTGCTTTGTTTAAAATCTATAATTGTTTCTCTTCCTTCATAAACCCCGACACAGTCTGCAGTGCCGGCATATTTATCTGGATAGTATAATGTACATTCAACACCCCATATTTCTTCTAATTTATTTTTTAAACCATGATCTATTATTTCTTTTGCCATCAATTTATATTGTTCATTATCATCAAAAAAACTTAAATTTTCTCTTCCAAGTAAATAAGCTTCTAAGTAGTTATGCATCTGTGAGCCCCTGCTACTTGCTGCTTTCGTGATAGCTTCAGCTTCTTTATATCCTGTTCTCTCCCTCCAATTTGCTAATGCTGCTTTATCCTCTTCAGATTTAGTAACATCTAAAATTGAAGTAACACTTGGTAATTTTTCTTCTCCCAAAAGATATCTTCTAATGCCATCAACAGTTGCTCTTGAAGATTTTGGATAATCATATTTACGATTCCATTGCATGAGATTTCTTATAAATGGTATTATCAAAAAAAAGAAATTAATTTTTAATTTGTCTTTGTTTATCAACAAATTTTTCAACGTTGTCTGTTTGTACAGCTTTCTCAACTTGTTCTGGATCTTTTATACTTTCCAAAGTTCTATTTATTGATCTTGCATCTGTTCCAAATTTATCAACTACACCCATAGCATCTTCTAATTTTTTTCTAAGAACCACTATGTTGTCAAAGTGTTTTGAAAATCTTGTACTTATTGTTTTTAAATGATTGTAAATTTCAGTTGCACCCTTTTGAACTTTCAAGGATTGAAAGCCCATATGTAAAGATTGCAAATATGCTGACAAAGTATTAGGGCCACAAATTACAACTTTATATTTTTTCATTAATTCTTGCGTTAATAATTCTTTTGTACTTGGGTCTTGATATTCAGTTAACTCTTTGTATAAACTTTCTGTAGGAGCATACACAATTGCAAAGTCAGTAGTTTTTGGTGGTACAATATATTTTTCATTTACACTTTTAGCTTTTGCTTTAAATGCACTGGCTAATTTTGCTCTAGCATCAGCAACTAACCTTTTGTCTTCCGCATCATGACCATCGGTAATTGCTTTAAATTTCTCCACTGGAAAATGACTATCAACTGGAACTAAAACATCACCTTGAAGCTTGATTGCAAATTCTACATTCTCACTTGTATTTTCTTTCATTTTCACATTTGTCATGAATTGAGAAGCTGGTAATAAATCTTTAATCAGTGCATCCAAACTAAACTCTGCAAGGGTTCCATATTTTTTAACTCCGGCCAAAATCTTAGTTATTCCTTCTTGGCTTTGGTTTAATAATTGAACTTGCTGATTAAAATTTCCAACTTTTTCATCTACTTTAGTTAATGCTTCTGTCATATCTTTTGTTACTCCAGTAGAGAGATTATTAAATGAAGTGGACATTGCACCAAGTGAGCTATTGATTGTTGTATTTAAGGTATCCTTCAAACTTGAAATTTCGGATTTTAAGTTAGCTATTTCTTCAGCTTCTTTATTTTCTTTTTGATCTTCAGGCTTAGATCTTAAATTTAAGTAAAGAATTACTGAAACTACTCCAAGCAACAGAATTAAAATAACTAAAAATATGATTTTGGGAAGGCCACGTTAGTAGTTGCAATTCCTGATCCTTGGATTGATGTCCAAACTATTGCTGATTTAGAGGAAATAGCATTTGCTTTTAGAGATAAGAAAAAGAAAAGATTAAGAGTTGCAACTAAATATCCAAATTTAACAAGAGAATTTTTATTTTCTAAAGGGGTTACTCAATTTAAATTAGTAGATAGTTTAGGTGCTACTGAGGCTTATCCATTTACTGGTTCATCAGAAATAATTACTGACATCACTTCAACAGGAGAAACTTTAAAAGCTAATAATTTAAGAGTTTTAAAAGATGGTGAAATATTAAAATCAGAGGCTTGTATGATGATATCAAAATCATCGTCTAAAAATAAATCACTTCAAAGTTTTGCTAGATTACTTTCTAAGAAT
>CACALX010000016.1 GCA_902533445.1 uncultured Pelagibacteraceae bacterium
ATGATGATTTTTATTAACCAAATTAGAATGAAAATTGGAGTTATGTTTGGAAGTCCAGAGACAACATCAGGTGGCAATGCACTTAAGTTTTACTCATCTGTAAGAATGGATATTAGAAGAACTGGTGCCATCAAAGATAAAGATGAAATTATTGGTAACTCTACAAGAGTGAAGGTAGTTAAGAATAAAGTAGCACCACCATTCAAAGTTGTTGAATTTGACCTGATGTATGGAAGAGGAATTAGTAAGATGGGTGAATTAGTCGATCTCGGCTCTAAAGCAGACATAATTGAAAAATCAGGTGCTTGGTACGCTTATAAAGGAGAGAAGATTGGTCAAGGTAGAGAGAATGCTAAGACTTATCTAGCTCAAAATCCTAAAGTTGCTGCAGAAATTGAAATGGCAATTAGAGAAAAAGCAGGTGTGATTTCTAAGAAAATAGAAGGAAATCCAATCGATCCTGAAAAATTAGAGAAAGAAAAGAAAGTAGTTGAAAAAGAAGAAGCAGCGAAAGCAGAAGCTACTTCTCCATCTAAAAAGAATTAATAGGTCATCTTTATTAATAAAAGGCGCTTAATTTAAGCGCCTTTTTTCCCTATCGATATCTAGACATAAAATGAAAAAGCTGTATTTTAAAAATATGGCAGACAAAACGCTGAATGAGATAAGGAATACTTTCTTAAAGTATTTTGAAAAGAAAGATCACAAGATTGTGGAATCTAGTAATCTAGTACCCAATAATGATCCTACATTGATGTTTGCAAATTCTGGAATGGTTCAGTTTAAGAATGTTTTTACAGGATTAGAAAAAAGAGATTATGTCAGAGCTACAACTTCACAAAAATGTGTAAGGGCAGGAGGTAAGCATAATGATTTAGAAAATGTTGGTTACACTCCAAGACACCATACATTTTTTGAAATGTTAGGAAATTTTTCTTTTGGTGATTATTTTAAAGAGCAAGCAATTCATTATGCATGGGATCTAATAATAAAAGATTTTGGAATAGATAAAAACAGGCTTTATGTAACCGTATTTCATGAAGACGATGAGGCCTTCAATTTTTGGAAGAAAATAGCGGGTTTTAGTGATGATAGAATCATTAGAATAGCAACATCAGATAATTTTTGGTCAATGGGCGAAACAGGACCTTGTGGCCCATGCTCTGAAATATTCTTTGATCATGGTGATCATTTACCAGGGGGCTTACCTGGTTCTAAAGATGAAGATGGAGATAGATTTATTGAAATTTGGAACTTGGTCTTTATGCAGTTTGAACAAGTTACTAAAGATAAAAGAATTAATCTTCCAAAACCATCAGTTGATACTGGAATGGGATTAGAGAGAATTGCTGCTTTATTGCAAGGTTCACATGACAACTATGAAACAGATCATTTTAAAAAAATAATTGGTTCTGCATCTGATATTACAAAAGTAAAATCTGATAAATCTAATCTAGCAAGTTTCAGAGTAATAGCTGATCACTTAAGAGCAAGTTCATTTTTAATAGCTGAGGGAGTTTTACCTTCAAATGAAGGTAGAGGATATGTTCTTAGAAGAATTATGAGAAGAGGAATGAGACATTCTCATTTGTTAGGATCTAAGGAACCAGTTTTTTATAATTTGTTTGATACTTTAAAAAATGAAATGTCTGGAAACTATCCAGAGTTAGTTAGAGCAGAGTCTTTAATTAAAGAAACTTTAAAAATGGAAGAAGAAAAATTCTTAGTTTTATTAGATAGAGGAATAAAAATTTTAAATGATGAAATATCTAAAATAGATAAAGTTTTACCTGGCGAGGTTGCGTTTAAATTATATGACACATATGGTTTTCCATTAGATCTTACAGAAGATATTTTAAGAAACAAATCAATGTCAATTGATACTGAAAAGTTTCAATCTTTAATGAAAGAAAGTAGGGAGCTTGCTAAGAAAAATTGGAAAGGTTCTGGTGATGCCGCAGTTGAAGATATTTGGTTTGGAATAAAAGACAAATTAGATGCAACTGAATTTTTAGGATACGAAACTAATCAAGCTGAAGGTGTTGTTTTGTCTTTACTTAAAGGCAATAAAGAGACCGATCAATTGAACGAAAATGATGAAGGAATGATTATTGTTAATCAAACACCTTTTTATGGAGAGTCTGGAGGTCAAGTAGGAGATATTGGTGAAATCATATCAAATGATTTTAAATTTGAAGTAACTGATGTTCAAAAAAAATTAGGTGATTTATTTGTTCATTATGGAAAAGTAATCAGTGGATCTATAAAATTACAAGATAGCGTTGAATTAAAAATAGACGTTGAGAGAAGAGATAATACTAGAGCTTATCACTCCGCAACACATCTTTTACATGAGTCATTAAGAAGAGTTCTAGGTGATCATGTAACCCAAAAAGGGTCTTTAGTTGAACCAAGTAGATTAAGATTTGATTTTAGTCATATGAAGCCGATACAGAGTGAAGAGATTGATAAAATTGAAGAGTTTGTAAACAGCATGGTTTCAAAAAAATCTGATGTAAAAACTAGATTAATGACACCTGATGAAGCTGTTGAAAATGGAGCTTTAGCTTTATTTGGTGAAAAATATGGAGACGAGGTTAGAGTTTTATCAATGGGTGATGAAGATGGTAAATATTTCTCAACAGAATTATGTGGAGGAACACATGTTAAAAATACTGGTGATATTGGTAAATTTAAAATTATCAGTCAGTCATCTATAGCCGCAGGAGTAAGAAGAATTGAGGCTTTAAGAGATAAGCAATTACAGGATTATCTTAAAAATAAAGAGAAGTTATCAAATCTATCTGCTGAAAAGGACGAGGAAACAATAAATGAGCTAAGTCAGGAAATTATAAAATTAGGTGGAAAGCCAAATATAGATCAATCTGACCAAAAAACTTTAATTAAAAATTTAACTAAACAATTAGATACATTATCTGTTAATTCAATACTACAAGATCAAAATAAAAATAAAGTTAACGATCAAGATATTAATGGAGTAAAAGTACGATTTCAAAATGTTGAAGATCTACCACCTAAAGAATTAAGAAAACTTGTAGACAGAGGAAAAAAAGAATTGGGTCAAGGAATTGTAATAGTTTTTGCAAGCAAAGATGACAAAGTTGGAATTGCTGTAGGTGTCACAGAAAAACTAACTGAAAAGTTTGATGCAGTGCAATTTGTAAAAGCAGGTTCAGAAATAATTGGTGGCAAAGGAGGTGGTGGAAGAAAAGACTTTGCTCAAGCTGGTGGTCAAGACCAATCCAAAATTAATGATGCTTTTGAAAAAATAAAATCTTTAATTTAATTTCTTTTTAAGATTACCATCAATTTCATCTAAAAACTGATTAGTAGTTAAAAACTTACTGTTTGGTCCAACCAAGATTGCTAAATCTTTTGTCATTGAACCATTTTCAACACACTCAATACATACTACTTCTAATGTTTGGGCAAATTTAATTAATTCTTGATTGTTATCCAATTTTCCTCTGTGAGCCAATCCTCTTGTCCATGCAAATATAGATGCAATAGGATTTGTGGAAGTTTCTTTACCTTGTTGATGCATTCTATAGTGTCTGGTAACAGTTCCATGAGCAGCTTCTGCTTCCATCACTTTTCCATCAGGAGTTAAAAGAGTACTTGTCATTAATCCTAGTGATCCATAACCTTGAGCCATAGTATCAGACTGAACATCACCATCATAATTTTTGCAAGCCCAGATATATTTTCCACTCCATTTCATTGCACATGCAACCATGTCATCAATTAACCTGTGTTCGTAAGTTAAATTGTATTTTTCAAATTCCTCTTTGTATTCATTGTCAAAAACTTCTTGGAAAATATCTTTAAATCTTCCATCGTATTGTTTTAAAATTGTATTTTTTGTCGACATGTACACAGGCCATTTTTTAATTAGGCCGTAGCTAAAACATGATCTTGCAAAGTCTTGAATAGATTTATCTAAATTATACATTGATAAAGCTACACCAGGACCAGTGAAATTAAATACCTCATATTTTATTTCTTCTTTTCCATCTTCTGATGTCCACTTAACTTCCATTTTACCTTTACCAGGTACTTTAAAATCAGTTGCTCTATATTGATCACCAAAAGCATGTCTTCCAATAATTACAGGATCTGTCCATGAAGGAACTAACTTTGGAATATTTTTACAAATAATTGGTTCTCTGAATACCGTTCCTCCAATAATGTTTCTGATTGTTCCATTTGGAGATCTCCACATTTTTTTTAAATCAAATTCTTCAACTCTTGCCTCATCAGGTGTAATGGTTGCACATTTAATTCCAACACCAATTTTTTTGATAGCATTTGCTGAGTCTATTGTGATCTGGTCATCAGTATTATCTCTGCTTTTCATTCCCAGATCGTAATACTCGATACCTAGATCAATATATGGAAGGATTAATTTATTTTTAATAAACTCCCAAATAATTCGAGTCATTTCATCACCATCTAACTCTACAACTGGGTTATTTACCTTGATTTTACTCATTAAATTAAATTTATCTTAATAATTGAATTTGACTGGTTTATATACATATTAATCGAAAATTAGCAAATAGAAGAATATGTTTACCAAGATTTTTCCAAAGATACACACAGAGGGGTACAAGTTTATTGTAATCGCAAGCTTCATCACAATCATCTTACTATTAGTAAATGGTTTTTTAGGATTAATTGGATTGCTATTAACTATATGGGTTTATTATTTTTTTAGAGACCCTGAAAGAGTAATCATAGGAGATGATAATTATCTAGTAAGTCCAGCAGACGGAGAGGTAATTAAAGTTGAAGAGGTAGATGGACCAAAAGAATTAAATTTAGAAAACAAAAAATTTAAAAAGATTAGTATCTTCATGAACGTATTTGATTGTCATGTAAATAGAACTCCTTGTTCAGGAAAAGTTGAAGATATTTTTTATAAACCTGGAAAATTTTTAAATGCTTCACTCGATAAAGCGAGCGAGGATAATGAAAGAAACTATTATAAATTAAAAGATAATCATGGAAATGATATCGTTGTAGTCCAAATAGCAGGTTTGGTTGCAAGAAGAATTGTGTGTGAGACCAATAAAGATCAAACACTTAATCAAGGAGATCGAATTGGAATGATAAGATTTGGAAGTAGAGCTGATGTTTACTATGAAAATTATGAACCATTAGTAAAAATTGGACAAACAGCTATTTCAGGCGAAACTCTATTAGCCAAAAGATAGATATGCAACAACCCAAAAAAAATTTTAAAATAGTTTCTGAAAAAAGGAGTGCAAGAGTAATTTTACCCAACATGCTGACACTTATAGGTGTCTGTATTGGTCTTACTTCTATAAGATTTGCTTTAGATGGAAGATATGAGTTTGCAATCATTGCAATAATTATTGCAGCTGTAATTGATGGACTAGATGGTAGAATAGCAAGATTAATTAAAGGTACATCAAAAGTTGGAAAAGAATTAGATTCTTTGACTGATATGATAAGCTTTGGGGTTGCTCCTGCTTTTATAATGTATTTTTGGAAATTAAATGAACTTGGAAGGTTTGGATGGCTAGTTTGTTTGATATATGTAATTTGCGTTGCATTAAGATTGGCACGTTTCAATGTAAATACAGGAGGTGAACCATCTTGGAGAGATAATTTTTTTGAAGGTGTCCCATCTCCAGCTGGTGGAATTTTAGTATTAACACCACTGATATTTAGCATGTCTAGTATTGAAGTGTTTAAAATAGATTATGCAATTATTGTGCCGATATTTTTTATTGTTACTTCTTTTTTATTGATTAGCAAGTTTCCGAGCTATTCATTTAAAAAAATTGTAATTCAAAGAAAAGCTACAATATTTTTATTATTTGGAATCGTTTTATTTTTTGGATTATTATTAATCTATCCTTTTAATGTAATTTCGATTAGTGCA
>CACALX010000017.1 GCA_902533445.1 uncultured Pelagibacteraceae bacterium
CCAGCTCTAGAAGTCTCAACCGCTAAACGATCAGAATATTTTCTGATCTCATAAATTTCATTTTTATCAACCACATCATACTTTGCTTCTTCATTAGCCATTAAAATAGAATACGGTAAAACAAAGAAAGTACAAAATAGAAGAGTTAATTGTTTTTTTAACTTCATGTTTAGATGACTTTATATTCAAAATTTTGTGTTGTTTCATTAATTTGAACTAATTTAGCTCCATTTCTTTCATGAAAATTCTTTGCCATTTCTGTTAAAGGCGAAAGGGTGACTAGTCTGTTTAAATGATTAGATTTTTTTATCTTTTTAAACACTTCTTTTACAATTAACTTTCCTCCACCTTTTTTCTTTGACCACACAGTATAAGCAATAGCGATTTGACCACCTTTTTGATCTCTCATTGCACTTTGTAAAAAAGCATCAGTACTTAATTTTTCAAGTTCATCCACACTCTTGGGTATTTCATTGGTGTAAGCAAAACACATTACAGCATGAATTTCACCTTGATACTCAACACCGTAAATTTTTCTACCAAAACCTGTTCTAAATTTATTATCTAGCTCTGGACGAACTGGATCTTCGTTTGTATTACATTCCTTTAGTTCAATTAATTTTGCTCCTTTTACCCAACCAAAAAAATTATCGATATTTTTATTAAGAATTTGTCTATTTTTTCTAATTCTTGCTTTTATTCTAGGATTAAATTTTTTTTTCATACTAAATTTTATCCTATCATATCAACCATTCAAAAATTAAACATTTGTTAAATAATCATATCAGGTAATCATATAAAAGTTTTGAACTACTTATAAAAATTAAAAAATACAAAATGTTATAAAATAATTTTTCATTTATAATTTTAATTAATCGATAACCAATTAGTATTCCTAAAAAAGCAAGTGGAAATAAAAATACTGATTGTTTAAAAGTTACTAAATTAGTCATTGAAAGGTTAATATACAAAGGAAGCTTTATTAGATTAACAAAAGTAAAAAATATAATTCTTGTTCCAACATAAATTTCTTTCTGCATCCTTAAAGGAAGCATATAAACACTTACTGGTGTTCCTCCTGCATGGACACAAAAACTTGTAAAGCCAGCTATGACGGAACAAATGCTTCCTTTGATAGAATTTTTTTGAGACTTAGCCTCTTTATTTTTTTTAAAAAAGAAATAATGACCTGCAAATATAAATCCCATTAAACCAATCATAAATTTTAATAATTCTTCTGAAAAATATGTGAACGTGAAAGAAGCAATTAATATTCCAACAGCAGCAAATGGAACCATTAACTTTAAAGTACCTAAGTCATATTCTTTTCTATATTTATAAACTGCAATAAAATCTGAGAATATTAAAATTGGTAAAATTATTCCTAATGCTTGGTTCAAGGGCATTACAATGGTCATTAATGGAACAGATATTAATGTCATTGATCCACCCAAACCTGATTTTGCAATACCATACAAAATTATTGCTGGCACAACTGTAAAGAAAAATAGTAAATTTATTTCCATTTATTTAATGAACTTAATAGTTTTGATCCTAAAGGACTAATTGGTTCTTGAAGAATTATTTCTTTTCCTGTTTTTTGTTTAACCAACTGTAATAGTTTAGTTGCTATTCCTTTTTTTCTAAAAATTGGATTAACGAAAATGTACTCGACTTCTCCCTTTTCGTTAAATCTAACAAACCCAAGTGTTGTATTTTCATTTTTATAAGTAAAAACACCATCAGCTTCATCTAATTTATAAGTAGATAAATCAATGCTGTTCATAAATCCTAGTAATTTAGGAGCAAAAGGATAATCGCTATTGCAGCAACTATAGAACTAACAACAATATAATTTAGCTTAATATTGAACTTTTTCTCAACAAAATCAGTTATTTTTTCCCAAAATAATACAATAAGAAAAATTATTATAGCTGGTATTAAATATTTAATCATACAAGTGAGTTTATAAGTTTAAGATTAATAGTGTGAATATTCTATTTGTAAATAATATTAAGACTGTTAATGGTCACAGATGTCTAATAAAAACTTTGGTTTTGGAACACAAATTAGAAAATCTCCATATTTCGATTCTACTGTAAAATGGGGGGCAACTGGTTTTTCTGTATATAATCACATGTATATTCCAAGAGATTTTGGAAGTCCCGAGCAAAACTTTTGGAACCTTATTGAAAAATCAATCTTATGTGATGTTGCGGTTGAAAGACAGGTTGAGATCACTGGTACTGACGCATATAAATTTATTCAACTTTTAACTCCTAGAGATCTTTCAAAGTTATCTGTTGGACAATGTAAATATGTTCTAATTGTAAATAATGATGGTGGCATCTTAAATGATCCAGTTTTATTAAGACTGGCTGAAAATCATTTTTGGTTATCTTTAGCTGATAGTGATATCTTGTTATGGGCACAAGGTGTTGCAGTTAATTCAGGGCTAGATGTTGAAATATCTGAGCCAGATGTATCTCCTCTACAGTTACAAGGCCCTACCTCACAAGAAATTATGGTTAAACTATTTGGCAAAGATATTAGAGATCTAAAATATTATTGGCTTAGAGAATATGAACTTGATGGAATTCCATTAATTGTTTCAAGAACTGGTTGGTCAAGTGAGCTTGGTTATGAAATATATTTAAGAGATGGTTCAAGAGGTAACGAACTTTATGAAAAAATAATGGAAGCTGGAAATGAACATGGAATTCAACCAGGCCATACATCTTCCATAAGAAGAATTGAGGGCGGTATGCTTTCTTATCACGCAGATGCAGATATACATACAAACCCATTTGAATTAGGTTTTGATCGATTGGTTAATTTAGATACTGATATAAATTTTATAGGTAAAGAAGCACTAAAAAAAATAAAACAAGAAGGAATTAAAAGAAAACAAGTTGGTCTTATTATTGATTGTGATCCCTTATCAGGACCTAACACAACTTTTTGGCCTATTGAAAAAGAGACAAAAACAATTGGTAAAGTAACTTCTGCTGTATATTCTCCTAGATTGAAAAAAAATATTGCGCTTGCAATGATTGAAATCAATTATTCAGAGTTGGGAAATCAATTAGATGTTAAAACTCATGAAGGAAAATATTTAGCTACAATTGTAGAAAAACCTTTTTACGATCCAAAAAAGAAAATAGCTAGTAGCTAAGACTTTATGTTGTATCCTTTTTTTTAGTAATACCGTTACAACTGTTACACAGGAAATTAAGAAAACGACCATAGAAATTATACTAACCCAAATATTAAAATCCGAAACACCATAAAAGGCAAATCTTAAACCATTAATTAAATAAACAACTGGGTTAAAATAAGTAACTGTTTGCCAAAACTCAGGCAACATATCTAAAGAATATAAACTACCACCTAAAAATACCATTGGCGTAATTACTAAAGTTGGAATGATAGACATTTGCTCAAAATTAGAGCTCATTAAACCAATTAAAAAACCAAATAAAGCAAATGTAAATGCTACTAATACTAATAAAAATATCATTAATAATGGATACATTACCTGAACCTCAACAAAGAATATTGAAGTTAAAAATATAACCAATCCAACAATAAGAGTTTTAGTAGCACCAGCACCCACAAAAGCTAAAACAATTTCAAAAGTTGAAATTGGTGCAGCTAAAATTTCATAAATAGTTCCATTAAATTTTGGAAAAAATATCCCAAATGAAGTGTTACTAATTGATTGAGTTAACAACGTTAACATTAAAAGACCAGGAACAATAAAAGATCCATAACTAATTCCATCAATTTTTTCTACATAACCACCTATTACAGATCCAAAAACAATAAAATATAATGATGTAGATAAAACAGGTGAAAACAATGATTGCATCAATGTTCTCTTAAATCGATCCATTTCATGCAAATACATTGCTCTAAATGCATAATAATTAAACTTCATTATTCTCCTTTACTAATGTCACAAATATTTTTTCTAAAGTAGTTTGTTCGGTTTTTAAATCCTGTAATTTTAAGTTTGCATCTTTTAAATCTTGTAGCAAGTTAGTTATTCCAGTGCTTTTAGCTCTAACGTTATATGTATAATTGATTGATTTTTTATCTTCTCCGATTTCTAGATTATACTTATCTAAACTGCTTGGGATTTCAGTAATTTCTTCTTGAAGATCTACTGTAAGTTTTTTATGT
>CACALX010000018.1 GCA_902533445.1 uncultured Pelagibacteraceae bacterium
TTGCAGTTAATATTGTCATCTATCCCTATTTTAAAATCTCTTTTTGCATATAGATAGCGGATATTGTTCTCATTTTTTAGCTTATAGATTTCTAAGTTTGGAATTTTTATTAGATTATATATTTCATCTGCATTTACATGACAAAATTGAAATAATATGATGAATAATAATATAACTTTCATTAATTTATTATAGACGAATTAGATTAGATAATATTATCTTAGATTATTAAAAAATGACAAAAGAAAGAAACAAAAATCCTATTCAACCAGTAAGTGGAACAAAAGTACCACGATTTGCTGGACCGAGTACTTTTGCAAGATTGCCAGAATTGAGAGATGTTGAAAGTTGTGATGTTGCGATTGTTGGTGTTCCATTTGATGCTGGAACTAGCTATAGACCTGGAGCAAGATTTGGCCCACAGAGTATACGACAAGCATCAAGACATTTAAGAACAAATTATCATCCAAGTTATGATGTGGAGCCTTTTAAAATTCAACAAGTTGCTGATGCTGGAGATATTTCGTGTAATCCATTTAGTATTGATGAAGCTATTAAGCAAATAGAGGAGGGAGCAACTGATTTATTAAATAAAGTAGGTGGAATAATTAGTTTAGGTGGTGATCATACAATTGCAGTACCATTGTTAAGAGCAATTAATAAAAAAAACAAAGGACCAGTTTCTTTAGTTCATTTTGATGCTCATTTAGATACTTGGGATACTTATTTCGGCGCTCCATATACACATGGAACTCCTTTTAGAAGAGCAAGAGAAGAAGGTTTGTTTTTAGATGATGCTTCAATGCATGTAGGGATTAGAGGGCCGCTTTACAGCAGAGATGATATAAAAAATGATGAAAGTTTTGGTTTTAAAATAATTCACTGTGATGAATTTCAAACTGAAGGCACAGATAAAATTGCTGAAAGGATTAGAAAGAGAGTAGGAGACAATCCTCTTTATTTATCTATAGATATTGATGTGTTAGATCCAGCATTTGCTCCTGGTACAGGTACACCAGAAATTGCAGGAATGACAACTAGAGAAATGGTAAATGTTTTAAGAGGGTTGTCCGGATTAAATTTAGTTTCTGCTGATGTGGTTGAAGTTTCACCTGCATACGATCATGCAGAAGTAACTTCTCTTGCAGCCGCAACAATAGTTTACGAATTAACAAATTTATTTGCAAAATCATAAGGAAAGGATAATTTTAAATCATGTTAGATAAAAAAAATTTTTATATTAATGGAGCATGGATTAAACCAAATAGTGCCGAAGAAATAAAAGTAATCGATCCAGCTACTGAGGAAAACTGTGCTGTAATTACTTTAGGAAATAAAGCAGATGTTGATTTAGCAGTTAGTGCAGCAAAAGATGCTTACGAGTCTTGGGCCTTTTCCTCTAAAGAAGAAAGAATTACACTATTAGAAAAACTTTATGAAAATTATAAGAAAAGATGGGCTGATATTGCAGAAGCTATAACTCTTGAAATGGGCGCTCCAAAAGATTTTGCAACAAAATTACAAGCAGGTACAGGAGCAAGTCATATTAAATCATTTATTAGATATTTAAAAAATTTTGAATTTGAAAAACCATTAGGAGAACACGCTCCTAACCAAAGATTAATTTATGAACCAAAAGGTGTTTGTGCATTAATAACACCATGGAATTGGCCGATGAATCAAGTTTGTTTAAAAGTAATGCCTGCAATTGCTTCAGGTTGCACTATGGTTTTAAAACCATCAGAATTAGCACCACTTTCATCAATGATACTTGCCGAAATTATCGATGAAGTAAAATTTCCTAAAGGTGTGTTTAATTTAGTTAATGGTGATGGAGCAACAACAGGTGATGCACTTACAAGTCATCCAGATATAAATATGATTTCTTTCACAGGTTCAACAAGAGCTGGGGCTTTGATTTCTCAAAATGCTGCTAAAGATTTTAAAAGAGTAAGCTTAGAGCTAGGTGGCAAAGGAGCAAATATAATTTTTAAAGATGCTGATCCAGAAGCTATTGAAAGAGGTGCTTTGAGATGTTTTAGAAATTCAGGTCAATCTTGTAATGCGCCAACAAGAATGTTGGTTGAAAAATCAATTTATGATGAGGCTATTGATAGACTAAAAAAATATACTGAAAACTTTGAGGTGGGTGATCCTAAAAAAGAAGGAGAGCACATAGGTCCAGTTATTTCAGAAACCCAATACAATAAAATTCAAACTTTAATCCAAAAAGGTATTGATGAAGGAGCAAAATTAGTTGCTGGAGGAACAGGTAAACCTGATGGATTAGACAAAGGTTATTTTGTTAAACCAACCGTTTTTGCAGATGTAAATAATGATATGGATGTTGCAAGAACTGAAATTTTTGGTCCTGTTTTATCTGTTATCGCATTTGAAACAGAAGAACAGGCAATTAAAATTGCAAATGATACTTCTTATGGATTAACAAACTATATTCAAACTCAAGACTCTGAAAAAGTTCAAAGAGTTGCTAGAAAATTAAGATCTGGAATGGTGGATGTTAATGGAGCTGGAATTGCAGTTGATGCACCATTTGGAGGCTTTAAACACTCTGGTATTGGTAGAGAAGCAGGTGAACACGGCTTAGAAGAATTTTTAGAAGTAAAAGCTGTGGGTGGTTGGAGTTAATTTGTTGGAGTTAATTTAACGATTTATCTTTTACACCTTCTAAAAATTTAAGGCATTTTTTCATTTCATTTAATTCTATGAACTCATCAATTTTGTGAGCTTGTTCAATAGATCCAGGTCCACAAACAACTGTACTGATTCCTAATTCTTGGAATAAACCAGCCTCTGTTCCAAAAGAAACTACTTCCCTTGAATTATCACCAGTTATATTTGATACAAATTCACATGCCTCAGACTCATCTAATCTATTAAACCCAACCACCTCACCAATCGTTTCTTTTTTAATATAAGAATCTGGAAATATTTTTTTCATTTCTGGTAGCAGTACTTCATTCGCATATTTATCAATTTCATTTGTTACAAATTCTCCATCCTCTTTAACAACTGGCCTTGTTTCCCATTCAACACTACATTTGTCTGCAATGACATTATGAGCAATACCACCTTTAATACCTCCAATTGATAAAGTTGAATGGGGAGGATCAAAAATACTATTTTCTTTAACTCTTTTTTTTAACTGTTCTCTTATTTCTAAAAGTTTTCCAACATACCTAGTAGCATATTCTGCAGCATTTACTCCCAAATGTGGTTTTGAACTATGTCCTGCTAGTCCTCCAAAGTGCACTGTGTATTCATTCATACCTTTGTGGGCATCTATTATTTTCATTGTAGTTGGTTCTCCAATTATACAAATTCCATTTTTGATATCTCTTTTTTTCAATTCCTTTATTAATAGAGGAGCTCCAATACACGCAGTCTCCTCATCAAATGTGTAACAGAAATGTAAGTCTCTATCTAAATTACTTTCTTTAAAAATTGGTGCGTAAGCAAGTGTACATGCAATAAAACCTTTCATGTCACATGAGCCTCTTCCATAAAGTTTATTGTTTCTAATTGTTGCAACAAATGGATCACTACTCCAACCTTTAGAAACTGGAACCACATCAGTATGACCTGATAGAATGATAGGTTTTTTTGTGCTTTGATTTTTTGCTTTTAAAGTTCCAAAAAGATTAACTCTTTTTTTATCATCATAGTAAACTTTGAAAGTATCTATTCCAATTTTATTTAAAATGTTTTCACAATAATCAATTAAACTACTATTATCTTGACCCGAGATAGTCTTAAAAGCAATTAAGTCAGTTAAAATCTTGATTGATTTTTCATATAAATTGTTATCTATACTCATTATCTTAAAACACTATATTATATTATGATTAAAGAGCAAATTACCTATGACATTTTTGACAAAGTAGATATTAGAGTTGGGACTGTTATTTCAGTTAAAAAAAATGAAAAGGCGAGAAAACCATCTTTAGTGGTTGAAGTTGATTTTGGAAATGAAATTGGGATCAAGCAATCTTCAGCACAAATTACTCATTACTATAATGAAGAGAAT
>CACALX010000019.1 GCA_902533445.1 uncultured Pelagibacteraceae bacterium
TTAAATTATATTAAAAAATACAATATTGATATTAAAACAATTGAAAAAAAACTCTCAATAGAAGCTATATGGAACCAACTCATATATCAAAAATTTTCAAATAAAATTAAAATTGACCAAAACAAATTAAAAGAAGACATCAAAAAAAAATTTTCTAAGCAAGAAAAAAATTTTTTATTATCTGAAATTTTATTTAATATCAAAAATAAGAATAATTTAAAAAAAAAATATACTGAAATAATTGAGGATATTAACAAAGAAAATTTTGAAAGTGCTGCACTCATACACAGTATTTCGGATAGTTCAAATTTGGGAGGGAAACTTGGACGGATTAAGGAAAGCTCTTTAAATGAGACTATTAAATCTGAACTAAGTAATTTAAAAAAAGGTGATATTTCAAAACCAATTTTTACCCCTAATGGTTATCTCATTTTAAAAATTGATGAAATTGAATATGTTAAAAAAAAATATGATGAAAAAAATGAACTAAATGAATTGATTAGGTTAAAAACAAATCAACAATTAAATCAACAATCAATTATTTATTTTAATAAAATAAAAAAAAATACCAGCATTAATGAATTATAATCCTATTTTAATTGTAGCAGGGGAACCTAACAGCATTTTTTTTGAAATTTTTTTTAAAGCTATAAAAAAAAAAATTAAAAGTCCTTTAGTTCTAATTGCTTCACAAGAATTGTTATTATCACAAATGCAAAAATTAAAATTTAATAAAAAAATCAAAATACTAGATGTTAAAAAAATAAAAGATTACTCGCTTAACAATAAAGTAATAAATTTAATTGATGTGAAATACGATCAAGAAAAACCTTTTGAAAAAATTTCAAAAAAATCAAATGTATATATTAATAAATCCTTTTCAATTGCTGTAGAACTTATTAAAAAAGGGTTCACAAATAAATTTATTAACGGTCCAATATCAAAAAAAACTTTTCTAAAAAAAAAGAAATTAGGAATTACCGAATATATATCAGATAAATTCACTGTTAAAAATAATGCAATGTTGATTTATAATAAACAACTATCAGTATGCCCTCTTACAACTCACGTTCCCATTAAGCTTGTTGCTAAAAAAATAACTCAAAAACTTATTGTGGATAAAGTAAAACTTATTAACAATTTTTATAAACAAAAATTAAAATTAAAACCAAAAATAGCTGTATTGGGTTTAAATCCTCATTGTGAAACTGTGAGTTATTTTGATGAAGATAAAAAAATAGTTGCTCCTGCTATAAATTATTTAAAAAGAAAAAACTTTAAAGTCTTTGGGCCTTTTTCTTCAGACACAATTTTTTTAAAACAAAATAGATCAAAATTTAATGTTATTATTGGTATGTATCATGATCAAGTTTTATCCCCTTTAAAAACATTATTTGAGTATGATGCTATAAATATAACCTTGGGATTACCATTTACAAGAATATCTCCCGATCATGGGCCAAATGAACATATGCTTGGAAAAAATAAATCAAACCCTCTTAGTTTAATAAGAGCTATCTCATTTTTAGATAAAAATTGATAAGAGCTAAAAAAAGTTTAGGTCAGAACTTCTTAATTGATGATAAAGTTTTAAAACAAATAGTCAATTGTGTTGCTATTGAAAACAAAACTATATTAGAAATAGGACCAGGTACGGGAAACCTCACAAAATATATTTTAAATAAAAAACCTAAACATTTTACTGTGATTGAAAAAGATAATGACCTTGCAAATAAATTAAAAGAACGATTCAAAGAAAATTTAAATATAATAAATAATGATATTTTGAATGTTGACGAACGTTCATTATTTAAAGAAAAAGTAATTGTGTTTGGTAATTTGCCTTACAATATATCTACAGAAATCTTAAGTAAATGGATAATTAATTTAAAAAATGATTTTTGGTTTGAAAATTTAGTTTTAATGTTTCAAAAAGAAGTAGCTGATAGAATAATAGCTAACTACAATAATTCAAATTATGGAAGGCTATCAATTTTAGCAAATTGGAAACTAATTATAAAAAAAATTTGTGATATAAAACCTAACTCATTCCTGCCAAAGCCAAAGATAGATAGTAGTCTGCTTTTTTTTACTCCAAGAAAAGATTTTTATAAAATAAATGATCCAAAAAATTTAGAAAAAATAACTAGAGTTTTTTTCAGCAACAGAAGAAAAATGATTAAAAAACCATTCAATCAAATCTTTAATGGTGATCCTAGGATATTGGAAAAACTTAATGTTGATTTAAATTTAAGACCTCAAAATTTAAATTTTGAAACTTATTACAAACTTACAGAAGAATATGAAAATTTACGAAGTTAGTTTTTCAATATGATTTCTCACAAAATTTAAATCATAGTCTTTGGATCCATCATTTAACTCTGCTTCTATAAGATTATCAATCTTATTATAACATTTTTCTATTTCGTCATTTATGATTACATAATCATAATTTATCCAATGCAAAACATCTCTTTCAAACTGTTTCATTCTTTCTTCTGCAATCAACTTATCTCTCATGTCTCTATTAGATAATCTTTCAAATAATACTTCTTTACTTGGTGGTAAGATAAAAAATGAAATTAACTTAAAATCGAGTTTTTTATTTTTTATTTGATCTGCACCTTGCCAATCAATATCAAATAAAACATTCTTACCTTTGTTTAAATTATCAATAACCGGTGTCCTTGTTGTGCCATAAAAATTGTTAAACACTTTTGCGTATTCTAGAAATTCCTCATTCTTAATTAACCTTTTGAATTCATTGTCATTTACAAAATAATAATCTTTATTATTAATTTCGCCTGGGCGAGGATTTCTAGTTGTATGTGAGATAGAAATTATGTAGTTATCTTTTTTTGATAATAAATTTACTAGCGTAGTTTTACCTGCTCCAGAAGGAGAGGAAAGTACGATCATTACCCCATCTTTTTCTGAGGGCATTAAAATTTCTAGTTTGCTTTTCCTTCGATAAACTTAACTGCATCTCCTACAGTTAAAATTTTCTCAGCTTCACTATCTGAAATTTCAGATCCAAATTCTTCTTCGAAAGCCATCACTAACTCAACAGTATCTAAACTATCAGCTCCTAAATCATCTATAAAACTAGATTCTTCAGTTACTTTAGCTTCATCGATACCTAAGTGATCTGCAACAATTTTTTTTACCTTGCTTGAAACGTCTTCTGACATATTGATCCTTTTTGTTATATTTCGTTAATAGTTTAAAAAGCTATTTTGTCAAGCCATATACATGCCACCATTAACATGCAGGGTTTCACCATTAATATAGCCAGATTGATTTGAACATAAAAAACCTACAGCATTTGCGATATCGTCAGGCTCACCAAGGCGTGCTGAAGGTATCTTTGATATGATAGTTTCTTTAAACTTTTCATCTATCTTATCTGTCATCGCAGTTTTGATATATCCTGGCGAGATGCAATTAACGTTAATATTTTTCTTAGCGTACTCTATTGCTAAACTTTTTGACATTGCCACTATTCCTGCTTTTGATGCAGTATAGTTAGATTGACCTAAATTTCCTGTATGTCCAACGACAGAGGTAATGTTAACTATTTTTCCAGATTTATTTTTTAACATTTTTTTTATAGCAAATTTACTCATCAAAAATGTTGAAGTTAAATTAATATCAATTACTTTTCGCCATTCATCCAAACTCATTCTAATTGCCAAGTTATCTTGTGTGATACCTGCATTATTTACAATACAATCCAAACTTCCACCCAGTTCTTTTGTTGCATTTTCAATAAATTCCTCAATTTTTTCACTTTGAGATATATCAAACTTTAAAATATTTATTTTTTCAAATTCTTTTTTTAACTCTTCAAGTTTCTCAATTCTTGTTCCTGATGC
>CACALX010000020.1 GCA_902533445.1 uncultured Pelagibacteraceae bacterium
ACTGGCGATGAAACAATTGCAATATGACCATTATTTTTTGTTTTATAATATTTTTCAACTGCACTTACACAATTAATTACTCCAATAAAATTTACTTCCATTACATGTTTAATATTTTCGACGTTTAATTCTTTTTCTGATTTTCTCTCGTAAGTACCAGAACTGAATATACAAAGGTTAACATTTCCATGTCTATCAACAGATACACCTATAATTCTTCCTGGCATTGATCTTTTAAACTCGTCTTTAGTTGCAAAGAAAGCTGCATGAGGTCCACCATAACCCATTGGAATTCCAAATCTTTGGGAACTTCCAACTGCAATATCAGCTCCTAATTCTCTTGGTGTTTTAAGTAGCGCTAAAGCTAATAAATCAGAAACTAATACAGCTTTTCCATTTTTTTTATGTATTTTGCTGATCGCTTCACTTGGATCTTTGATGTCTCCTAATGTTCCAGGATATTGAAGAATTCCACAAACCAAGTCTTCTTTTAGTTGATCTAATACTTTGTCCTCATTACCAACAAGTACTTTTAATCCCATTGGTTCTGCTCTTGTTTGAATCACATCAATTGTTTGTGGGTGACAATTTTCTGAAACAAAAACTAAATTGCTATCTTTTTTGTTTAATCTATGACTTAATCCCATAGCTTCTGCAGCCGCTGTTCCTTCATCAAGCAAAGATGCGTTAGCAATATCCATACCTGTGAAATCAACAATCATTTGTTGGAAGTTTAGAAGCATTTCTAATCTTCCTTGTGCTACTTCAGGCTGATAAGGAGTATAAGATGTATACCAACCTGGATTTTCTAAAATATTTCTTAAAATTACATATGGTGTATATGTTCCATAGTAACCCATGCCAATAAAATTTGAATAAATTTGATTTTTTTTTGAAATTGCTTTCAATTTTCTTAATGCTTCATACTCAGAATTAGACTCTCCTATATTTAATCCATCTTTCAATTGTATCTTTTCTGGAACTGTACTTTTTATTAAATCGTCTAATGAATTATAATTAAGCTCCTTCAGCATTTTATTTTGATCTTCTTCTGAAGGCCCAATGTGTCTTTTTAAAAAGTCTTTTTGTGAGTTATGTAACATTAGCTAGCACTCTCCTTTGCAAATTTATCGTATTCTTCTTTGTTCATTAAGCTGTCCATTTCTGAACTATCTTTCAATTTAAGTTTAAAAAACCAAGCTGATCCCTCAGGATCTTCGTTGATCTTAGCAGGATCATCTACTATAGTTTGGTTGGTATCTACTACTTCACCACTTACCGGAGTATAAACATCACTTGCAGCTTTAGTGGACTCAACTACTCCTGCTGTAACATCTTTTTTAACATTCGAGCCTTTTTCAGGTAACTCAGCAAAAACAATATCTCCCAACATTTCTGTTGCATGTTTTGTAATTCCAATTGTAGCAACATCACCTTCCACTGTAATCCACTCGTGCTCTTTTGAAAATTTAACTTCACTCATTAGTTTACTCCTTTCACGTAACTTTTTTTATAAAATGGTAACCCACAAACACTTGCAGGATGTTTTTTTCCTCTTACTTCTAGTAAAATTTTTGTATCAACTTTAGAAAACTCCTTATCAATGTAGCCCATTGCTATTGGACCATTTACACTTGGACCAAAAGTTCCACTGGTAACCTCGCCAATTAGTTTTTCTGACTCATCAAATATTTTAGTTTTTTCTCTAGCAATCAATCTTCCCCCTGGCTTAATTCCAATTCTAATTTTAGAGGTACCTTCTTGTATTTCTTTCATAATTTTATCAGAACCAACAAATCCACCATTTGAAATTCTCTCTTTAGAAATTGCCCACTTTAAATTTGCTTCAATAGGTGTTTTTTCTGTATCGAGTTCATGCCCATATAAGCACAATCCAGCTTCTAATCTCAAGGTATCTCTTGCCCCAAGTCCTATAAGTTGTGCTCCTTTTTCTATCAAAATTTGAGTAACTCCCTCAGCTAAATCGTTATTAATAGATACTTCAAAACCATCCTCTCCAGTATAACCAGACCTTGTAACAAAAACTTTTTGATCTTTATAATCAAACCAGTTCCCATTCATAAAATTAAGTTTTTCAACACCTTCTATTATGTCATTTAAAATCTCAACTGACTTTGGACCCTGGATTGCAATTAATGCTCGTTGATCATCAAGAAACATTTCATATTTACTGTTCAGTAAATTTGATAAAATTTTAAAATCATTATCTTTGCAAGCTGCGTTTAATATAATTAAATACCCTTTTTCAATTTTAGTGATTATCAAATCATCGTGAATTCCAGCACTATCGTTCATTAAAAAACTATATTTAGAACAGTTTTGTTTCAAATTTTTTAAATCAAGTGGGAAAATTTTTTCAAGATCAGCAGTTAAATCCTCTCCACCATGAATAAATAATTGACCCATATGAGAAACATCAAAAATACCTGCATTTGATCTTGTGAATTTATGCTCTTCAACAATTCCTTTGCTGTATTGTACGGGCATTTCATATCCAGCAAATTCTACAAATCTAGCTTGATTATCTTGATGAAGTTTATTTAATGATGTTTTTTTACCCATACTAACTCTGTCGTACCCATCTGTATTTTTGCCTGAGAGTTTTACTCCTTCGGCGAGAACTCAATCTCTTTCCAGAGTTAATATAATACGGTCCTTTTACCTGAGAGTTTCCTGGGTGGTTGCTCCTTCGGTGTCACAAACTTTGTGATCTCTCCCGTTGACAAATACTCTAATAAATACTGTTTAATGTCAAATGTTATTAGATCGCTTTTTTTTCTGAGGTATATAAATTGTAAAATTGAAGTAAAACTGCAAAAATAACTATTGATCCTCCAATAATTACTATGAACGGTGGCTGTTCATTTATAAACAACCACGCCCATAAGGGACCAAGTACAGCTTCTGTTAACATTATGATTCCAACCATTGCTGATGGTGTTCGTTGAGCACCAATAGTAATAAATATAAAACCTAATCCTAATTGTAAAAACCCAGCTAAAAATCCTAAGAAGATATCATTAGTAGATATCATTATTTTTTCTGACATTAGATAACCGATTAACAATGCAAAAATACCTGCAACAAATTGAGCAGGAACCATATCAACAGTTGGATATTTTCTTACTACTAAAATTAATGTAGCAAATGA
>CACALX010000021.1 GCA_902533445.1 uncultured Pelagibacteraceae bacterium
TATTTTAGATGCAGGCTTAACAGATGAACAAAAACAAAAGTTATCTTCAAAAGTTGATGAAATTAAATCTGCTGATTGGGATATAGAAGTTCCAAGTTTCAAAGTGAAAGGTAGAGAATGGTTGAAAAGCCAAGTATCTAGAGCTTTTTTACCAAAATATTTTCCAGGATATGTAAAATATTTGTGGATTGATGCAGATGCTTGGGTCAATTCGTGGGAGTCGATAGAACTATACTTTAAAGGATGTGAAAACAATAAACTTTCCATAGCAACATCTGCTGATAGAGCTTATGGGAGAGTTTTAAGAGCTGAATGGGTTTTTGGAAGTTTTGCAAGAATTAAATCTCAAAATTATAAACATGCAAAGTCTTCTGGTTTTTCTGAAAAAATTGCAAGAGAGGTTGCTTTAAAACCTCACCTTAATATTGGTGTCTTTGCATTAGAAGCAAACGCCAAACACTGGGACGTTTGGCAAAGTAATTTAAAAAAAGCACTTTCATCTGGAAAAATTTGGGGATCTGAACAAATTGCTATGAATATAACAATTTATTCAAACAATCTTCCAGTGGAAATTTTACCAGCGTATTGTAATTGGACACATATAAGTGGTATGAAATTTGATAAGAATAACAATACTTTAGTTGAACCTTATTTGCCAAATCATGAAATAGGAATCGTTCATTTTGCTGGGAAAAATAACGATCAAATAAGAAATGATAAAAATTTTATTTCCAAAATTGAAACTTTAGATGGAGATTTGATAGAAAAAAAACTTAGGTTTTTAAAATAATTGAAAAAAAATAAGATATCTAAAAATTGGGTTAATAAACAAAGAAGGGATATCTATGTCAGACAATCAAAAGTTGATGGATATAGAGCTCGTTCTGCTTACAAACTTATAGAGATTGACGAAAAATTTAAAATTTTTAAGGGTGGATTAACAGTTATTGACATTGGAGCAGCTCCAGGTAGCTGGTCACAATATGCAAATAAAGTAGCTAAGAATGGAAAATTAATTTCAATTGATTTAAAAAAGATGGAGCCAATTGGTTCAAGTCTTCAAATACAAGGTGATTTTACTGATGAAAGTGTTCAGGAAGAAATTAAAAATAACACAACCTCAAAAGTGGATGTTGTAATGTCAGACATGGCTGTAAATACCACAGGTATTAAAAATATCGATTCAATTCAAACAGGGGAACTTTGTAAAGAGGCAATGATATTTGCAAAAGAATTGTTAAATGAAAATGGTTATTTTATTTCTAAAATCTTTATGGGTGGAACTTTTAACGAAATAGTCGCAGAAGGTAAGAAATATTTTAAAGAAGTTAAGGTTTTTAAACCTAAATCGAGTAGAAAAGATTCTAAAGAAAGTTTTATAATTTGTAAAAAACTTAGATAGGGACTTTAAAATTAAAAGGAATCGTATATAAAAGATCATGGTTCCTATAAAAGAAGCACTTACCTTCGACGATGTTACACTAGCTCCGAAATATTCGGAAATTTTGCCATCTGAAGTAAATACATCTGTAAATTTAACAAAAAACTTAAAGCTTAAAATCCCACTATTGTCCTCTGCGATGGATACAGTTACAGAAAGCAATATGGCTATAGCCATTGGCAAAGCTGGAGGAATAGGGGTTATTCACAGAAATTTAGATATCCAAAAACAAATCTTAGAAATTAAAAAAGTTAAAAAACAAAAATTATTAGTTGGTGCAGCTGTTGGAGCATCAATTGCTGAATTTGATAGAGCAAAAGCCATTCTTAAAGAAGGGGTTGATTTAATCGTAGTAGATACTGCTCACGGACATACCAAAAAAGTAGGAGAAATAGTTAAATATATAAAAAAAATTAAAGGTAAGAATATTGCTTTATGTGCTGGAAATATTGCAACACCTGAAGCAGCAAAATTTTTGATTAAATTAGGGGTAGATATTATTAAAGTTGGGATCGGACCAGGATCAATTTGCACAACAAGGTTAGTAGCAGGAATAGGTGTTCCTCAATTAAGTGCAATTTTATCTGTAAGAAATGGACTTAAAAACAACAATGTAAAAATAATTTCTGATGGTGGAATAAAATATTCTGGTGATTTAGCAAAAGCTTTTGCAGCTGGCGCAGATGCTGTAATGATAGGCTCTTTATTTGCAGGTACAGATGAAACACCTGGTAAACTAATAAAGAAAAATGGAAAATTATTTAAAAGTTTTAGAGGGATGGGGTCAGTAGGAGCTATGAACAAAGGTTCGGCAGATAGGTATTTTCAAACAAAGCAAAAAGATACATCTAAATATGTTCCAGAAGGAGTAGAAGGTTTTGTAAAATACAAAGGCGATGTTAGGAGTATTATATTTAAATTAATTGGTGGCCTTAAATCATCTATGGGTTATCTGGGTTCTAAAGAAATTGTGAAATTGAGAAATAAACCACAATTTGTTAAAATTACTAAAGCTGGATTTTATGAGAGTATGGTTCATAATGTGGATGTAATTAAAAATGATAGCAAATATTAATGATTAAAATTTTTAAATTAATTTCACTGGTTGTTTTAATTGTTTCATTTCAATCAAATTCATTTTCAAAAGAAAATTTTTTTAATGAAGCAATTAAACTGTATGAAAAAGAAAAATATGAGGATGCGAGATTTCTATTTGAGCGAAATATCGTGTTTAACCCAAAGGATGCAAATTCATATTTGTATTTAGCAAAAATTTATAATCACGAGGAAGATCAAAGAAAAGAGGAATATAATTTAGAAACCACTCTATTGATTGATCCTCAAAATGAAGAAGCTATTTTAATGCTAATGAAAATTGCGCTTGAAAAATCTAATTACGATAAAGTTAAAGAATTGTCTGATACATTTGTACAAGTATGTAAGTCATTATGTGATGAAAATAATGAAATTTTAGAGTCTTTAAAAAATCTAGAACCAAGCAATGAGTCTTGATAATAGCCTTAACAAAATCTTAATTGTAGATTTTGGTTCACAATTTACTCAATTAATAG
>CACALX010000022.1 GCA_902533445.1 uncultured Pelagibacteraceae bacterium
TTGAAAAGTAATTTAATATTGAAGTTATTACATTTCTTGGGTCTCTCACAATATATATAACTCCAAAGGTATTTTCATAATTTGTAAAACTATTTTTTCCAAAATTACACATTACGTGATGGGTTTTAAAAAATTTAATTTTATTATCTAAATTCAAAAAATCTTGGGAGGATATCCACTTTTCAGATAATAAACTTATATTATCAAATTCACTTACCAAACCTTTAAAATGACTTTTTAAGGGATATTGTGAAATAGGCATAGAATTCAAGTCTGCTGTACCGTCTTTTTTATAAATCAAGGAAGATAAAAAAGACCTTACCCAAGTATTTCCACTTTTTGGATATGAAGCTAACCAAATTATCATTTAACTATTTTTTCTTTAGATATATATAAAATGCTCCCGAACCACCATCTTCTATTTTTGCGTCTTTGATTTCTCTAATCTTGCTCATTAATAAATTATTATTAGAAATAAATTCAGGGACAGAGTATTTCAGTATACTTAAATCCTTAGATACGTAAGGATCTTTTTCAACATTAGAATGAATACCTTTGCCTGTAACTACAATTAATTTGTTAACTTTATCGTCAAAACTCTTTAAAATAAAATCTTGCATCTTTTTATTTGCTTCTTCTAACGTATAACCATGAAGATCAATTGCTCTGATTTTTTCAAAATTTTTTTTTTTGATTTGAAAATCTTTGTTTGGAAGTTTGTCCTTACTAGAAATAAAATCTTGCCAATCTTTTTCGTCTTTATCTGAAATTTTATCGTTCAATTAAGTTAAAATATTAACTAGCTGCCAATTAGGATTTTTAGAAGTGACGTCTCTAGAGAAAACCCATGTATCATAGATCTTTTTGATTTTTTCAGGATCTCCGGATACAATTTTTTTTTCTTTGTCTCTAATACAAGTGATCACTTCAGCAATAAAATCAACTGTTACATTTAAAATATTTCCAATTTTTTTATGTTCTTTTATTTCGGCTTTATTTACTCCAATAAAAGTTATTTCAGCAACATGACCTCTTTTTGCTCTTTCTTTTAATGCATCATCAAATTGATTAAAAATATCTTTATTTAATAAAGGTTTTGCGTTTGTAATTTTATTATCGTTATCGCTAAAATCAGTAATAATTGTTTCATAAGCAATTTTAGCACCCTTGATAAATTCTTTTTTAGCTTCATCATCAAATTTATCACTGGGTTTTTTATGTTGATCAACTTTAATATTTTTTAACACCTCTTGAAATTGCGCTGGAGATTTTCCTTCATATCCAGTTCTTTTGCCAAGAATTCCCCTCAATCTTAAGAAAATAAACCCAGCTATCATTGCAAGTAAAATAATATCTATGTACTCAAAACTGTAATTCATATTAAGATAGTAATTACTCTATTGATTAATTTCAACCAGCAATTTAGATTAAGGACAAATGAACTCAATATTATTATTAATTATTTTAATACCTGTAATTGAGATTTACCTTTTTATTAAAATAGGAGCTCAAATTGGAGCACTAACAACCATTTTGTTAATCTTTATTACAGCTGTTCTTGGTGTGTATTATGCTCGATATGAAGGATTGAACACCTTGAAAGCTGGTTTTACTCAATTAAGTAAAAAAGAAACTCCAGCCTATGAGGTAATATCGGGTGCCGCAATTGCTTTTGCTGCCTTACTTTTAATCATACCAGGGTTTGCAACAGATCTATTGGGGTTTTTTTTAATATTTCCAGTTACCAGAAAAATTATTTTAAATAAACTTTCAAAAAAATTTTCCTCAAAAAAAAGTACAAAGAATAATTTTATAGATGGAGAGTTTGAAGATATAGATGATCACAATGTCAAATAAATACGAAATATTAGGAAAATTTATTAAAGATCTTTCTAGTGAAACACCAGACGTGGAAACTTATATATTTGTAAGAGACAGTATAAATAAATATCAATTAGGAATTGATATAAATTCTAAAGCTTTAAAAAACAAAATGATAGAAATAAACACAACGTTTAAATTTGAAGACAAGCAAGAGAATAAAAAAAAATCATATTTTGAAATAGTTTACTCGACCATAATAAAACTTCATAATGAAATAAAGGATAAAAAAGAATTAGAAAAAATTATTTTATGTGATGTTCAAACAGAAATATATCCAAATTTAGAAAAAGCTCTTTTAGATTTGTTGCATAATTCAGGCTATCCAGGAATAAAATTTGAAAAAAAAGTTGATTTTGAAAATTTATATAAACAAAAATTTAATTAAAATAGTTTTTCTTTAAATAAGTTTTTAAATATTCTTTGTGTTTTTTTATTTCTTCATTTGAGGGTAGAATTATTTTTTTGTAATATTCATTCTTTAAACTTTGATTTTCCTCTATCTCTAGATTATGTTTTAAATCTAATGTTGGTTCTTTTTGATCAATTAAATTAATATAAACTTTTGCTAATAGATCACAATCTATTAATGCAGTGTGATGTGTTCTTCTAGAATTGTCTATTCTAAATCTTTTACACAAAGCATCCAAACTAACTTGGGAGCCTGGATATTTATTTCTTGCTAATGTCAGTGTATCGATAATTTCATTTTGTATTTTGTTTTTTCCAAATAATTTTAACTCATTATTTAAATGGGCCAGATCAAATTCTGCATTATGTATAATAAGTTTTTTATCTTTAATAAATTTCAAAAAATCCTCTACCACTTCACTAAATTTTTTTTGCTTTGATAGAAATTCATCAGAATAACCGTGTACTTCAAAAGCTTTTTCAGAAACTTTTCTTTCAGGATTGAGATAGCAATGAAATTTATTTTGAGTAGGGATTAAATTATCTAACTCTATACAACCAATTTCTACAATTCTATGGCCATCTTTTACAGATATTCCAGTTGTTTCTGTATCTAAAACTATTTCTCGCATTTAAGAAATTTCTTTTAAAATTTTTTTTATTCTTTT
>CACALX010000023.1 GCA_902533445.1 uncultured Pelagibacteraceae bacterium
AAAATTATTAGCAATAAATGAAAAGAAAAATAATTTTGAAATAATATCTCATAGATATGATAATGAAAATCAACTAATCAAATTTAAACATAAAAATTTAATTAAGGAAATTAATTTAAATTTAATAGGTAAAATTCAAATAAAGAATATTTTGATGGCTGCAATTGCAGCACAAAAAAGCAATTTAAATTTTGAAAATATTTTAAAAGTCTTACCAGAATTAAAACCAGTTGAAGGTAGATTAGAAAAAATTGGAACAATTAAAAATAATTCAATTGTTATACTTGATTATGCACATACCCCTGATGCTTTAAAAGTCTGTCTTTTAAATATTAAGGAGCAATTTCCTGATAAAAAGTTAAATCTTTTATTTGGATGTGGGGGAAATAGAGATCAAAACAAAAGAGCAAAAATGGGTAAAATAGCAAGTATTTATGCAGATAATATTTATCTTACTGATGATAATCCTCGTTCAGAAAATCCCAAAAGAATAAGAAATGATATTAAAAAGGGTATTAAAGCTAAGAAAATTATTGAAATTTCTAATAGATCAACAGCAATATCAGAAGCCATTAAAAATTTAAAAAGTGGAGATGTTTTAATAGTTGCAGGAAAAGGTCACGAAAACATACAAGAAATTGATAAAAAGAAAATCAAGTTTTCTGATAGAAAAAAAATCCTTATAGAAATCAACAAAAAAAACAAAAGTTTATCCGATCAATTAAAAATAAATATAATTAAAGAACTTTCCAACACTCAAAAATTATCAAAGTCTATTTCTATAAATAAGGCGAGAATTAATTCTAATGAGGTACGAAAAAACGATGTTTTTTTTGCTATCAAAGGAAAAGTAAATGATGGAAATAATTTTGTTTCACAATCATTTAAGAAAAAAGCATCATTAGCAATTGTAAGTAAGATTCAAAATAATCTTGATATTAAACGGCAGATAAAAGTTAAAAACACCTTAAAATTTTTAACAAAAGTTTCAAATACTTATAGAAAAAATTTAAGCACAAACATTATAGCTATCACAGGTAGTTGTGGGAAGACTACACTCAAAGAATTATTGGGAAGTGTGTTGGGAAAAATTTCAATTACAAGTATATCACCAAAGTCTTATAACAATAAATTTGGAGTACCTTTAAGTCTTCTTAATATTAAAGAAAATGATCAATATGGAGTTTTAGAAGTAGGAATGGATAAAAAGGGTGAGATTGATTATCTAACAAAAATAATTGAGCCAAATGTTGGAGTTATTACAAATATAAATTATGCACATGCAAAAAATTTTAAAAATATAAAACAGATTGCCTTAGCAAAATCAGAGATTATAAATAATATTAAATTAAATGGTTCTATTATCTTAAATGCTGATGATAAATTTTTTAAACTTCATAGGCAAATTTCTAAAAAGAAAAATCTTAAATTAATTTCATTTGGTATCAAAAGCAAAAGAGCAGATATTAAGTTAATAGATATTAAATCGTTTGGAAAAAATTTTAAAATTAAAATTAGATTTATGAATAAAATTAAACATTTTATAATCTCAGATGACTATCAAAACAATATTTATAATATTCTATCTGCATTAGCTGTTATTAGTGTCAATTCAAATATATTTAATTTAAATAAAAATATTTTTTTAAATTTTAAAATTCCTGATGGAAGAGGGGACCGTTCAACAATAAAAATAAATAATAAAAAAATAAATTTAATTGATCAAAGTTATAACTCAAACCCGCTATCATTAAGTTCTGCTATTAAAAATTTTGATAAAATAAAATCAAACAAGTCTAAAAAATATTTGCTGCTTGGAGATATGTTGGAGCTTGGTAGTTATTCTAAAAAACTTCATGAGTCTATCGCTCCATTAATAAATCAAACTAAAATTGATAAGGTTTTTGTAAAAGGAAAAATGGCTTCTTTAATATATAAAAATATATTGAATAGTAAAAAAGGCAAAATATTAAGTAACAATTCTCAGATAGATGATTTGATTAGAAATGATATTAACAACAATGATTATTTAATGATTAAAGCCTCACTTGCGACAGGTTTAAATAAGATAGTTAATGAAATAAAAGGTTTAAATTAAATGCTATACCAGTTTCTATTAAATTTTGTTGATAATTTAGGCTTTTTAAACGTCTTCAAATATTTAACATTCAGAACTGGTTTATCCTTTTTTACGTCATTAGTAATAGTTTTGTTGATTGGAGATCCTTTTATAAAATTTTTTTCAAATCAAAAAATTTTTAATCCAATTAGAGATGATGGACCTGAAGATCACATAGTTAAAAAAATTGGAACTCCAACAATGGGTGGAATTATTATTTTACTTGGCTTAATAATTTCAGTTATTTTATGGGCAGATTTATCAAATAATAATATTTTATTTTGTTTATACATTGCCATTTCATTTGGATTACTTGGTGCATTTGACGATTATAAAAAAATTAAGCAAAGTAATTCCTCTGGTATTTCATCAAAGTTTAAAATAATCGCACAGATTATATTAGCGTTATTGGGAGTAAGTTTGTT
>CACALX010000024.1 GCA_902533445.1 uncultured Pelagibacteraceae bacterium
GTTCCATTTTTAGAAAAAAAACAAGAAAAGCTAGTTATAAATCAAACAAACAAAAATGATATTAAAAAAATATTAGGTGTTCCATCTACTACAAGTAAATTCGATAATGATGTTTGGATATATATTGAGAGAAAACAAACACAATCGCAGCTAAAAAACTTAGGTAGAATGAAAATTTTTAAAAATGATGTCTTAGTTTTAGAAATAGATAAATATGGTATTTTAAAAAAGAAGGAGTTTTATAATAAAGATGATATGGAAAATATAAAAATTGTGGAAGCCACAACACAAGCTGGTTTTAAAAGAAACTCATTTATATATGATTTTATGTCTAGTATGAGACAAAAGATTAATGACCCTCTGGGTACGAGGGCCAAAAAACGTAAAGAAATTAGCCAGCGATAACTGCTAACAATAATAAAGCTACAATATTTGTAATTTTAATCATTGGATTAACAGCAGGACCTGCAGTATCCTTGTACGGATCTCCAACAGTGTCACCTGTTACAGCTGCTTTGTGTGCTTCTGAACCTTTTCCACCGTGATTTCCATCTTCGATATATTTTTTAGCATTATCCCAAGCTCCACCTCCAGCGGTCATTGAAACAGCTACGAATAATCCTGTTATAATAACTCCTAAAAGCATTGCACCAACTGCAGCTAAAGCAGCAACCTGACCACCTATTGATAAAATTATAAAATATAAAACTACAGGTGATAGCACTGGTAATAATGATGGAATTATCATTTCTTTAATCGCAGCAACGGTCAACAAGTCAACTAATTTTGCATAATCAGGTTTTTGTTTTCTTTTCATAATACCTGGATATTTTTTAAACTGTCTTCTAACTTCTACAACTACAGCACCACCTGCTCTACCTACAGCTTGCATACCCATAGAACCAAATAAGTAAGGTAACATTCCACCAATTAATAGACCAACAACAACATATGGGTTTGATAAATCAAAAGTTACAACAATACCTTCGAGAGCTGAGCCAGCTTCTTTAGAAAAATGTTTAATATCTTCAGTGTATGCTGCAAATAAAACTAGTGCACCTAAACCGGCAGAACCAATCGCGTATCCTTTTGTAACAGCTTTAGTAGTATTACCAACAGCATCTAGAGCATCAGTAGTTTTTCTAACTTTTTTATCCAAGTTAGACATTTCAGCTATACCTCCAGCATTGTCAGTTACAGGGCCATAAGCATCTAAAGCAACAACCATTCCAGCTAATGCCAACATTGTTGTAACCGCGATTGCAATACCAAATAGGCCGGCAATAGAATTAGTAATTAAGATACCAGCAACAATGATTAACGCAGGTATAGCTGTTGCTTCCATTGAAACAGCTAAACCTTGAATAACATTAGTTCCATGACCAGTTGTTGATGATAAAGCTACTGATTTAACAGGTCTATAACTTGTTCCTGTATAATATTCTGTAATCCAGATTAATAAACCTGTAATAACTAAACCAATTACTCCACAATAGTACAAATCCATTCCATTAAATGTATTTCCATTAACAGTGTATACATTTGTAAAACCAATTACATGATCAGTTACAGGCCAAAGAATAACTAGTGATGCAACTGCAGATACAATAAATCCTTTATATAATGCATTCATCACATTCTTACCTTTTCCAAGTTTAACGAAGAATGTCCCCAAAATAGATGTTAATAAACAAGCACCACCAATTGTTAGAGGATAAATCATCATATTTAGATCACCAACAAAGAAAATTGATGAAAGAACCATTGTAGCTACAATAGTAACTGCATATGTCTCAAATAAATCTGCTGCCATTCCAGCACAGTCACCAACGTTGTCACCAACGTTGTCAGCAATTACTGCTGGATTTCTTGGGTCATCCTCAGGAATACCAGCTTCAACCTTACCAACAAGGTCAGCTCCAACATCTGCACCCTTAGTAAAAATACCTCCACCTAATCTTGCAAAAATTGAAATTAAAGAAGCACCAAACCCTAAAGCAACTAGAGCATTCACTATTTCTCTTTCATCCACTTCAAATTTTAATAATAAAAAATAATAAACTGCTATTGCTAACAATGCTAAACCGGCAACTAACATACCAGTTACAGCACCAGATTTAAAAGCCACTGAAAGACCTTGAGCTAGACCTTTTCTTGAAGCTTCGGCAGTTCTAACATTAGCTTCTACAGAAACTAACATACCAACATATCCCGCAATACCAGATAGTGTTGCACCAATTAAATAACCAAGACCAACTAATGGGCTAAACGCAATACTAACAATTACAAGAACAGCTGCACCAACAATTGCGATTGTCTTGTATTGTCTTGCTAGATAAGCTTTTGCTCCAATTTGAATAGCTGATGCTATATCTCGCATTTTTGCATTTCCTGAACTTGAATTTAAAATGTTTTTTCCAGTTAAAAACCCATAAACGATAGATAAAAAACCAGCTCCGATTGTGTATAATAAAATATTTTCAACAGTTGCGCTCATATAACCCTTAGTTGTTGGTTGTTAATTT
>CACALX010000025.1 GCA_902533445.1 uncultured Pelagibacteraceae bacterium
TGTAGTGTTGTAAAACTCTACTTGTAGTTAAAATTAATGGATAATCTTTTTGATTAGCTTCTATCTCACTAGATTCTTTCCAATCAAAGTTTTTCAATCTTCCTTTTCCAAGTTTAAATGTTTCTGTGTGTAGAATTTGTGTATCTGTTCCATCCTCTTTTACAGGCCATTGTAGACCAAATTTTCCAAGTCTCTCTCTTGTAACTCCTTTAAAGAAAGGAACGATATCAGCAATTTCTTCTAAAACCTGATCAGCATCATAAGATGGTTGATCAAAACCTAATTTTTGCATCATCTCAGTTACAATTAGTCCATCAGGTTTTGTACCTGGTAATGGAGGAACTGCTCTATTAACTCTTTGAATTCTTCTTTCAGTATTTGTAAACGTTCCATCTTTTTCTAAGAAAGTAGTTCCAGGTAAAACTACAGTTGCAAGTTTTGCAGTTTCACTCATAAATATTTCTTGAACCACCAATAGCTCTAATGAGTTCATTGCCTCAATAACATGTGCACTATTTGGATCTGTTTGAACTATATCTTCTCCTATAATCCATAAACCTTTTAGTTCTTTACTGATTGCAGCCTCAAACATTTGAGGTATTTTTAAACCAGCTTTAGTGGGGTGAGTTACACCATATTTTTCAGTATAAAATTTTTGGTTTTCTTCTTTATCGACCGGAAAATAACCTGCTCCTTGATGCGGTTGACAACCCATATCAGCTGCACCTTGAACATTATTTTGGCCTCTAAGTGGATTTACACCAACTCCTTTTCTTCCAATATTTCCTGTAATCATTGCTAAATCAGCAATTAACATTACAGTTTTTGAACCTTGTTCGTGTTCAGTAACTCCTAATCCATGGAACTCCATTGAATTTCTTGCTGTTGCATAGGCAATTGCTGCTTCTTTAACTAGTTGTTTTTCAACACCAGCAACTTTTGCTAACTGATCAACATCTTGTCTTTCAATTTCTTTTAAGAAATTATCAAAACCTTCTGTTCTATCTCTTACAAAGTCAGCATTATAAAGTTTAGATTTAATAATAAAGTGTAGCATCATATTTAGAACTGCAACGTTAGTTCCAGGTCTAAGTTTGATATGATAATCTGCAAGTTTAGCTAATTCAGTTGTTACTGGATCAAGGACAATTAATTTTTTACCTTTCATTACTTGCTGTTTAATTTTTGCTCCTGTTACAGGGTGAGCATTAGTTGGGTTTGCTCCAATAACCAAAAATAAATCTGCATGATAAATATCTTCTGTTGAGTTAGTCGCAGCACCTGTTCCAAATGTTTGCTGCATACCCCAAGCTGTGGGTGAGTGACAAATTCTTGCACAACAATCTACACTGTTAGTTCCAACAGCAGCTCTAATCATTTTTTGGAAAACATAGTTTTCTTCATTTGTACATCTTGCAGAAGAAATTCCAGCAAAAGCATCTGGACCGTTTTCTTTTGTAATTCTATTCATTTCTTTTTTGATAAAATCATATGCTTCATCCCAAGAAGCTTCCTCAAATTTTCCATTTCTTTTGATTAATGGAGTTTTAAGTCTGTCTGGGTGATCATAAAAACTAAAAGCGTATCTTCCTTTAATACATGTATGACCAGCATTTACTTCTGTCTGTTTAGGAGTGTCTATTGCAACCACCTTATCATCTTTAATAGATGCTTCTAAGTTACAACCAACACCACAGTACGAACAAGTTGTTCTAACTTTTTTGTCTACAGCTGCAGATTTAGATTGGAATACATCTGAAATTGCGTCCGTTGGACATGTATGAGCACAAGCTCCACATGATACACAAGAACTATCTCCAAACATCATATCGTTGTCTGTTGTAATTCTAGATTCAAATCCTCTACCACTCATTGTTAAAACAAATGATCCTTGAATTTCATCACATGCTCTGACACATCTTCCACAGTTAATACAGTTATCTAAATTCATTCTCATATAATCATGAGAAGTATCTCTTGGAATTCCTTTATGTTGCTTAGGACTATTGTATCTATGATCAGCAACACCTAAATCATTTGCAACTGTTTGAAGTTCACAGTTATTGTTTACTTCACAAGTATCACATTCCATAGGGTGGTCAGTTAAAACTAACTCAACAATATTTTTTCTAAGACTTGTTAATGCTTCGTTTGAAGTAAATATGTGCTGGTTTTCTGCAACAGGTGTATGACAAGATGCAACTACTCTAGTTGGTCCGTCTTTTTCTAAAGCAACTTCAACAGAACAAACTCTGCAAGCTCCATATGGCGCTAAGTTAGGGTCATCACATAAAGTTGGCACCTTTTTTTCACCAACATAGCTTTTAACAAATTTTAAAATAGATGTATGATTAGGACCTATTTCGTAAGGTTTTCCATCAATATAAGCAATTTTTCTTTTCTCTGAGCTCATTAATTATCTTTCACCATATCATTTTTCATTTCA
>CACALX010000026.1 GCA_902533445.1 uncultured Pelagibacteraceae bacterium
ATCAAGAGTAAAAGATTTGAAAAAAGAGTTTAGTTATGCTTTTAGAGATGCTGATAAAGTAATTTTATTTCCAATTTATAATGCCGGTGAGAAAATGAAACTCGGATTTAGTTATCTTAGTTTTGCAAAACAAATTATTAAAAATTCGAGAGTTGAATTATTGATGATCGAGGATCAATTGCAATTAGCAAAATATGTAAAAAGTAATATTTATGGAAAAAAAATTGTCATTGGTATGGGTGCTGGTTCAATTTCAAGCTGGATAAGAGAATTACCAAAATATTTAAAATGAAAACTAATTTGAAAGAACTGTCAGAAGAGTTTGGTCAAAACCTAAAGCTAGACTGTGATTTAAAAAAAAAAAATTGGTTTAATATTGGTGGTAAAGCTAAAATTTATTTTAAAGCAGATAATTTAAAAGATTTAATTAAATTTTTAAAAATTATAGAAAATAAAGAAAATATCTTTGTCTTAGGTGGAGGATCCAACACATTAATAACTGACGACAAATATGACGGTGTAGTAATCAAGCTTGCAAATAATTTTAATAATTTATCAGTTCTGTCAGATGATATAATCATTGCAGGAAGTATTGTTAGTGACAAAGCATTATCAGAATTTGCATTAGAAAATAGTTTAGGTGGTTTTGAATTTTTGTCTTGTATACCAGGTACAGTTGGCGGTGGAATTAAAATGAATGCTGGCTGTTTTAATAGAGAATTTAAAAATATTCTAATTTCGATTCAAGCAGTTACTAAATCTGGCCAGGTAGTAACTATACCTGCAAAAGATATTAATTTTAAATACAGAGATAGCGGTTTATCTGATGACCTTATTTTTTTAAGTGCCTCCTTTAAAGGGTTTAAGAAAGAAAAAGAATTAATCCAAAATGAAATGAATTTTTTAAAAGAAAAAAAAGAAAAAGCACAACCAACAAGAATTAAAACAAGCGGAAGTACTTTTAAAAACCCTTTTGATCAATCTGAAAAAAAGGTTTGGGAACTAATAAAAGAGTCTGTGCCATTAGATATTTCTTTTGGTGATGCATATATTTCAGAAAAACACTGTAATTTTTTTGTAAATAAAGGTAATGCTAAATTTAAAGATATGAAGAGTTTGATTGAATATGTGTCAAAAAATGTTTTTGAAAAAACAGGTGTAAAGTTAGAAACTGAAATTAAAATTTTAGAATAAATTGAAAAAAAAAATACTAATACTTTCAGGTGGAATATCAAAGGAGAGATTAATAAGTCTTGATACAGGTAAACAGGTTGCCAAAGAGCTGAAAAAAAATGGTTATAAAATTCAGATTTCTGAACCAGATAGATCTTTATCTTTAAACATCAAAAAAATTTAAACCTGATATAATTTTTAATGCATTGCATGGTCAATTTGGAGAGGATGGATATATCCAAAGTATTTTGGAGAAATTTAAAATTCCATATACCCATTCTGGTGTTGTTGCTTCATCTTTAGCTATGGATAAAGAAATTTCAAAAAAAATTTTTATAAAAAATAAAATTAATACACCAAAATTTTTTGTTTATAATTATGGTTATAAATCATCTACCTTAATAAAAAAAATTCAGTCAAAATTAAAATTTCCTGTTGTCATAAAACCTTTAAATGAGGGTTCAAGTGTTAATGTTTTTATATGCAATAAATCTAATCTAACACAAAAAGTTAAATCATTGAAAGATTACAAAAAAATTATGATTGAGGAATTTATTGGAGGAAGAGAAATTCAGGTAGCAATTATGGGTAATAAAAAACTTGGAGCAATTGAATTAAAACCCAAAAGAGCTTTTTATGATTATCAAGCAAAGTACAACACAAAAGCAAAAACTAAACATATAATACCTGTTGATTTACCAAATAAAAAATTAAATCAAGTATTGAATATTGCGTTTAAAGCACACAAGATTATTGGTTGTTCTGGTGTAACACGTTCAGATTTTAAATATTTTAAGGGAAGATTTTATCTATTAGAAATTAACACACAGCCTGGTATGACAAAATTATCTCTCGTACCCGAAATAGCTTCTTATGAAGGAATAAGCTTTTTGAAATTAATTGAATGGATTTTGAAAGATGCATCAAAGAAAAAGTAAAAAAATCTTAATTTACTTTTTTTTGTTAGTTTTAGTGGG